>JAKACA010000010.1 GCA_021796455.1 Actinomycetes bacterium
CCGTAGCTACGCGGACCGCTGCGACGTCGAGTCGCATCTGCGCCACGAGCTCGTCACCGTTCGCGAACCGAGCCTGCGCCCTCACCAAGGTTCCGAAGCTCAGCTTCACGTGCTCGCCGTAGATGTCCTCGTCGAAGTCCAGGAGGAACGCTTCGACAAGCCTGGTCCCCTCGCGGTTGTAGTACGTGGGCCTCGTGCCAACCGATATGGCCGCAACCACGCGCCGGCCATCTTCGAGCTCGCACCACCCCGCATAGACGCCGTCGGCCGGAACAGACATCGGACCCTGCAGGTCCACATTCGCGGTTGGATAGCCGAGCTCTCGTCCCCGACCGTCACCGTGGACTACGACACCCTCGAGGACCAAGTCCCTCCCGTCGCACATGAGGATGCAGGCTAATGCGGACAGTCACCCGGCTATCGTGCCGCGCATGGACCGAGCTGATCGGCGCACTGTGCCGGGATCGTCCCGCGTGCTACCGCGTCAAGTCACCATCAGGGAAGTGGGGCCCCGGGACGGTCTCCAGTCCGAGCGGCCGATCAGTCCGGCCGAGCGCGCCGCGGTTGTAGACCAGCTGGCACGAGCGGGTTGCAGGCACATCGAAGCCGTGAGCTTCGTCTCGGAACGGCTCGTACCGGCCATGGCCGGCGCTGGTGAGGTGCTAGCCCTCGTGACCACCCGCGAGACGATCCGACTAAGTGCCCTTGTCGCAAACCTCCGCGGTGCGGTAGCTGCCCTAGACGCCGGGGTCGATGAGCTTGCGGCCACGATCTCGGCGTCCCCGATCTACAACGAGCTGAATGTCCACCGGTCCGTAGCCGAGTCCCTTGACCAGATAGAGGCGATCTGTGAGCGCGCAGCTGGAGTTGGGGTCCCGGTCGATGTGATCGTGTCGTGCGCCTTCGGCTCCCCCTATGAGGGGGACCTCCCGGCCGCTGAGGTGAACGATCTCTGTCGACGGCTCCGAGAGGCAGGAGCTGTCACTGCTACCCTTGCCGACACCACTGGGATGGCAACTCCCCGGCTCGTCACCGAGCTCGTGGACCTTACCGGACCTGATGTAGGCCTCCATCTCCACGATACCCGCGGGACGGCGCTCCTCAATGCCTACGCAGGCCTCCAGGCCGGAGTGACGCGCTTCGACAGCGCGGCGGGGGGTTTCGGCGGTTCACCTTTCGCCGCGGGCGCGGGTGGCAATCTCGGGACCGAGGATTTGGTTGCGCTGCTCGATGATCTCGGAATCATCTCGGGTGTCAATCTCGACGCCGTCGCTGACACGGCCAGGGTGATCGCGAGTCTCGTGGGTCACGCCGTTCCGAGCCGGGTTTCGGCGGTTGGTGCACGGACGAGACCGAGGGGATCCGGCGATTACGCCCCGAAGTGAGGCCCACCCTCAGCCGCATGGTGACATATCCTCCACTAACCATGCAGGCCGGGATATGCTGAAGCACCTGCAGGGTGCGGATGGGCCATGCGGATGAGCTGCCAGTCTCCCCCGCAACTAGAAAACGTCGGCACCGCGAAGGAGCAGGTGATTGGAGCAGGATCGGTCTGGGTTCCGGACTCGCTTGACTGACCATCTACCGGTCGCAGTCACAACTACGTTGGGTCTGTTCCTGGTGAGCGATGGCGTCGCCGACGGACCGTACCTGAAGGGTCACCGCGTCACGGCATTTCTCCAGTCAGGCTCTGCATACCTCGCAGCTACGGTTGGCCAGGGTGGTGAGGTGGCGATCTGGTGTTCCGATGATGACGGGCAGAGCTGGTCCGAGCACGCGCTTGGTGCATCCGATATAGAGAGCGGCCCCGGACCGAGACAGGTGCTGCAGCTGCAGCATGACGCCGGCGCTCCCTCAGCTGCTGCGGTCCGGCCGTTTTATGTCGGCATCGAACCGGCTGGGATGTTGCGCTCCGTCGATGGCACATGCTTTGATCAAGTCGGGACGCTCGAGGACAATTTCGACCGGACCGGTTGGGAGAGCAAGGCCGGAGAGGGGATCAACACTGTCCTCACTCATGTGGATCGACCTGGTCGGATCATCGTTGCCGCGGGGGGAGCCGGGGTGTACCGATCTGACGACGGCGGCGGTACCTGGCAGGCGCGCAACGGCGGAATCGCGATGCGCTCGGTAGACGGTACTGACCTAGCCGCGCGCCATGTGTACAAGGTCGCCTTCGACGCCTCGGGCCCTGACTGCGTCTTTGCGCAGACGGATACGGGCACGTACCGCTCCGACAGTGCCGGCGACAGCTGGACGAGCGTAGGACGCTCGGGGGAAGTAGGCGGGCTGCCGTCTGATTTCGGCTACGCCGTGGCGGGCCACCCGATCGTGCCAGGCACCGCGTACGTATTTCCCCTCGAGTCGAAGGCATACCCGTGTAATCCCGGTGGCCGGCCGCGCGTATATCGGACCACAGACTGCGGTCTCAGCTGGGAAGCCCTCGGCGTCGGATTGCCTGCTGTCAACGCGCACCTGACGGTCTTGCCCGATGCCCTCGCGATCGGCCCGACATCGCCTTTCCCGATTGTCTTCGGCACGACCTCCGGACAGCTTTTTGCCTCCGTCGACCAAGGTGAGGAGTGGCGACTCGTAGCCTCCGGGCTCCCGCCCGTACTCTGTATCCGCGTGCTCGACTGAGTCGACGTTGCCACGATCTCGCAGGGCGAACACTGGCAGCGGGGAGCCAGATCTCGCTGCAGTGTTGACCGGGGGAACCAAATGACCGGAGTGGTCGCAGGTGACACATACAGTGTCACGGTCGGCTCCCAGGTAGTCGATCTCCCCCTTGTGCAGGTGGCGCCTCAAGTCTCGATCGCACTTTTGATCTGCGTGGACCACGGCGTGCGCTTCGCCGAGACCGCGGGGCGTGAGCTCGCGCGCCAGCTAGAGCCCTTCGACGTCGAGATCGTCGCGTCCGTGGCCACGATGGGTATCCCGCTTGCGATCGAGGTTACCCGTGCGCTCGGACTCGACGACTACGTGATCTTGCACAAGACGCCGAAAATCCATCTGGCCGACGCCATCGCGGAGCCAGTTCGCTCCATCACGACCGACAGGGACCAGCATCTCCTCTTCGACAGGGCTCGGCGTCGAGCAATAGATGGTCGTCGCGTCGCCATCGTTGACGACGTCATCTCGACAGGTGGATCGAGCAAAGCCGCCCTGAACCTGATCAGGAGGATTGGCGGACAGCCAGTTGCATTTGGAGCGCTGCTCACCGAGGGTTGGCTGTGGCGCTCGGCACTCGGCGAGGACGCCACCAAAGTCCACGCGCTTGGATCGATTCCGCTCTTCCGGCATCGAAGCGACGGCTCCCTTGAGCAAGATTGGGGACCCGGGAGCTGACCTTGGTATTCGAGTCACCACCGCGCCGCCAAGGGATCGGGAGCTTTATGGAGCCCATTGCCACCGGCTGGCGTCATGGAGCTTACCCATCGAACAGCAGGATCGGACGGTCATGAGCGCTGCGGCGACGGGCACGCGCGAGGCACGATGTGGTCGGTCACGAGGGAGCATCCTGGCATGACACGCCACCGTGGCACCGCCGCCCTCGCCCTTGGTCTCGCGACGGCCCTGAGCGCGTGCGGGTCGACCAACCGAGCCGTGGCGACATCTGTTGACGGCTCGAACGCGACTTCTGCCAAGCGTCTTCCAATCCTCGAGGTGGGTACCTACGCGGGGCGTGAGCCTACGACGCTCAGCTTCAGCGCTGACGGTGGCAACATCGTCACTCACCTCAGGTGGTCGTCCTGGACGGCGACCCTCGCGGTGGGGCACGGGGTCTCCAACCTCGACAACTGTGTCCCCAGCTGCGCAGGCGGCAAGAGCTCGCCGGTGGCAACCGCGATCACGCTGATGCTGGTGCACCAAGGGCACTTCACCGTTATGACCGAGCGGCGCGACGGACAGACTCTCAGGAGCACATTCCCAAACGGGGGATGGCCGCGGGGCGCGACCGGCTCTTAGGTGACGTAGTCGGGCCTCGTGCCCGCTACCCAGGCCCGTCAAGCTTCTCGGTCGCGGTCACCCGCTCACGATGACTCGCCAGAGCGCGTGCAATCCGTGTCTGGCGACCAGCCGTACATCTCACCGACCCGTCATTTCGACGAGAAACCACCTGCCGGATCAGAACCGAACAGGTGACCGGCAAACTGCACACCCCGGAGGACATCGCATGAGAAACGACACAAGCCGATCGCCCTGGCGACACCGCCGAGCTATCGGAGCCGCCCTGCTCGGCGCCGCGACTGCTGCCGCGGTCCTAGTCGGAGTCGCCGTCGTACCGTCTCTGGCGTCGGCCCCGAGCGCCAGGCACGGAAGCCCAACGCCGATACTGCAAGAGCACAAGGCGGCCGGCTACGGCGAGGTCCTGACCGATTCAGCGGGGTACACGCTCTACGTGCTGAGCACGGAGTCCTCGGGCAAGCTCCACTGCACAAGCGGTGCCTGCCTCAAGGCCTGGCCGCCCCTCCTGGTGGCAAAGAACGCCAAGGTGACAGGCGGCGCCGGCGTCAGGGGCAAGATCTCCCATGTCGTCAGAGGAGCCAAGTGGCAGGTCACCTATAACGGATGGCCGGTCTACACCTTCGTCGGCGACTCACACCCAGGACAGGCAAACGGCGAGAACATCCACGCCTTCGGCGGTGTCTGGGACCTCGTCCATGCAGCGGCTACGACCAACGCCGCGACGCCGGTCAAGAAAGCGGCTGGCAGTGGCCCCGGAGCCACTCCTGTGCTTCAAGAACGCAAGGTCGCCAGCTATGGCGAGGTGCTCACGGACTCGGCAGGGTACACGCTCTACGTGCTGAGCACGGAGTCCTCTGGCAAGCTCCACTGCACAAGCGTTACCTGCCTCAAGCTTTGGCCGGCCCTCGAAGTGGCCAAGAACACGAAGGTAACGGGCGGCACCGGCGTCAAGGGCAAGATCTCCCATGTCGTCAGAGGAGCGAAATGGCAGGTCACCTACAACGGATGGCCCGTCTACACCTTCATCAAGGACTCGCACCCCGGACAGGCTTACGGTGGGGGCATCCACGCGTTCGGCGGAGTCTGGTACGCAGTCAGGGCGAGCGCCACGAGCAACGCCGCGACACCGATCAAGAAAGCGGCCAGTAGTGGCACCACAACCACCACGGCCCCTAGTGGAGGTTACGGGTACTAGGGCCGTAAGGAGCCATGAAGCAGACGGACCAGCCAGACGGGCGCTCCCGGCTGGCTGGTCCGTCGTCGTTCCTGGAACTAGATCGGTAGGGTCGCCGGGCTACGAACAGCCGCTCGTAGCCCCGCAGCTTGGGCAGGCGTAGCACGATCCGGCCCGTTGCATGACATTGCCGCAGGCATAGCAGAACGGTGCGTCCGGATTCTCGAATTGGCCGGGACGTGGCGCCGCTGGGTGCCAGGGCTCAGAGGACGTCGAGCTCCCCTTGGCACCTGTCTCGGAGGCGACGTCCCCGCCGGGGCCAAACCGCTCCCTCTCGATATCGCTCGCCTCTCCGGCGTCTAGATCCTCGAGCCCCGGCAGCGTCGGCTGGGTCCGCTCGTAGGTTGATAGCACGCCAAGCTCGAGCCGCTCGTCGAAGCTCAGGTAATCGAGGGCGAGCCGCCTGAAGATGTAGTCGACGAGGCTGGAGGCAAGACGCAGCTCGGGGTCGTCGGTGATTCCTGCCGGCTCGAAACGCAGGTTGGTGTACTTACGCACGAAGGTCGAGAGGGGGACACCGTGCTGAAGCCCCAAGCTCACCGATATCGCGAAGGCGTCCATTACGCCCGAGAGCGTTGATCCCTGCTTGGAGACCTTCATGAAGACCTCACCGGGGCTGCCGTCTTCGTACTCGCCAACTGTGACATAGCCCTCGCAGTCAGCCACCCGGAAGGCGAAGGTGCTCGACCTGCGCTTACGCGGCAGCCGGGCGCGCGTGGTGGCCGCAGGAGCTGTCACCCGTGAGATCTTGAGGGCATCTTCGAGCTCGGCGATCTTGGCTGTGAGCTCCGCCTCTTTGGCGCCAAGACCTGTTGAGCTCAGTCGACCGATTGAGCTCAGTCGACCGACCGCGCCGCCCGCGCTCTCCTCGCCAGAGGGTGCCGTCGCGCCCTCCTTCTTCGTGGTCGAGAGCGGCTGGGCGACCTTGCAGTTGTCCCGGTAGATGGCCACAGCTTTCAGTCCCATTTGCCAGGCGTCAATGTGCAGCTGCTCGACCTCGTCGACTGTTGCGTACTCGGGCATGTTGATCGTCTTCGAGATAGCCCCTGACACAAATGGTTGGGCAGCCGCCATCATCTTCACGTGCCCGAGGTAGTGAATCACATTGTCGCCCATGGAGCACGCGAACACGGGCAGATGCTCGCCGCGCAGGTGTGGCGCGCCGACTATCGACTTGTGCTCGTCTATATAGGCGACAATCGCAGCTACGTCGTCGGCGTCGTATCCGAGCTTGCGCAGAGCGCGCGGGATCGTCTGGTTGACGATCGACATCGTCCCACCGCCGACGAGCTTTTTTGTCTTCACCAGGCCCAAGTCAGGCTCGATCCCTGTCGTATCGCAGTCCATGAGGAACGAGATCGTGCCGGTCGGGGCGAGGACCGTCGCTTGCGAGTTGCGCACTCCATGCTCCTCTGCAAGCTCCACCGTGTGGTCCCATGTCTCCTGGGCTGCCGAGAGCAGTTCGGTCGGCACGAGCTCCTCATCGATCTTTGCAACCTCAGCTCGGTGCATCCTCAGCACCTGCAACATCGCGGCACGGTTCTCGTGGAACCCGGCGAACGGGCCCATCCTCGCCGCGGTGCGAGCGGAGGTCTCATAGGCCGCACCAGTCATGAGGGCAGTGATCGCGCCCGCCCAGGCCCGGCCCTCCTCCGAGTCATAGGGCAGGCCCTCCGACATCAGCAAGGCACCGAGGTTAGCGTAGCCAAGGCCGAGCTCTCGGAACCTGCGCGTCGTGTCGCCGATCTTTTCGGTCGGATAGTCGGCGTTGCCAATTAGGATCTCCTGAGCGGTGAATACGACTTCTACCGCCGCCCGGAAGCTCTCGACGTCGAAGCTGCCACCCTCCCTGATGAAGCTCAGCAGGTTGAGGCTGGCGAGATTACAGCTGCTGTTGTCGAGGTGGACGTACTCCGAACAGTTGCGGACAACAACGCCGTTTACCAGGTAGGAGTGGTTGCGCGCCTCGGAGAGGTTGTATGTGAGCTCGCGTCCCTCGTAGCTCCGCTCCGCAAGGCGAGTCGTGTATCTCGTGCCACCGTAGCCTCCCGGCTCACTTGCAGCGACCTCCGCGAGCAGGAGAGACTTGGTGGACAAGGTGAAACCGATCTCGGCGGCAAAGCGCCGGAGCGAACCGGCAGCTATCACCAGATTGGACGATATCTCATCCTCGCCGCGGGTCCGCTCGATGCGGCTCGACACCCCAAAGGTCGCGAGCAGTCGCTGAACTCCGCGAAGCACCTCCGTGGAGCTCGACTTCAGAAAAACGCGAGCGCCGCCCTCGGGGTCCCTGCTGAGTGATCCCTCAGTGTCGAACAGGCCACGCAGGAACGCCGCCGTGGCGAAAGGCGGCGCCTGCTCGATCGCCACAGGCACGCTCTGCCAGCTTCCGAACAAGTGCTGGAAGCCAAGCGAGCTGAGAAATCTCATAAAAGCAGCACCGCCGACACGTAGCCGCGCGCCTCCTGCGATCTCCTCACAGACCTTTGCCAACTGTCCGCCAGTGAGCTTCTCGAGCAAGAGCGCGTGACCATGGAGCACCTCGTCGCGATCCTCTGGCGAGCTGTAGGTCGTAGTGACGGTGCTTCCGGAAACCGATCCAGCCCCGACCAGCCAGCCGAGGTAGTGGCCGAGCTCCTCGCTCCACTGCGTGAGGAGGCTGCTTGACTCCCCCGCTTCGCGCCATTTGATGCCTCCGACGCCATCCGATGGGGCCGGAAGAGCCAGATCGGCTTCGAGGGCGGGAGCCGGCACGTCCAGCACCTTGATGTCGTCCTGCGGCTGGATCTCCTCTGCCGGTACGTAGCCGCGATTGGTCGTGAAGATCCTGTGCGAGGGGGTGCAGCGCAGCTCCATGCCATTTTCGAACCGAAGGCGGACGATGTCGTTGATGCCTGTGACCATGATCGCTTCAGGATGGGAGAGGACCGCAGCCTCCACCGGGTTGGCGCCTGTGGCGTCGTGGGTATACACAGCGAACTGCTCACCACGCTTCGCCCTGTCCAGCAGCTCGTCGAAACGCACCAGCCCCTTATCGGTGTGGACACGCATGTCGCCCGTGAAACAGGGATTGCTCGCGGTGATCCGACCCGTATTGGGTGCCGTGTGCCATTTGTTGATCGTCGTGTCGAACTGCAACCCAGGATCTGCACACTCCCAGGCGGCCTCGGCGATCTGGCGGAAGAGGTCGCGAGCCCTCACGGTCTCGACCGCCTCACCTGTCGTGCGTGCGACCAGATCCCAGCTGGCGTCCTCTACGACTGCCCTCATGAAATCGTCGCTCACCCGGACAGAGTTGTTGGCGTTCTGGTATTGGGTCGAGTGGCTGTCCGCGCCGTCCAGATCCATGTCGAAGCCCGCTTGCGCGAGCACGCGCGCCTTGCGCTCCTCTTTGGCCTTGCACCAGATGAATTCCCTGATGTCCGGGTGATCGACGTCGAGGATGACCATCTTGGCGGCTCGCCGCGTCTTTCCTCCAGACTTGATCGTGCCGGCCGACGCATCGGCTCCGCGCATGAAGCTGACTGGTCCCGACGCGGTACCCCCGCCGTGAAGAGGCTCCCTTGATGAGCGGATCGTCGAGAGATTCACGCCCGAACCCGAACCACCCTTGAAGATCGTCCCCTCTTCGACATACCAGTTGAGGATCGACGCCATATTGTCCTCTACCGCGAGGATGAAACACGCAGAGGCTTGCTGTGGAACGCCTTTCACCCCGATGTTGAACCAGACCGGGGAGTTGAAGGCTGCCTTTTGCTCGACGATCAGGTGCTTCAGCTCGTCGCGGAATGTCGCTGCCTCGGAGCCGTCCTCGAAGTACCCATCCTTGATCCCCCAGCTCGTGATCGCGTCGACGACGCGATCGACGACCTGGCGCAACGAGGTCTCGCGCTCGGGGGTTCCAAGCGCGCCCCGGAAGTACTTCTGGGCGAGAATGTTGGTGGCATTCATGCTCCAGCTCGCAGGCACCTCGACGCCGAGCTGCTCGAATGCAACCGCGCCGGTCCTGTAATCGGAGATCCTCGCCTCCCTCCGCTCCCAGGTCACGCTGTCGTAAGGGTGCTTGCCCTCCTCGGTGAAATGACGACGGATACCGATCCCGAGACGCTCTCCTGCGACAGCCATTATCCCTGCCCCCTTCTTGTCCGGCGCAACCGGCTCCGAGTCTCACAACACAACATATAGTGGCTATGCGTCATCACACCACCAGGTAAGGGGCAATTACAGCATCGTAGTTACGTCGTTGTCAATGAGAGCTGAACTGCTCCGATCCAGGTCAAGTGCCGCTCGCGAAGATTCGCACTCGCTAGCAAGAGAACCGCGGGGAGCCATCCCCCCTTTTACACCACCAGAGTATTGCTGCGCTGTGTCACGCGTCGCAGAGCCCAAGCGCCTCCACCAGCGGGACGAACAGCGCCGGTGAACGGTACGAGCACCTACTACGGTGCCGACCGTGGAGCTACTCGTTACCATAGACGCGGGCACTACCGGCGTGAGGGCGATCTCCGTCGGACTTGACGGCCAGGTGCGAGACGTCTCCTATCGAGAGCTCACCCAGCACTATCCGGCTGCCGGGCTCGTAGAGCACGACCCGGGAGAGATCTGGCGGCTCGTCGAGACCACGCTCAACGAGCTAGTCGCGAGGCTCCTCGCAGAACCAACCAACTCGGTGGTGGCAATAGGCCTCACGAACCAGCGCGAGACCGCCGTCGCGTGGAGCCGTCGTACCGGCAAGCCGCTTCACAACGCGATTGTCTGGCAGGACCGGCGCACTGCCCGCCGGTGCAGGGAGCTCGAGGCTTCCGGCTTCCTGCCCTTCGTCCGAGAGAGGACCGGCCTCGTCCTTGACCCTTACTTCTCGGCCACCAAGTGGGAGTCGATGATAACCGAAGGCGAGATCGATGTAGGCCCCGATCTCATGCTCGGCACTGTCGATGACTGGATCTGCTGGAACCTCACCGGCGGGCCGGCCGGCGGTGTGCACGCGACCGATGTTTCGAACGCATCGCGGACGCTTTGCTACGACATAGTCGAGATGGCCTGGTCCGAGCAGCTCTGCGACACCTTCAAAGTCCCGATGCGTGCGCTCGGAGACGCGCTTCCCTCCGCAGGCCGCTTCGGCGTCGTGAGCCGCGACGTCGCCGGGGGCTTGCTCGCGGGAGTGCCGCTCAGTGGCATCGCTGGCGATCAACAGGCGGCACTCTTCGGCCAGTGCTGCTTCGAGGTCGGGATGACCAAGGTCACATACGGGACCGGGGGTTTCGTGTTGATGAACCTCGGACCTAGCTGTCCGAGCCCAGCCGACGGCCTCCTCACGACAGTCGCTTGGGAGGTGAACGGAGAGACGACCTACGCGCTCGAGGGCGCGATCTTCTCCGCAGGCGCCACCGTGCAGTGGCTTCGCGACGGGCTTCGGATCATAGAGCGTGCCGAAGAGATCGCGTCTCTCGCGGAGTCGGTGGACTCGAGCGAGGGCGTCATCGTCGTGCCGGCCTTTACCGGCCTGGGCAGTCCCTGGTGGGATCCCGGCGCGCGCGGAACCGTCGTCGGCCTTTCCCGGGGCACGAATCGGGCGCACCTCGCGCGCGCCGCGATCGAGGCGATCGCCTTCCAGACACGAGACGTGCTCGAGTCGATGTCTTCCTCGTCTGGCCATCTCGTGACAGAGCTGCGGGCCGACGGAGGAGCCGCAGCTATGAGCCTCCTGTTGCAGACGCTCGCGGACCAGTCGCGGCTGAGGGTCGGACGCCAGCGAAGCGTCGAGGTGACCGCGCTCGGAGCCGCGATGCTGGCCGGGCTGGCCGAGGGCGTGTGGGCGTCGCCTGCCGATCTACGCCGCCTGGCTCCCGCTGACGTGAGCTTCGAACCGACCCTTCCTCAGGCAAGAGCTGACCACGACTACGCGCGCTGGCTCGATGCCCTCAGGCGCTCGAGGGGTTGGGCCGCTGTCCGCTGATGCGATCCCGGTGCGGCGTCTCCGCGTGACCCCGCTGGCCGCCGCGCGGTGCTCGGGCGCGAAGTGGCCGTCGGTCACTCCTCCAGCTCTCCGGTAGCAGCCGGCGCATTGCCCGCTCGCGACGCGTACTGGTCGATGTACTCCTGCCCGCAGAGCCGCTTGATCTCCGCCATAATCTCGTCCGTAGCCTCCCGCAGGGTGAGAGCATCCGCACTGTCGCGACCGCCGTACCGACCGTCCAGATCGATTGGCTCACCGAAGTCAACCTGCACGCGTTTGAACGGTCTGAGCGTCCTGGTGCCAATCGGCTGCACGTCGCGGGTTCCGCGGATCCCGGCCGGGATGACGGGGCATCTTGCGGAAAGGGCCAGGCGGGCGACGCCGGTACGTCCACGGTGGAGAAGACCGTCTGCCGGCCTCGTGCCTTCTGGGTAGATTCCGACACATCCGCCAGATCGAAGAATGGCGAGCGCCTCGCCGAGGGCTCTCTCGGACGCTACCCCACCCCGGCGGTCCATAGGAATCTGGCCGAGCGCACGGAGGATCCAACGTGTCCTTCGTGACGTGAAGTACTCCGCCTTTGCGACGAAGCTTACCCGGCGTGGCAGCACGAGCGGGAGAAACAGCGAGTCGCAGAAGGCTTGGTGGTTGCTCGCGATGACGATCCCACCGGTGCGGGGGACGTACTCCAGACCGCTCACCGTGACGCGAAACGCCATGCGAAATAGCGGAGAGGCAACAGCCCGCACCACCCCGTAGAGCATGCTCAAGAATACTCACGGCCCACTCGTACGGCCGATCTGCTTCGGGCCATGTGAGCGAGGGCCAGATGGGCTCCCACCCGGTGCTCTCAGAGCTTTGGCAACGCCTTACGCAGCATCCGCACGGCCTGAGCGATCCTCTTCTCGTTCTCTATGAGAGCAAAACGCACGTAGCCGTCACCTCCGACGCCGAAGCCGACTCCCGGCGAGGTCGCGACTTTGGCCTCCGAGACGAGAAAGCGCGAGAACTCGAGCGAGCCCATCTCCTCGTAGGGCTCCGGGATCGGCGCCCAGACGAACATCGTTCCCTTCGGTCTCTCGACCTCCCAGCCGATGCGACTGAGTCCGTCACATAAGGCGTCACGCCGAGCGCGATAGATCTCGTTCACTTCCAAGGGGTAGTCCGGCGACTCGTTCATAGCCACAGTGGCGGCTATCTGGATCGGCTGGAAGGTCCCGTAGTCGAGGTAGCTCTTGAGCTTCGTCAGCGCCTGAACCAGCTCGGCGTTTCCGAGAAGGAACGCGACCCTCCAGCCCGCCATCGAGAAGGACTTGGTCATCGTATAGAGCTCTACAGCGACCTCCTTGGCTCCCGGTACCTCCAAGATGGAGGGCGGGCGGTAGCCGTCAAAGGCGGTGTCGGAGTACGCGAAATCGTGCACCAGCACCACCGAGCGCGCGCGTGCCCACTCGACGAGGCGTGCCATCGTGGGAAGGTCGATACAGGCAGTCGTCGGGTTGTGTGGGAACGAGAGGATCGCCACGCGTGGCTTGGGCCAGGCAGACTCCCACGCCTCGACCAAATTGGCAAAGAAACCCTCCCCTGCTCCCACCTCATCCGTGCCGAGCCCCTCCAGCCGCACGAGGCGAATATCTGCGCCAGCAAACAACGGCGCATAGATATGTATTGGATAGGACGGAGACGGAACAAGGGCCGTATCGCCCGGGCCGACGAGAACCCACATGAGATGAGACAGGCCCTCTTTCGCCCCAATCGTCGTTACGACCTCGGTGTCCGGGTCGATCTCGACGCCGAAGCGCCTCATGTAGAGGTCCGCGATCGCCTCGCGCAGCTTGGGGATGCCACGGCTCGCGGAGTAGCGGTGGTTGCGGGGATTGCGAGCCGCCTCGGCTAGCTTCTCCACGGCGATGTCGGGGGATGGGATATCGGGGTTGCCGAACCCGAGATCGATGACGTCCTCGCCCGCTCGGCGCGCTGCCAGTTTGAGCTCGTTTATCTCGGCAAAGACATAGGGAGGCAGTCCTGTGACACGCCGCAGTTCCATCGTCCGAGGCTAGCGCGCCGCCGATGCGAGCTCGATGCGGGCGCGCTGGGCCGCTGACACGACGGACTCGACCGACGGGGGCCAGCCCCACACTGCCCACGTGGCCCCCGCACGCGACAGAGATTCGAGGAGCTCGGGACCCGAGTCGTCTTTCGGGAACGGTCCCGCCCAGCTGACCGCAGCCCCAGTGGCGGCTATCTCGCGCACGCGGTCCGGTTGGGCGCCCCACAGGTTGAGAGTCACCCCGATCGAATGAGCCAGCTCGTTCGTGGCCCTGGTCCCGGCGCCGATCCAGGTCTCGATCCCAGCTCCTTTAAGCGCCGCGCCTACATCGTCCAGCCTGGTCCGGCGAGTACGCGCCGCCGGATAGGGGATCCCGAGCCGCTCGTTCTCGTCGGCGCTCGTCGAGTCGCCCGTCCCAAGCCCGGCAACCAGCCGTCCTCCGCCGATCGTTGCCAGACTGCTGAGACTGGCAAGCACTACCTCATCGGGCAGCAGCCCAATACGGGCGACGAGGGTGCCGACACGGATCTCCCTCGTCGCTGCGAGGACGGCAGCCACGATCGGATAGGCCGCGAGAGCCGGACGCTGCGGGCTCCCCGTCGGCCACAGGTGATCGAAAGCAAAGACCCCGTGTATGCCCGCTTTCTCTGCTGCACGGGCCGTGTCTATGACGGCACCGACGTCGGCGCTGAAGCTCGGCAGGGTGATCCCGATCCTCATCTTCTAGCTGGCACCTCGCGGGGGGTGAGATCGTGGCTCCTCGCCCGACCTCGAGGCTAGCGCGGAGCCCATCGCTCGCGGCTCGGATCCCCTCGATGCAGCCAGAAGAGCTGCCCCGACCGCGCCGCCCCGATCTCCAAGCGCGGCAGCCGCGATCGTTGTCGTCGGCCGGTAGCCGTGGCCCTCGAGGTGGCTGACGAAGCAGTCCCGTACCGGCCCCAGCACTGTCTCGCCTGCTCGGCTCAGTCCCCCGCCGATCACGATGAGCTCCGGGTCGAAGATGCTTGCAAGGTTGCCGAGCCCTAGGGCGACAAAGGAAGCGAACTCTTCGAGAATCGCACCTGCCTCGCGATCATGGGCTCCGGCAGCCTCGACCACGTGCTCGCCCCTTATGCCAGCGGGATCGCCGCCCGCAATCTCTTGCACCAAGGTGGCCCGCCCGGCGAGCGCGGCCGCATGCGCGAGCCGCCCGAGTGCCGATCCCGAGGCGTAGAGCTCCCAGCATCCCCTCCGACCGCACCCGCAGTCCGGGCCGCTTGGGTCGATGACCATATGACCCAGCTCCGCAGCAAAGTTGGACTCTCCCCGCAGCAGCCGACCATCGGCGAGGATCGCCCCTCCGATCCCGGTGCCGAGAGCTACGAACACGACGTCGCGAAGCCCCAGCGCTGATCCATGGCTCCACTCTGCCGCGCCGGCGCAGGTCGCGTCGTTATCGACATACAGCTCCACCGCATCGCCCAGGCGCTCCTGCAGCATCGTCTTCACTGGCGTGCCGTCGGCGGCGTGGAGATTCGGCGCGAACCGGACTACACCGGCGCCGTCGACGAGCCCCGCGATGCCGACGCCGGTCGGCACCGAGGCGAGCTCACCGACCTCTTTCGCCTCATCGCGAAGGTCAGTAGCCCCGAACGCGGCCAGCAGGCCGCGGCACAGCTCCTCCAGAGTGTCGACGATGCTCCTGCCGCGACCGAAGGTGGCAAGTCGCTGTTCCAGGAGCACGCGCCCATGGCGGTCGACGATGACTCCGAGAACTTTCGTGCCTCCGGCATCGATGCCGATAGCGGCGGGCGAGTTCAGGTGTCGCCCTCCACCTTCGCCTTTAGATCCCGGATCGCGGCGTGCAAGATGTTCCCTTCCGCACGCCGCTTAATGAACCCCGGTAGCGGAACCCTCAGCTCGACGACGAGACTGTAGGTGATCTCCGTGCCACCACCGGGTGCCTCGGCGAAGCGGTAGAAGCCGTCAAGGCGCTCCGTGATATCCCCGCTCCGCTGCACCCAGGCGAACTGCTCTGGAGCTTTCGAGTAGTCATACACAAGGGTGTAGTTGGTGGAGCGACCAAAGGCGGCTGCCCTGAAGGCCACGACGACGGGGCGGCCCTGCTCGTCCCGCTCGATGACGTTCACCTCTTTCAGATCCGCCACCCACTCCGGATAGCGTTCTATTGCGGCCACCGTCTCGAAGCAGCGAGCAGGGGAAGCCTCCACGACCATCGCCTCGGTAGTCTGCTCCGCCACTGGTCCTCCCTTCTAGGATGCTCGACCGTCGGCACTGCTCAGTGTGAAGTACCGAGCCAGGACAGTACCCGGCCAGCGACATCCCGCGCCCGATACGCCGTGCCAATGGCATGCTCAGCCACCTGCCTGCCCCAGGGCCACGCGGAGCCGCTCGCTCAGCACGGAGTAGTCAAATTCCCTCTCGGCTCGCTCTCGGGCTGCGTGGCCGAGGCTGTGCCGGCGCGACGGATCGACCAGGAGGGAGCGGAGCGCGGTGGCAGCGGCAGCCGCATCGGCAGGATCATCCAGGACGAGACCAGTCTTTCCATGGACGACTGCCTCGTGGGCACCGCCGCTGCGGCCTGCCAGCTGCGGCACTCCGGTGGCGGCGGCCTCGAGAAAGACGATCCCAAACCCCTCCTGCTCGAGCCCCAGCCAGCGGTCCCGGCAAAGCATCGCCCAGATGTCTGCCGCGCCGTCGAGAAGGGGGAGGTCGTGCTCGGAGACGCGCCCAAGAAGGTGCACAGCGTGCTGCAGTCTCTGGCTCCGAACCAACCTGGCGAGACGGCAAAGGTCGCGTCCCTGCCCACCGACTGCGAGGTGCAAATCCGGGAAGTCCGGTCTCAGCAGGGCGACAGCTCTTATCAGCACGTCGATGCCCTTTCTCGGCACGAGCCGGCTGACGCTCACGATGAGCGGCCCGTCGGCAGGCAGCCCGAGTCGTACGCGAGCCGCCTCCCGCTCTTTGGGGGCAAGGGGGCGGAACCTGTCGAGATCGACGCCTGGCGGGATGACGACGATGCGCGGCTGATGACCAGCCAGAACGCGACGTGCCTCTGCCGCAGGGTAGCCCCCGAACGCGATGACAACCTCAGCGGGCCCCAACACTGAGGCGAGTAGGTCCTTCGCAACAGGGAGCCGGGCCGGGACAGTCACTTCGGCTCCGTGCAGCAGGACGGCGTAGGGGCGCTCGAGCCATCGGCCGACAAGGCCGAGGGGAAGAGCGGGATCGAGGACAACCAGCCCTGCGCCGACTTCGGCTGACAAGCTGCGTATCTGGCGGACGAGGCCAGGCGTGGGCAACAGGGCCGCAGACCCAGCGCGCACGATCCGAAACGCCTGGTCACGGTCGAAGGTCGCCGCTCCCTCGAACCGGGTGGTGAGCACGGTCACTTCCGCGGGCGGCAACCGGCGCCAGAGCTCGTAGAGAAGGCTCTGGATACCGCCGATCTTCGGAGGAAAGTCGTTCGTAACGAGCAGGTGGCCCAAGAGTGCCGATCTCCTCTCAGCGTCGGTAGCGAGTCACGGCTCAACAGACCCGCCGCTCGAAACGCAGATCCGGTACCAGCCCAGCCGAGTGTAGGAGCCGCATCGCCCGCGCCTCGGCTGCGTCGACGATCACGGCCCCAGTGGACGCCCTTGACGGCCGCTCGGGGTCCCACTCACTGCCCCGGTGGAGGTCATCGATGAACGACACCACGCAGTCGTCGCAGGCCGATGTCCCGTCCAGCTGGCACTCATCACAGCTGATAGTCAAAGCATCCATCGCTCACATCCCCTTGCCCTGGCCCCTGATCCTTGAAGCTGCGGGGCGACCGTCCGGACATCATCGCGAATGGCTGTGTCACGACTGACCCGTCTCTTGCCGCCAAGATAGCGACAGCTATCTCCGGGCGATAACTTCCAGGGAATGGTCAGCAGGCGGCTCAAGGCCGTGTGGGATATCAACGTGCCGCAGATCCGAGAATATGCGGGCCTCCATGACTACGACGGCACTGTCATGGACCTCTCCCCCGCCGGAGTGCGTTCGGCGCTGGACCGACTAGGACCACGAGGCTCCGAGGAGCAGGTGAGCGACCGCCATGACGAGGACCACCTGCAGGCGATCGAGCACGGGCTGCGAACCGCGGCTGAGGTTGCCCAGATCCACCGGTGGAACCCGCTGCCGCACCTGGCCAACCTTGACCTCGCAGTCTACGAACGAGAGTACGCACCCGCAAGCGACCGTCGAGCCGCTCGAGCCGCGCACCTCGCGCGCTGGCCCGAAGCGATTGATGCGTCTCTCGAATCCCTAGATGCCATCCCAGCTCCTGTGGCCAAGGGTCTGCTCAGCGCGATCGAGGGTCTGGCAGCCGGCGTCGAGCCGACCGAGAGAGCAGCACTCGCCGCCCACGGTCGATTTTGCGAGCGTATCCGAAAGGCCGCGGAGCTTGGAGAGCCGGTCAGCTCGCTGGGACCGTCGGTTCTGGCCCGCCTGCTCGGTGACGGAGAGGGTATGCCGGTGGATCTCGGCCGGCTGGAGGTTCGCGCAGACCGCGAGCGTGACCGGCTGCGTTCCCGCCTCGCCGACGAGTGCGAGCGCATCTCCAGAGGAGCAAAGCCAGCCGAACTGATTCCCAGGCTCATGGCGGACCACCCCGACGACGCGGGGATCTACGGGGCCGCTCGGGCCCTCGTCGCCGAAGCCACAAGTTTCACGGCCGCCAACGCCCTGCTGCCCGAACTCGGTGGGGAGTGTGTCGTGGGTCCTGCTCCTCCCTCCCGCCGCTTCGTGGTGGCGATGCTGTCCTGGACAGGACCGTACGAGCGAGATGCTCCGGCGCGGTTCTATATAAACCCCCCCGATCAATCCTGGGACGAGGCCTCCCAGGAGGACTGGCGCTCGATGTTCAGCGCTACGACACTGCCTGCAATCACGGCTCACGAGGTCACCCCAGGTCACTACGCACATGGTCGGATGCTCCGCATCGCCGCCAAGGGTGATGTTCGCCGCAGCTGCTACTCGCTGGCATTCGTGGAGGGTTGGGCGCACTACGGCGAGGAGCTCCTGGTAGAGGCAGGTTTCCGGTCACATGACCCACGATTCGCTCTGGGTGTATGGGTGGAGGCCCTCTTGCGAGCCACTCGCCTGGCGGCAGCCCTCGGAGTGCACCGAGGGACGATGACTCTGGAGGAAGCGACGCACCGGTTCGAGTCCGACGCATACCTGCGCGGCCCGGCCGCGCGGGCAGAGGCAACCCGCGCCACCTTCGATCCGACCTATGGGAGATACACCTGGGGCAAGCTCGAGATCATGAGCCTGCGGGACGAGGCAGTCGCCACCTGGGGCAGCAGGTTCTCTCTCCTGCGCTTCCACGAAGCCCTGCTCGGCCTCGGCGCACCGCCGCTCGGCACGATGGGCGACGCTCTCGGCCCCTAAGCCATGTCAGCCAGTTGGGTGCCGCCTGATGACAGCGCGGCTGCCAACGCCCTGAACGCGCGTCCCCGGTGTGAGATTGCATGCTTGTCGGAGGGCCGCATCTCAGCAAACGTCAGCCCCCCACTGCCGTCGGGGACGAACACAGGGTCATAGCCGAAACCGCCGTCACCTCGTGGCTCGGTCGCGATCTGGCCCTCGACCGCCCCGCTGGCTGAGATCGCTGACCCGTCCGGAAAGCAAGCCACCGCAACCGTGCGGAACCTGGCTCCACGGTCCGGCGGGTTGACGCCCTCCAGTTCGGCGATCAGCTTCTTCACGTTGTCCCAATAGGTCGCGCCCTTTCCGGCATAGCGTGCCGCGAACACCCCGGGCGCACCCCCGAGGGCGGAGACCTCGAGGCCTGTGTCGTCGGCTATCGCCGCCATGCCGGTCGCCGTGACAAGGGCCACGGCTTTGAGCCGCGCATTCTCTTCCAATGTGACACCGCTCTCCTCGATCTCAGGTACCGAGTCGGGCCGCTCCAATAGCTCGACATCCCCGAGCACCTCGGTCAGTATCTGACGCAGCTCGACGGCCTTGTCGACATTTGCCGTCGCGAGCACAAACCGTCTGGTCACGGCCGCGGCGAAACGGGCTGGAGCAGCACGTCTGCCTGGGCGGCCTGCAGACTCGAGATGCCGCTCTCGGCGAGAGCGAGCATCGTGTCGAGCTCCCCGCGCGAGAACGGCAGACCCTCTGCCGTACCTTGCACCTCGACAAAACGGCCGGCGCCCGTCATTACGACGTTCATATCCACCTCGGCCCGAGAATCCTCGGAGTAGTCAAGGTCCACCATTGCGACCGCATCGACGATGCCCACGGAGACTGCCGCCAACTGATCGCGCAGCGGATGCGCCGGGATCGCCCGAGACAGGACGAGGCGCGAACAGGCATCGTGCAGTGCTACATACGAGCCGGTGACCGCCGCAGTTCTGGTCCCGCCGTCAGCCTGAAGTACGTCACAGTCAAGGACGATCTGGCGCTCGCCGAGCGCCACCATGTCACAGACTGCACGGAGCGAGCGCCCGATCAGACGCTGGATCTCCTGGGTCCGGCCCGACTGCCTGCCCTTGGTCGCCTCCCTCGTCACTCGCTCTCGCGAAGAGCCTGGCAGGAGGGAGTACTCGGCCGTGACCCATCCCTTGCCAGTGCCCCTCATCCAGCGCGGGACGTCCTCGTCGATCGAAGCCGTGCACAGAACCCGAGTCTTGCCCATGACTGCCAGTACGGAGCCAGCGGCGAACTCCGTGTAGTCGCGGAGAAGTTGCACCGGGCGAAGCTCTTCTGCTGCACGCCCGTCGCGACGCTTGAGCGGTTCGTTCGTCATTGCCGAAGGCTACTGGCGCGCGAAGGAGCGCTCCGACCGCCCGCGCTGCGCCAGAGCCGCCCGGCGTGCTGTGCGCTAGGCGCTAGGCGCTAGGCGCTAGGCGCTAGGCGCTAGGCGCTAGAAGTAGATGGTATTTCGTGCCAGCTCCACGACGTCGTCGATATCGCCAGTCCATGCTCTGCTTGACAAGTACTTCCAGCCACCGTCAGCAGAGACGAACACGATGGCGCCACGCTCGATGCTCGCGGCACATTTCACTGCTCCAGCGAGTGCCGCACCGGACGAGATACCGGCAAAGATGCCAAGGTCAGCGAGGCGCCTGGTCCACAGGATCGAATCTCGCGGGCCGACGATCGTCTTCCGGTCCAGGAGCTTCTCGCCTCCGAGGTCGGCGAAGATCGGTGGAATATATCCGTCGTCGAGGTTGCGCAGCCCGTCTACGGTCTCACCAGCAGGCGGCTCCACAGCCCAGATCTGAATCTCGGGGTTGTGCTCCTTCAGGTAGCGCCCCACTCCCAGCAGGGTTCCGCTGGTTCCAAGACCGGCCACGAAGTGAGTGATCTCCGGACAGTCGCTCCAGATCTCTGGTCCTGTCCCCTCGTAATGGGCACGGGGGTTTGCGGGGTTGGCATATTGGTAGAGGAACACCCACTGCGGGTGCTCGGCTGCCAGATGCCGCGCCATGCGCACGGCACCGTTAGAGCCCTCCGATCCCGGACTCTCGATGATCTCTGCCCCCCACAACTCGAGTAGCTGGCGCCGCTCCGGCGACACGTTGGTTGGGAGCACGACTTTGAGGTGATACCCCTTCACGCGACAGACCATGGCGAGACCGATGCCCGTGTTGCCGGACGTTGGCTCGAGCAAAGTGGCTCCCGGCTTCAGGATCCCGGCTCGCTCGGCATCCTCGACCATTGCGAGCGCCGCCCGGTCTTTGACCGAACCTCCTGGGTTCTGCCCCTCCAGCTTGACATATATCGACGCCCTGGGATTCGGGCTGAGCGCCGAGATGTCGACCAGCGGCGTATCGCCAATGAGGTCGAGGACGCTGGAGAACCGGGTCATCCAAGGAACGTCCGGTGGTCGGGCAGGGCTGACAAGACCTGAGCGATCTCTCAGAGCGCCCCGCCTGCCACCGCCGGCAGGATCGAGACGACATCGTCTGGAGCGACCCTAGTGTCCAGCTTGTCCAGGTAGCGGACGTCGTCATCGTTCACGTAGACATTCACGAAGCGATGCAAGGCGCCGTCCGCGGTCAGCACTTGGCCGGCGATCGCAGGATAGGTTCGCTGAAGTGTGTCTAGGACCTCTCCGATCGTCTCCCCGTCAACGTTCACGATCGACTTGCCGCTGGCAGCGGGACGAAGCACGGTTGGAAGGCGAATAGCGACTGACACTGGATCCTCCGAAAGTTGACTATTTAAGTCGGATTATACTCAATCCAGCACAACGACCGACTCCTCCAGAATGTTCCCGTCGACGATGCGGTACGAGCGAGTCGATGCGACCTCGTGGCGAAGTCCGACTATCACGTAGTGCCAACCAGGATCAGGTGCCTGCCTGACATCGGTCGGCGATGGCCACGGGTCAGTGTGGGTGTGCGAATGGAAGACTCCGATCACAGCTTGGCCGTCCTCTTCGGCAAGCCTGTCGGCACGCAGGTACTCGGCTGGGTCGACCGTGTAGAGCTGAGCTGATCGAGCGACGTTGCGCGTGGGCTGCACCAGTGACACGACCCCAGCAGCGTCACCCACCAAGAGACCGCATGCCTCCTCTGGGGCCTTCCCGATGCAGTGGGAGACCATCAAGGCAAGTTGGCCGGCAGCGATCGAGAGACACGACGAGCTCCAGGGAGCCGGCGGAACTTCCCGAGTCTGAGACTGAGCATCATTCATCCCACGATCATGACCGCTACGAGCGCGCCGTCGGCGCGCTCGATCGACAAGGACCCCGCCGCTCGAGGCAGAGGCTGTAGCGCTGCTTGCCGTGCCGGAAAGGCGATCAATCCCAAGTAGCGTCCGTACGTGGCAAAGAAAGGATCCTCACGAAAGGCGCGAGCGCGCTCCGATGCTGAACGGGGCATCCGCCGTGTCGCCTCGAACCGGCGCGCCCGCCACGACTACGAGATCCTCGAGACCTACGAGGCGGGGTTGTCTCTCATGGGCGCGGAGGTGAAGTCACTACGCGCCGGCCACGTTGCGCTGCAGGACGCGTACGCGCGGATCGACCACGGCGAGGCCTGGCTCGTCGGCACGCATGTCGCGCCGTATGAGTACGCCACCGGCTACGGGCGCTTCGATCCCGATCGGACCCGTAAGCTGCTCCTGCACCGTGAGGAGATCGACGAGCTCTCCGGCAAGGTCGCGCAGAAAGCCCTCACCATCGTGCCCTTGTCGATCTACTTCCGGGACGGGCGGGCAAAGGTCGAGATCGCTCTGGCGCGCGGACGTCGCCTCTACGACAAGCGACACGCGATAGCCGAGCGCGACTCGGCTAGAGAGACCCAGCGGACCATCAAGGAGTACGAGTCAAGACGCTGAGGGCTACTGGCTGGGGCTACCCAAGGCAGGCTGCGCGGAGTGCCGCGGGTCAGTTGCCATTCGCATGGCTGTAAGCTTTGGCGAGGTTGGGTGGTCACGGTGCGAGCCGCTCAGCGAATTTGTTTGGAACGCACCTTGAACATCACCTTGGGGGTGACAGGCTTCGACTCCGGTCGTCGAGGTGGGAGAAGCGAGCCGTGGTCTCCGGAACCACGTTAAAGAGCCGGAAACCAACACAAACGCCGAGCACCAGCTCGCGATTGCCGCCTAAATAACGGCAACGTCTGTCCGGTCCTAGCCCCACGGACCGGTGGCAGGCGTCATCAAGTGGGGCTTACTCGAGCGAGGCTGCTGGCACGTCGCCCGAGGAAACTTCTGTCAGCTGGAGACCCGTCCGGGTGCCGGTAGCCGGATGAGACTTGAGACCCCACTGCCGGCTGCGCTCGGAGAAGTCCCATCAAGAAGCCGGAGGACGCGGGTTCGATTCCCGCCACCTCCACCGAATCGCCTGATCACGGCGCCCAGTCGAACTGTGACTCGCGAGCTGGACGAACTGCTGTTTGGCGGAGTGCGTTCAAAAAGGACAGGCCCGGCGTCCTGCAAGAAGGCCGGGTAAGTCGTAGCCGGCGCGGCAGTGACGATCTTCTCCGCCCCGAGCCTGCGCTGCCAATTGTCGCCGAAGTCCGCCAACGATCGTGGCACTCAGTTGCTGGATCCGTCCTGGCATCGGCCCGTTGCACCCTGAGGACGTGGAGCGCTCGGTGCGCTCTCGCCATCTGGTCGTAGTCGTCGTCCTGGGTCACCACCGGCAAGCCCGGGAGGCCGCATCGACGGCGCTCAGCACTCCGAGTTCCCGCCGCAGATGAACACCGGACAGCCAGCGAGCACGTTGACCGTGGGGCACGATGTCGGCGACCGCCTCGCGCGCTGATCGGGTGCCGGAGCCGCTGCCAGTGCCCTGCGAGGTCAGCGCTCGTCAACTACCCCTCTTCGACGCTGGCCAGATGTCCTCGAGCTCACGCCCTGCCGTCTCCGGCAGTAACAGGAGCAGGAGCGTCCCCGAGAGCGCGGGAAGAAACGTCGCGACCGCTGCCGTGCCAAACCGGTTCCCGATGTCGGCGATCGCCCCAAAGGCCAGCAGGCCAGCCGTGGCTCCAAGCACGCCGGCACAAACCTGCCAGCCTGCCACTGACGCCCGTATCGACGTCGGGAAGAGCTCGTTGAGGAACGCGCCGGCCGCCGGGGCTAGCGTCCCCGCCGCCAGCACCCCGAGCACATAGCCCACCAGAACCGCAGTCGCAGAGCCGGAGTACGTGAGAATGCCAAGCCCCGCCATGCTGGCCAGAGCGAGAGCTACCGTTGGACGCCGCCCGATGCGGTCAGCCAGGAAACGCCCCAGCAGGAGCCCGCAAAGACCCGTGACACCGGCCGCGGCCACCATCGCGGAGGTTTCCGCTCCGCGCATGTGGACGACGTTCTGGGCATAGAGGTACACGAAGCTGTCCGCAGGTCCGGTGATGATAGATAGAGCAAAGGTGATGACGGAGACCGTGAGCAGCCTTTTCCTGAACTCAGGCGCCACGGCACTTAGCACCGGGAGGGAGTACTCCCCTGCGATGGCCCGACGGGCAAAGCGGTCCGGCTCCTCCACCCTGCGGGCGATCGCCGGCATGAGCACGAGTGGCATCACGGCTAGTCCTACAAGGCCGCGAAACCCGAGCGGTCCTCCCACGAGCCCGTGAATGAACGCTATGAGCCCGGTGCCGATCCCATAGCCGGCTGTGATGAGGGCGATCGCCTTGGCCCGTTCCAGCGAGCTCGTCTCCTCGGCTGCAGATACCCCCGCGAGCGCGTTGGTGGTGCTCAGCATCGGCCGGCCGAGAGCAAAGACGATCACGAACCACCAGTAGCCCGGGCTGGCAGCAGAGGACACCGTGATCACGAGCCCAAGCACACAAGAAGCGATCAGTGTCCGGCGCCGACCGAAGCGGTCCGCCACACCTGCGAGCGGCAGGCTGCCCAGTGAGGCCAGGCGGATGATCGCGAGGCCGACACCAAGCTCGGTACCGGAAAGACCGGCCTGGTCAGCCAGCGATGCCCCGGAGGTCAGGTGACCGAAAGTCCGGGCGACATTGCCGAGTGCCGCGACGGCCCCGAACTGCCCGAAACCCGCCGACATCGCCAGCAGCGCCAGAGCCACCACCTGCGGGTCTCTCCAGTGGTGGAGATGGAGCTCTGACTGCGCGGCCGCTCGCGACGCTCCGGGAGCAGGCAGCTGATCATCCATCGCCATGAGCTTCCCACTTGCAGGCTCCTTGGAGTGATCCAGGTATGCACTGATGCCAGCACCTACATTGAGCCGGTGGACAAGAGGCGCTTAGGTCTCGACATTGCCGTGGTCGCCGCGGCCATAACGGCCTACGGGATCGGGTTTCATTTCGGCGGGGAGATGCACGCGTCGGCAGCACTTGGGCAAAGCGTGAGCCAGGTGAGGAGCTCCAATCACCTGCACCGGCTCTTGGCCTACATCTTTGCAGGTACCTGGCTCCTCCTTGCCAGCTACGCAGTACGCCAGATCGCGAATCACCTCGCAAGAGCGATCAGCCTCGCCGACAAGGCGACCGCGGCATCGATCCGACTGATCCTCACGCTCATCGGGCTCGTCGTCGTGCTGCTCCTGGCGCTCGCGATCCTGCGTATCGCGGTGTCGCAGCTCCTCCTCGGTGGGGCAATCACCGGCGTGATCCTGGGCATCGCCGCGCAACAGAGCCTCGGCAACGTGTTCGCGGGCATAGTTCTGCTCTTGGCGCGTCCTTTTCGCGCCGGAGACTTCGTCCGCGTCCGGACGGGTTCCCTGGGCGGACCGCTCGAGGGCCACGTCGTGTCGGTCGGCCTCATCTATGTGGTCTTCAGCACGGAGGAGGGCATGACTCTCGTACCCAACCTCACTTTGCTGGCCTCGGGAATCGTTCGATCAGCTCGACCCTCCTCAGCGCAGGCATCGCCGGCCGCGCCGGCAACCCCCACACCGCCGCGTCCGGTCGAGCCCGCGACGGGCCAGCCCCCGGCTGTAGAGCCCCCGCCCGCTGCGCCCGGGCATGGCTCAGCCCCTGGCGGCAACTTGCCTGCTCAAGAGAGCTCCCAGGAGTTTCAGCCGCGCGAGCGTTGACCTGCGGTTAGCCTGGACATCGCACGCTGACGCCGGGTTCGGAGATGAGCCGGTGGGAGCGAAAAGGGACAGGCAGATGAGGCTGAGCTATGGGTGAGGCTCTGTGGTGGTTCGCCATCGCCGCCGTGTTTCTCGTGGCAGAGTTCGGTCACCGTGCCTTCTATGCCCTCTTCGTAGCTCTTGGAGCCGTCGTCGCGGCGGTGCTCGCGCTCGCCGGCGTGGGCGTCATCGTGCAGATACCCGCCTTCGTCGCCGCAGCTGTGCTCGGGCTGCTGCTCTTGCGCCCGGCCGTGGCGAGGGCGATGTCCGCTGGGCAGTACCGGCTGGTCTCGGGCATCAAGGGGCACGTCGGCCACGAGGCAATCGTCGCCGAGACAGTCGGCGGTCCCGCTCACCCGGGACGAATCCGCATCAACGGAGAGCTCTGGAAGGCCGTCTCCCAAGACAGCACGTCTATTGCCCCCGACACCGTCGTGATGATCCTCGACCTGCAGAACACGACGTTCGTAGTCCAGGACCTGCCGGCACTCGGTCTGGCTCCCCTCGAGCTGCCCGAAGACTTATAAGGAGAGTGCAATGATTCTCGCCACCTCGGGCACCGAGATCGTCCTTCTCGTCGTTCTCGTCGTCATCGCGATTCTCGTGCTGTCGACTCTTTACCGCTCGGTGAGGTTGATCCAGCAGGGCACGGTAGGCGTGCAGAAGCGCCTTGGTCAGTACCATTCGGTGCGCAACCCGGGCCTCACATTTCTCGTGCCCTTCGTCGACCAGATCCAGACCGTCGACGTCCGCGAGATACCACGCACTGGCGACCAGCAAGACGTCATCACGAAGGACAACGTGAGCGTCCTCGTGTCGGCCACGATCTTCAGCCAGGTCGTGGATCCCAAAGCTGCGCTCTTCGCAGTCAGCAGCTACGACGTGGCAATTTTCCAATTGGCGCGCACCGCGCTTCGGGCGGTGTTCGGTGGGCTCACTCTGGACGAGGCACTGACAGAGCGGGAGCGCATCAACGCCGAGCTGCAGGGCCACATGGAGCCGGTGACCGACAAGTGGGGAGTTCGCATCAACCGCATCGAGATCGTCGACATAGTTCCGCCAACCAACGTTCTGCAGGCGATGAGCCTGCAGAAGGAGGCTGAGCAGCAAAAGAGGGCGCTGATCCTCAAGGCAGAGGGTGAGCGGCAGGCCGCCATAAACGAGGCAGAGGGCAAGAAGCAATCTGCCATCTTGGCCGCCGAGGGTCAGAAACAGGCACAGGTCCGCCAAGCCGAAGGGGAGCGGGAGGCGGTGCGCCTCCGTGCGGAGGGCCGCAAAGCAGCCCTCATCCAGGAGGCAGAGGGGCGGGCGGAGGCAGTGCGGCAGGTGTACACGGCAATCCTCTCGTCCAACCCCACGCCCGAGCTCCTTGCTGTCCTCCAGCTCGACACGTTGTCAAGGCTCGTCGAGAGTGACAATGCGAAGATTGTCGTTCCCTATGAGTCCGCGGGCCTGATGGGCGCTTCTCAGATGCTCAAGAGCGTGCTCGATGCCGCTGGTTCTGCCGCAGCGGGGGCAGGAGGCCCGGGTTCCACCACCCCTGGTCCGTCCGGAGCCCCCGGCCCTGGAGGCACCAAGCGCTGACCAAGTGCCTGTCCTGGCCCAAGTGCCTGTCCTGGCCCGTGGGCTCCACGCTCATTGTCGACTCGACGCGGGACGGACCGGCCTCAAGACCGGTCCGGTGCCCATTTCGATGATCCGGCATGGACTCTGCCATCCGTGCTTCAGGCGAAGTGCCGCTGCCTCGCCCACATACGACACCTCTGCCAACAGCATCGAACGTGCCGACCGCCCTGTTGTTTGCGGTCATACTCCGCAGGGGATGGGCAGTTCCAGGATTGGAACAGCTCCGGCCAGTATGGCGGTCAGGCGCCCGACTATCGGCTGCCCGGGCTTGTCAGCCCGGGCACCATCTGCCCGGCGGCTCGAGCTCCTCGGAACAGTCCAACGCTCTCACGCTGATCCTCCTTCCGTCTACCGGTACATCACGGGAAGTTCAACCCGCTTCGTCTATGGTCCACCCGGCAGGGCGCTGCGTCAAGGGCATGAGTCGAGTTTTTGCCGGCGCTGTCTCAGCCTCCCACCCTGTCGCGTCCGGGACGGGCGACCGCCAAGGTAGGCGACCAGCTTTGCATTGCGGCAACCGCACGCCTCTCCAGGCAGCTCCACTGGCTCAGCCGAGCTTCGCGAGGGCGAGGGCCGCCGCCAGGAGAACCGTCGACCAGGACAGCAGACGAAGCGCTCTCTCGGCTGGTCCGATCAAGATCTCTTGATCCAGCGGACGCGTGGCTCCGTCAGAAAGATAGAGGGTTCCCTCCAGATCCACGACCCGCCGTCGCACGAGACGCGCCTGGGTGCTGAGCACTCGCTGGGCGCCAGACAGAGCGAAGGCGCCCGCGCCGGCGACGAGCGCCACGTAGGAGAGCCGGTCAGCCTGCGCGACGTATGCGGTGAGGAGTGGAAAGACTCCCCATGCGAGCGCAAAGCCGCCGTCGTTGTGTATGAGACCTCCCAACCACTCGGCGTTGTAAGCCACAACAAGAAGCGGCCCGACAACTATGAACGGCACGATCGGCCATCCAATTTGCGAGGCTCCGACGCCCCCAAGAGCCACCGCGCCCAGGAGCGCGCAGGCCGAGACCCACACGAGGGCACCGGAGGCAATCTCTGTGCGAAGTGGCCGTCCGTGCAGCTCATCGAGGGCATGAGCTGCCACCCCGACAGCCAGGAAGAAGGCGAGCAGCGTCGCCAGGAGACGGCCGAGGTGAACACGTGGCGCGAGCGAGGCGCCTATCACCACATAGGCCAGGTGCCAGGCGGTGTAAGGGGGATGCAGCACCGTCCACCAGTCCCGTAGGCCCCCATGGCTTCGGGACGCATAGAACGCGGGAGGCACCGTCACCTCCTTGGCGCTCGGAGCCATATCGTTCTCGCCGTCAGCTCCGCGCTCTCTTGACGGCCCGCCGGCAATACCGGCCGGCCCAGACCCGGCGACGCATCGCGAGCGCCTACCAAACCCCGGCAGGCGTCGCTCCGACGTCACTGCGATCGCCGGCCCCAGGTGACGAGCCCCCCTCCGAGGCTCATGACGTGCAGCCCCACCTCGTCGATCCCGGCATCCCGCCAAGCCTGCACCGTCCAGTCGACGGGGTACCTCCGGTAGTGCTCGGAGATGTTCGGACCCAGGAACCGCCCCACTTCCCACCACTTCGGACCTCCGGTGAGATATCCGGCGACTGGCAGCACGAGCCTTGTGTAGAGCATCCACAGCAGATGCCAGCCAGCTGCGGGCGGTACGAGGAATTCGAGGCTCGCGACGGTGCCGCCTGGTCTTACGACCCGTGCCAGCTCGGCCAGCGTCGAAGCAGGATCATCGACGTAGCGCAGCAGGTAGGTGAAGGTCAGCGCGTCAAAACAAGCATCGGGGAAGGGCAGCTGCTCCCCGCGCCCGAGGACGAGAGCGATGCGCCCCGACTGACCCGCCAGCGCTACCTTCTCGGCACCGCGCCATAGCATCTCGCGGGTCAAGTCCAGCCCGACGACATGGGCGTCGCAACGCGCGGCCAGCTGCAGCGCGACGCCGGCGGTGCCCGAGGCAACGTCGAGGACACGGCCCGGCGATGCGACGAGCGCGTGGTCGACCATTGCCCGGCGCCACCGGCGGTTCTGACCCATGGACAACACCTCTGCCAGCAAGTCGTAGTGGCGTGGAAGCCCCGCGAAGAGCGCGCTCGCGAAGCGATTCTGTCTCGCTCCGTCCGTCGCCTCAGTCACGGGGACGTAGATGCCGATCGGGAGAGCGCAGAGCGGAGAAAGTCGACCTGCAGCAGGAGCAGGTTCTCCGCCACGACCTCCTGGGGTGTCATGTGCGTCACGCCTGATAGCGGGAGCACACAGTGCGGCCGACCGGCAGCCAGCAGGGCAGACGAGAGCTGCAATGTGTTGGCCGCGGTGACGTTGTCGTCGGCGAGGCCATGTATCAGCAACAAGGGACGCCGGAGCCCAGCTGCACTGCCGATGAGGGAGTTCTCGTCGTAGACGGATGCCGAGACCCGAGGGTCGCCAAGATAGCGCTCGGTGTAGTGCGTGTCGTAAAGGCGCCACTCCGTCACGGGAGCGCCCGCGACCGCGGCGTGGAACACTTCGGGCCGCCGGAGAACGGCGAGCGCCGCAAGGTAGCCGCCGAACGACCATCCGCGGATAGCCACTCGTGAGAGGTCGAGGTCCTCGAACGTCTCGGCCGCCGAGTGCAGCGCGCTCACCTGGTCTTCGAGCACGATGCTGGCGATCTTGCCAAAGACCGCACGATCCCAGTCAGGGCCCCGGCCCGGTGTACCCCTCCCGTCGGCCACCACGACGCAATAGCCCTGATTGGCGAACCACTGCGAGACGAGGAAGTTCCGTGAAGCCGCCATCACCATCTGGGCATGGGGTCCGCCGTAGGGATCAAGAAGTACGGGAAGCCGCTTGGATCCGGGCTCGTGACCCTCTGGGAAAAGCACTGCTGTGCGGATCGGGCGCTGGCCCAGCCAGCGCAGCAGCGGCCGCGGCGCGATCACGGGAGTCTCGGCCAACGAGCCGATCCGCGCGACGCGCTGCCCGTCCCGGTACACGTCCACGGCGATGCCGGCGTTATCCAGGCGGGCCTGTGCGAGCACAGTCGTCCCCCCGCCGCACCAGCCCGTTGTCACGGATTGGCCATCGTCCGCGCCCAGCCTCCGCGGGCCAGAGAGGCGCGACCATGACCAGACTCCGACCTCGGTCGGTTCGATGGAGGCGGCAAAGAGCACGGTGTCGCCATCGACTCCAAGGACGTGGCGAACCTGGAGGCTCGGAGGCGTCACCGCGACGTCACCGACGAGGAGGCGCTTGGCCCCGTCAAGGTCGGCTGTCCACACGATGGTGCCATCGCTGAGCTGAGCCGGCACGCCCGCAACGACATCGACCCAAAGCGGATCCTGATCCTCCCGCACGATCGAGCAGGCGCCGGTGCTCGGATCCACGGACACGAGGCGAATCCGCCCTTGGTCTCGGCTCTGGACCGCGACCAGCAGACCGTTCTTTGTCCAGCACACGGCGGTCAGGTACTCGAAGGCCCGACGGTCCCAAGCGACCTCGATCCTGCCGTCGGCTCGCTCAATGTTGACTATCTGAAGGGTGACCTCGGCGTTGGCACCGCCCGCGGCTGGATAGGCAAGCTCGACCGGCGCGCTGTTCGGGTCAGCCGGGTCTGCGATGTAGCGGCGGCTCACCTGTGAGGTGTCCACCCGAGCTACGAGCAGCTGCCGGCTGTCTGGCGACCACCAGTAGCCGTCCAGCCGGTCCATCTCCTCGGCGGCGACGAACTCTGCGAGCCCATAGGTCACTTGGTCAGAGCTGGAGGCACCATCGCGCGCCGTGTCCGGCCCGGCAACAGCCCGATCGCGCGAGCCGGTCGCGCCGATGACGCGAAGAGCTCCGGCACTCACATAGGCGACCTCTTCGCCGGAGGGCGACAGCCTGGGATCCACTGCCGGGGTGGTGACAGCCAGCTCTGCGACTGCTGCGGACGCGATGTCGACGAGGAAGACGCGGCCGGACAGGTCGAAGACGGCCCGTCGCGCGGTGCTGTCGGCGTGAAAGCGCACGATGCCGCTCGATGACTCCCGGGCCCGCTCCCGGCGCGCCTTTTCCTCCGGGGCAAGCCGCTCGGCGCCGCTTGCCAGAAGGGCCTCCGGATCGACGACGAGGCGCTCCATGGCCGTAGTGACATCCAGCTCGTAGAGGCAGCTCACAGGGTCAGAGCCCGACTTGGAACGCAGGAAGAGGATCCGCTCGCCGTCCGGAGAGATCACGAAGGCCCGAGGCACGCCGAGGCTGAAGCGCCGGGTACGGGCATACTGACGAGGGAAGCTGATCTCGGTCACCGTCGAATCCTGTCCCCCACCCCGCCTGCTACCACGGCCCCGATTGGCATCCTCACCTAGAGCTGTACGAGCGTTACGAACAGAACAAGGTTAGGCCGCTTCTATCGTGGGCATCCACACCGATCCCACAACTCACCCGGCTGAGAGCCGTGGACCCGACCCGTCACGGCGCGCAGAGCCCGATGAGGACAGCGAGATCGACTTCGATGACGAGACTGACGACGGCGCGTGCGGCGATGGGTCGGCCCGAAGAGCGTGCTTGGCCAGCCGCAGGTGGTACAGAAGCAGAAGCTGGACGACGGCGAGCGGCTCACTGCGAAGTCCTGGCTCTATCACCCCCAGTGAGTCGGGCACGTCGTCTTCTATGCCGAGGCCCCTCCAGATTGCCTCTTCCACTCGACGTGTGACGTCACGGGATGCATACGCGTGGACATGGAGAGCATCGACAGGCTTGCCATCTACGTCGCGGGCGAGCTTCAAATGGATTGCTTCCCGCGTGTCCTCGGTGAGAATCGCACCGAGGTCGGGGTGGGGTGCCGTCGGGCGAAGCAGGATGGTCGCCGAGAGGATCCCGCCGGCAACCGCGCGTTCTTCGATCGGTGCGAAACGGACAACTATGTCGGCCCACTGGCGCTGCGGGCGAATGTAGGCAGCCGACTCCGGCTCCCGTCGCAGCAGATCTTCGGTCACCTGCTCGGGAGCGTAGCCGCGGTCACGGACGTCACGCTCGATCTTCCAGTGGCGGCGTATCTCCTCAGGGGGATCCACATAGACGCTCAGGTCGAAGCATGCCCTTGCGAGACGGTTGTGCAGCGGCAGCAAACCTTCGACGATCAGGTACTCCTGCGGCTCGAACAGCACGGGCCGTCCCAGCGTCCCGGTGCGGTGCTCGTAGACCGGCTTCAGCACCGGCTCTCCCATCGCCAGCAGCTGGAGGTGCTGCTCCATGATCCCGACGTAATTGCATGCCGGGCTAAGGGGCGTAAACGGGAGAGATCTGCGCTCCTGCCTGTCAAATCGGTGGTAGTCGTCCACACAGAGCGAGTTGATGCCCTCGCCCGCCATTGCTGCGACGAGCCCGCGGGTGATGGTCGTCTTTCCCGCCGCGCTGTCGCCCGCGATCGCGAGCATCACCGGACGATCGTCCCCTTGACCGGCTTGACGCATCACGACTCGCTTGTAGGTCACCGCTGTCTCGAGCCGACGAGCGAGCCGGGACCGCTCCGGCCCGGATCGAGCAGTGACAGCGATACCGACATCTCGACATCCTAGATAGCGATGCATCTACCGTCCTCCCCCGAGAGAGGGAGGCAAAGTGGGAACCGCGTGACATGGGTGAGACGGCGTCCCCCCACAGAGGGAGGGAGAAGTCCGTACTCTTCTAGCTGTGGACCCGATCTCGATCCTCGTCGTAGATGACCATCAGATGGTTCTCGACGGACTCTCCGCCATGCTCCGCCCCTTTGCGGACGAGGCGATCGTCGTGGCAACGACGACGGATCCGAACAAGGCTCGGTCGCTTGCCGCAGAGTTGCACCCTCAAGTAGCTCTCCTCGACGTGCGCATGAAGGCGATGAGCGGGCTCGAGCTCTGCGAGCACCTACGACGGGACGACCCGCAACTGAAGATCGTGCTTCTCACCGTCTATGACGACGAGCAGTACCTTTTCCAGGGCTTGCGCGCAGGCGCTTCTGGCTATCTCACCAAGCAGGTGGTTGCCGAAGATCTCGTGGCCCACCTGCGTCGCGTGCTCGACGGCGAGGTGGTCGTCGATCCGTCGCTGGCTGGCAGGGTAGCTTTGTCTGCGGCTCGGCTCGACCGCGGAGAGTTCTGGCCCGGCGCCCACCTCGGCCTCAGCCAGCGGGAAAGTGAGGTGCTCGAGCTCATGGTTCACGGCAACTCCAACCGTGCCGTGGCAGCACGTCTCATGCTCGGAGAGGAGACGATCAAGACCCATGTACGCTCCATCTTCCGCAAGCTCGAGGTGAGCGACCGTACCCAGGCGGTGGCCCTCGCGCTGCGTGAGGGAATCTTCCTGTGAGCGAGCCGCCGGATACGCAGACCGCACGCGCGCCCCGGATCCGGGCAGGCGACGACGCGGCCTGGTCAGGCATCCTCCGCCAGATCATCGACCTGAGCGCCGAGGAGCACAACTTGCGCGCCATGCTGCGACGCGTGGCCGAGCTCGTGCTCGATGCCACTGCAGCCGATGCCTGCTTCGTCCACGTAGTCGAACACGACTCCGCCGAGGTCGTGCTCATGGGAGCGTCCCCCGCCGAGTTCGAGCCAGTGGTCGGGAGCGTTCGCCTGCCAATTGGCGAGGGCATAGCAGGCTGGGTCGCACAGCGGGGATGCCCGGCGCTCGTGGAGGACAAGTGGAACGACCCGCGCTACCGCTACATCCCTGCGCTGCGCGGCGAGGAGTTCAGCTCCCTCGTCTCGGTGCCCCTGGTCGGACCCCATGGCGTCGTCGGCGCGCTGAACGTGCACGCCCGCCGCCCGCGACACTTCGACCTTAAGGACATGGAGGCTCTGAGCAGCGTTGCGAATCTCCTCGCGGGCATAGTCGAGAACGGCGTCCTCTACGACAGGCTGCTCCACCGCGAAGCCGAGCTGGAGCGGTTTGCAGCTCGGACGATCGAGCTGCAGGAGTTGGACCGCCGCCGCATCGCTGCCGACATCCACGACGGGATAAGCCAACGTCTCGTAAGTGCCTGGTACCACCTCAAAGCAGCGCAGTCCGCGCCCGACACGACGACCTCCCGCGCGGAGATGGAGGCTGTCGACGGCCTTCTCTCCGATGCGCTCGATGAGGCGAGACGCGCGATAGTCGGCCTGCACCCCGCCGTGCTCGACGACCTCGGGCTCACGGCCGCGATCACGAGCGTGTCGGCGAGCCTAGGCACCGACCTCGCTATAGACCTCGATCTGGCTGAGCTGGAGCTGGCAAGTCACGTCGAGGCCTCTCTGTTCCGGATCGTCCAGGAGGCGCTGCAGAACGTGGTGAAGCATGCCAGTGCATCACGCGTGGCAATCTCTCTTGCGGCCGGTGCAGAGGGCGTCAAGCTGGCGATCAGCGACGACGGTCGGGGTTTCGACCCGGACTCGGCACGCGCCGCCACCTCCTACGGGTTGAGCGGCATCCATGAGAGAGCGAGGGTGCTCGGCGCCAGCTTCGAGCTGTGCTCACGCAGCGGGGACGGCACCACGCTCCTGATCTGCCTGCCACCCGCCGGAGAGAGCAGCAACTCGCGACCTGACCACCGTCCTACGCCGGCGGGATCTCCTTGACACCGTCGAAGACGCGGCTTCGAAGTATGTCATCGGCCTCTATGGCCATGAGCGCGGCCTTGTCGAGGCGTCGCGCCCCGGAAGACACCAGGCGGTCGGCCTGCCGGAGCCGTGCTCGTTCGAGCGCGTTGCGGATGCTGCGCGCATTTGCGAAACGTGGCTGGCCCATCCGAGCGACGATGTAAGCGGACATCGCAGCTCGTGCCTCTTCTGACAGCCGATATCCCTGCTCTGACAGCATCAGCTGCGCTATCGACATCAGCTCGTCCGCGTTGTAGTCGGGGAAGTCGATGTGGTGCGCAATCCGCGAGCTCATGCCAGGATTTGACTGGAAGAAGGCGTCCATCCTGTCTCTGTAGCCGGCCAGGATGACGACGAGGTCGTCGCGATCGTTCTCCATCACCTGAAGGAGAATCTCGATGGTCTCCTGCCCGTAATCCCGCTCGTTCTCCTGCCTGTAGAGGTAGTACGCCTCGTCTATGAAGAGAACGCCTCCCATAGCGCGCTTGAGTATCTCTCGCGTCTTTGGAGCTGTGTGGCCTATGTACTGCCCGACGAGATCATCCCTCGTGACCGAGATAAGCCCATTACGGCGGAGATAGCCGAGCCGGTACAATAGCTCGGCCATCCGCAGCGCTACCGTCGTCTTCCCCGTGCCCGGGCTGCCTGTGAAGCACATATGGAGGGAGGGACGGGCCGAGCTGAGCCGGTATCGAGCGCGGAGACGATCTATCAGCAGCAGAGCCGAGATCTCCCGGATCCTGGTCTTGACCGGCACCAGGCCCACGAGCTCGGAGTCCAGTCGGGCGAGAAGACCATCGACGTTCGCCGACGAAAGCTCGGCTTCCAGGTCGACATAGTCGTCATCGCCGAGCGGTGCCGCGAGTCGCTCGCCTAGAGCATCTCCCGACCCGGGGGAAGTGGCGCCGGGCTCGGTCTGCACCCCCGGCTCTCTTCCTGGAGGTACCATCGAGAAACCCAACGGCTGGTGGCGATCTTTCTCCGCTGTGCTCACCGTGGGCCGTACCGCCCGCCAGGCGGAGCCTGCGTCGCGTAGGCGTGCAGCGTGTAGCGGACCGTTCGATCGGGCCCCTCCTGACGGTCGAGGCGAAAGCCAGGTTCCGCGGGCGGACGGTGCACGATGAAGTCGAGCGCGGTCGTCTGGCGACCAAGTGTCGGGTCGTACGCGCAGACGCGGATGTAATGGCCAGGAAAAGCCTCACGGCACCGTCTCACCTCGTCAAGAGCCGCGTCTGCGCCTGCCAGCTCGAACATGGGAAGGCCCCACATCTCCCAGTAGGTGTTGCGCGGATGGGGATCATCGGTGAGCTCGACGGATATGGCCCACCCCTTTTCGATGGCGTAGTCGAGCTGGGCACGGATCTCCTGTTCCGTGAGGTCGGGCAGGTAGGAGAATGCTCCCTGAGTGACTCTCATCTCACCTTTACTCCTCCGTAGTGGCCAAGCCGGGCTCGTGCCGGTTCAAGCGGTCTGGGCGGTTCAAGCGGTCTGGGCGGTTCAAGCGGTCTGGGCGGTTCAAGCGGTCTGGGCAGTTCAAGCGGTCGGGGTCGCAAGGACGTCTGGGGTATCGGTCGACTCGTAGTCGAACGACACATCTCCCCAGGTGTCGAGGGCCACCTGCAACTCCGGGCTGTGCCTGGCGGCAAGACGCAGGATCTCCTCTCCCTCCCGCAGGAAATCCTTCCCCTCGTTGCGCGCCTTGACCATCGCCTCTACGGCAACTCGGTTCGCGCTGGCTCCGGCGGCTATACCCATCGGGTGGCCGATTGTGCCCCCACCGAACTGCATGACCACGTCCTCGCCGAGATAGTGCAGGAGCTGGTGAACCTGGCCCGCGTGGATCCCACCCGAGGCTACCGGCATCACGCCAGGCATCGATGCCCAGTCCTGCTCGAAGTAGATCCCGTGCAGCGGGTTGGCGGCCACGTGCTCCAGGCGGAGCGTGTCGTAGTAACCCGCGACGATGTTCGGATCGCCTTCCAGCTTGCCCACGACGGTCCCCGCATGAAGATGGTCCACGCCGAGCAGCCGGCACCACTTGGCGACCACCCGGAAGTTGACGCCGTGGTTCTTCTGGCGGGCAAAGGTTGCATAGCCTGCCCGGTGGAGGTGCAAGAGGACGCCGTTCGCCCGGGCCCACTTCGACATCGACGTCATCGCCGTGTAGCCGACCGTGAGGTCCATCATGATGATGACGCTGCCGAGCGACTTCGCGAGCTCGGCGCGCTCGTACATGTCCTCCATGGATGCCGCGGTGACGTTGAGGTAGTGACCCTTCACCTCCCCGGTGGCTGCTTGGGCTCGCTGCACGCCCTCCATGCTGTAGAGGAACCTGTCTCGCCAGCGCATGAACGGCTGGCTGTTGATGTTCTCGTCGTCCTTGGTGAAATCGAGGCCGCCGCGCAACGCCTCGTAGACCACCCGACCGTAGTTGCGGGCCGACAGCCCGAGTTTCGGCTTGGTCGTCGCTCCGAGCAGTGGTCGACCGAACTTGTTGAGGTACTCCCTTTCCATGACGATGCCGTGAGGAGGACCCTGAAAGGTCTTCACGTATTGCGTAGGGATGCGGAGATCCTCGAGGCGAAGCGCCTTGAGCGCCTTGAAGCCGAAGACGTTGCCGATGATCGACGAGGTGAGGTTGGCGATGGAGCCCTCCTCGAACAGGTCGAGCTCGTACGCGATGAGGGCGATGTACTGGCCATCTGTCCCCGGCACGGGGTCGACCCTGTAGCACTTCGCCTGGTAGTGGTCGTAGGCGGTCAATCTGTCGGTCCACACCACCGTCCAGGTGGCAGTTGATGACTCCCCTGCCACGGCCGCTCCCGCCTCCTCGGGTGGCACGCCGGGCTGCGGTGTGATCCGAAACGCCGCTATCACGTCGGTGCCCTTCGGCTCGTAATCGGGCTGCCAGTACCCCATCTGCGCGTAGGGGATCACACCGGCGCCCCAACGCCCCGCGTCCTTCTCCGGCGACGACACCATCGCTGTCATTCCCTTCGTGTGATTGGAGCCCGTACCGTCACCATCATGCGCCTAGACACCTCAGCTGTCTATTAAGACTCTTCCGATCACTCATCTTGTATCCTTTATGTATGACGCCCAACCAGCTGCGGAGCTTCGTGGCCGTGGCCGAGACCGGGTCGGTGCAGGAAGCTGCCCGGTGCCTGTTCGTCACTCAACCGGCAGTCTCGGCGATCCTCGCGTCGCTCCAGCGCGAGCTGGGCGTTCGCCTCGTCGAGCGAGACGGGAGGGGCCTGCGTCTCACCGCGGCCGGAACCGTGCTCGCCTCTTACGGCCGCAGAGTGCTCGGCCTCCTCGAGGAGGCAGCCGTCGCAACCGTAGCCAGCGCGGATCCTGAGCATGGCCGCTTGCGGCTCGTAGCCGTCACGACCGCCGGTGAGCACGTCGTCCCCGGGGTGCTCGCGTCGTTTCAGGCCGCTCATCCCGGGGTGGAGATCGTTCTCGAAGTGGGCAACCGCGAGAGGCTCTGGAGCCTCTTGAGCACCGGAGAGGTCGATCTTGCCATCGGCGGGCGCCCGCCGCCCGGCGGCGAGCTCGTCAGCCTCGCAGAGGCTGACAATGACCTCGTCATCGTGAGCGCGCCCCGATCAGGGAGAGCGCCCGTTGCCGACGAAGAGCTACTGGCCGAGCTGGCCATCAGGCCGTGGCTAGTGCGGGAGCTCGGCTCCGGCACGCGTGCCACGGCAGAGGAGCTCTTCGAGCAGCTCGGAATCTCCCCGACACGGCTCACCTTGGGCTCGAACGGAGCGCTACGTGAGTCCGCGATCGTCGGGCTGGGCATCACGCTCATCTCCAGGGCCGCAGTAGAGCGTCAACTCGAAGAGGGCACGCTCGAGGAGTGGAGCATCGGTCCTCTGCCCCTGAAGCGCCCGTGGAACCTCGTGGCCCGAAGCGGCCGGGCGCTCCCCGCTACGGCCGCTCTCTTCGTGGATCACCTCCTCGACACCGGCAGCTTTCGAGCGCTCCCCCGATCGGGCACTTCTCCCGGTCTCCGGGCCGCCAACAATGCACGAGCTCGGAGATCTCCTAGGTGACTGGACTCGGATGGTGACGTTGCCGCCTTCGGCCCGCTTCGACCATGGAGGGCGCGCCAGGCTCGTCCGCAAGAGCCGCCGAGACCGGCTCCACGGTTCCAGGCGTGCATCGGTGCAGCCCGACGCCGGCGATGACGCAGGCGAGCGCGAGCATCGAGGCTGCCATGATCAGCGCTAGGTCGAGACCTGATCCGAAAGCGCCGAACGCAGCGGTGACGACCTTGTCGACGATCGCTTGAAGAGAGCCGCCCCCGTGGTAGGCGGTAGCCTGCTGGTGGACCGAGCCAGACTCGACCGCGGCGATCACGAGGGACTGGAACTGCTTCGGGATCCCAATCGCGCTGAGCCTGTGCGCGAGGCCGACGGTCAATTGGCCGTTCACTACCGAGCCGAGAACTGCGACGCCCGCGACCGCGCCGAGCTCGCGGCTCGTGTTGGTCATGGATGCCGCCATTCCCGAGTGCTCGCCAGGGATCACCGACATAGCGGTCGAAGTCGCCGGGACCATGGCAATGCCAAAGCCTGCTCCCGCGAGCGGCAGCGTCCATCCAAGGGTGGACAAGCCGGTATGTGGCGTCATGAACACCTCGGTCGCGATAATGCCTGCTGCAGCAAGAGCACAGCCGGTGACCATCGGGATTCGGGGCCCCACAGCCGCGACCCAGCGCCCCGTGAGCAGCGAGCCCGCCACCATCGCCGCCGCCATTGGGAGGAAGTCGACGGCGATGGAGTAGGCCGAGGCACCGACTACCTCCTGTAGGTAGAGCGCCACGAAGAAGAAGATCGAGAAGATCCCGAAATATGTGGCGAACGCGACGAGGTTGGAAGCCGTGAAAGGTGCCTTGCGAAAATAGGCGAGGTTGAGCACGGGATTGGCAGCTCGGCGCTCGAAGGCGACAAAGGCGGCCACAGCCGCTATCGACCCGGCGAAGAGCAGGTCGATCCACCACGTAAGGTAGCCGTGGGTCTCGCCGAGAATCACTGCGAAGGTGACAGCCCCGATCGAGACCGCGCCAAACGCGAACCCGCCGAGGTCGAGTCGACGCCCGACGGGATCCGACGTCTCGGGCAGAACGAATGCGGCACCGAGGAACGCGATGAGGCCGAAGGCCAAGTTGAACCAGAAGACCGCCCGCCAGGACCAGACTCCCACGAGAACGCCGCCGATCACCGGGCCGAGAGCGAGGGCCAGACCGGCTACCGCGGTCCAGATCCCGAGAGCGCGGGCCCTCGCGCTCGTGTCGGCATAAAGGTGGCGGATCATCGAGAGTGTGCCGGGCTCCGAAGCGGCTGCGCCCACCCCCATGACGACGCGACCGGCTATCAGCATGTTGGCATCGGGTGCCAGGGCGGCGAGCAGTGAGCCGGCGCAGAACACGGCCACACCGGAAAGCATGACCTTCTTCCGTCCGAACAGATCGCCGAGGGTACCGGCGGTGAGCATGAAGCTCGCGAATACGAGCGCGTAGCCGTTCACGACCCATTGCAGCTCGCTCACGCCCATGTGGAGACCGGACTGGACCTCTGCCAGCACCACGCTCACGACGGTGTTGTCGAGAAAGGTGAGGAACAAGACCAGGCAGAGCGTGGCGAGGCCTAGGTGGCGCTTCATTTCTTTGTCATCGCTTGACTCTTTGACATCACTTGACTCTTCGTCATCGCTTGGACACGCCCGAGACTCCTTGAGTCGCTTCCTCACAGCCTAGGAAGCTCTGCCGCCTGATCCGCCCACCGAGGTGCTACCCCGAGAATTCACCTGATGCAGGTTGCCCCGTGCCCGTTAGTTCAGGCGGCGTTCATCTCCTGGCTTTAGGTTGCCACCAACACCCCACATACAGGAGGGACACCAACACATGAGCTTCCCCAGGTCCAACCACCGCACCGTCGGACGGCGTCGGCCTCCCGCATGCGCCACCCCCAGGCGCTGGCGTGGGGCCGTGGTCGCAGGGGCGGCAGCCTCCGGGCTGCTCGTCCAGCTCGGCGCGCCGGCTCTCGCGTCGGCATCAACCACCCGCACGAACCCAACCGTGAAGCCTGCTGCCTCGGCGCCGCGCAGCGCCGCAGTGAACATCTCAGAGAGCGGGAGCACCCTGTTGTACCCGCTGTTCCAACTGTGGTCGACCGCCTATCACAACCGTGATCACAGCGTGACGATCACGCC
>JAKACA010000119.1 GCA_021796455.1 Actinomycetes bacterium
GCATCGTCATAACGGCAGGAGAGGCCACCTCCGATCTCCAGCTCTCCGCCACCTGGCTCAGGGCGACGCTCACTGCCCTCAAGCTGGTTAGCTCGAGACGTCGAGGGAGCGCCTCCGGCAAGCCTGACCGACGTCCTGGCACCGGAGTTTGGGCTGGCACCCGGGCCCTGGCTGGCACCGGCTATCTCCATGCGGCGGCGGAAGAACGATTCGATGTCTGCCACGCCGTCATGGAAGCGGTCCAGAACGGCATAGACCTCGGTTCGAAGGCAGGTCGAGAGAATCACTGTCTCCGACAGGTTCGGGCTCCCGATCAGCTCTGCGAGGGCTTTGGGCAGCTCGGGCTCGCTGACGGCAACCCGTTCGAATATCTGCAGCGGAAAATCCCGCTCGTGCACTCCTACGACGACGACCGCCACAGGCGGCTACCTCTCCCTCGGGGACGCGGCTTCGCGTGTCCCGGTCCAGCGGCGCCGGTGAGGGGCGCTCGCACCTGTGCCGCACGAATCGGCACCCACCGCGATCGTAACCTGGTGATCACAAGATGAGTCCCGCACCCAGATCTGACGCCGCCTCTGCCGGCTCCGGGTGAGCCTGGTAGAAGGCGAGAACCTGAAGCTCGGCGGAGAAGTCGACATGCCGGACATGCACGGACGGCGGAGCGACAAGGACACTCGGGGCAAAATTCAAGATCGCGTTCACACCCGAGGCGACCATCTGATCGCACACGTCCTGTGCCGCGCTCGCAGGCGTGGTGATGACGCCCATCGAAGCTCCGGTCTGCCGGCAGACATCAGGGAGCGTCGAGATGTGTGCTACGCCCGTGCCGGCAACAATTTCACCCAGCACGCTCGGTGCGACGTCGAACAGCCCAACGACACGGAAACCTCCCGACATGAAACCCGGCGAGCGTGCGAGCGCATGCCCGAGGTGGCCCATTCCGGCCATCACGACACATCGCTCGCGATCGAGGCCGAGCTCACGCTCGATCTGCCCGAGCAGATAGCCGACGTCGTATCCGGTCCCTCTGGTGCCGTAGGTCCCGAAGTACGAGAGATCCTTGCGGAGCTTGGCGGCGTTCACTCCACAGGCAGATGCGAGCTCCGCAGACGACACCGTCGCAACCGCCCCGAGCGCCAGGTCACGGAGCACTCGCTGGTAGAGGGGAAGACGAACGACCGTCGGCTCCGGTATTCGCCGCCCGAAACGCTCGACCATGTAGTGAGATCGTAACGAATGGCGCGCTGGAACCACAAAAGCGCTCGGCATGGGGCGCTACCGCTCAGATCGCTGCCGCGTGAGCCGTTCGTCTGGGCGAGCTCAACCCGCTTCCGTGAAGCGCTCCGAAAGGTAACGGTTCACGTCCTCTTCTCTCAGCCGGTACGACTTACCGACGCGGACAGCCGGCAGCTGACCTGAGTTGATGAGCCGGTACACCGTCATGCTGGATACGCGCAGTACGCGTGCGACTTCCGCGACGGTGTAGAACTTGGCCTTTGCATAGTCGATGGTCGTCAGATGGATCACCCCTCTCCGCCTACCCATGACTGTACGCCAATGTGGCTCAAGTGGAAAGTGTGACTCCCCACCTGTGGTCGGGATGCACTGTCGGGCAAGGGCTCTGCTAGTCGTCTCCAAGCTCCCTGGACCGTGCTGCGGCCGCCGCGACAGCATCTATAACCGCGGATCGGAAGGCCCTGCGCTCAAGGACGCCCAGGCCGGCCGCGGTCGTACCTCCAGGCGAGGTGATAGCGGCCCGTAGCACCTCGGGGGTATCTCCGGTCTCGGCAAGAAGCCTCGCGGATCCGAGAACCGTATTGGTGACCAGGAGGCGGCTGACGCCCCGGTCCAGACCCTGCGCGACGCCGGCCTCGATCATCGCTTCGGCAAGAAGGAACAGGTAGGCGGGTCCCGAGCCAGAGAGCCCAGTCACGGCATCGAGCGCATTCTCCGAGACGCGGGCCACGACGCCGAAGGACGAGAGCACTGCCTCAGCCCAAGCGAAGTCGCTCTCGGTCACTGAGTCGCCCCCTGCGAGCGCAGAGGCCGCAGACCCGAGGACAGCCGGCAGGTTCGGCATCGCCCTCAGCACTGCCGTGCCGGCAGGGAGCCATGATTCGAGCTTGGCGACCTTGACTCCGGCCATTATCGAGAGGACTCGCGGCACGCGCAGCTTCGCCACCTCCCTGACAGCAGACTCTGCGTCAGAGGGCTTGACGGCGATGACGGCCGAGTCAGCCACGACCGGCGCGCTCGTGATGACGACGCCCGGGAAGCGGCCGGCCAGATCGTCGCGAGCGCCCTCGAGCTGCTCGGCAATGGTGATATCTCCTGGCTCCACCCACCCTGAGCGCAGAAGACCCCCGACAAGGGCGTTGCCCATTCTTCCGCCACCGACGACGACGAGGCGTGTCATCTCAACACTCGACTAGCTCGCGTGAAGTCAGTGAGCCGTGAAGAGACCGCAGGCGCGACGCGGCCGTGCTCCAGGTGTACTCCTGTGCCATAAGAGCACCGCCCGCTCCGAGAGCGGCCTGCCGCTCGGGGTGCGTAACTATCTGCGCCACGCGCTTGGCGAACGCTTCAGCGTCACCAGACTCCACGAGATAGCCGGTCCTGCCATCCTTCACGAGAGTCGTGAGCCCGCCGACGGCTGCGGCGACCACCGGAGTACCGCAGGCAGCCGCTTCGAGAGCGACAAGGCCAAAGGATTCCGACCGAGACGGCACGAGACAGCAATCAGCCGCGCGGTAATAGGTAGAGAGGAGCTCGTGGGGTTGCGGCGGCTTGAACACGACGCTTTGGCTGAGGCCCAGGGCCGATGACATCGCGTGAAGCGCTTCGATCTCCTCGTCGCCGTGCGGGCCGCTCGGGCCACCGACTATAACGAGTCGGGCATCACGGACTCCGCCTGATCGCAGCTCGGCCAACGCACGTACGGCAACGTCTGCACCTTTGAGGGGCTGGATGCGTCCGACAAAGAGCAGGAGTGGCCCGCTCGCATCGTCAAGGCCGAGAGCGCGCCTGGCCATCCGCCGGTCCCCGGGGGAGAAGAACGCGTGATCGACCCCGAGGGGGACTATCTCGATTCGCTGGCGGTCGGCCCCGTAGAGATCGACGAGCTGCTCAGCCTCTACGTCGCACGAGGCCAGGAGCGCGTCGGAGCATCCGATGATCGTCGCCTCCGCCTCGGCTCGCCGGACTCCCGCCGCAGCCTCCATCTCTTCGACGCTGGCCGTCGCCTTCACCCTGTCCAGGGTGTGGAACGTCGAGATGAGCGGAAGGTCGAGGCGGTGCTTGATCGCGTGACCCGCCAGTCCCGACAACCAGTAGTTGGCATGCACAGCGCTCGCAGCCGGCTCGACCGGCCCGTCGCTGCCGGCTCCAGGACAATGCCAGCGCTCTTCAGAGCCGGTCATGTGGGCGATCACACCGTCGGTGAACTCCGCGACGTGCTCATGAAGACGCTCCTTTGGCACTGAGGACGCCGGCCCGGCGTTTATGTGATGCACTGCGAACCCGGGCTCGACGAACACCGTGAAAGGCAGTTCCACGCGGTCGCGACGCGTGTACACGTCGCAGGCGACACCTGCACGCGCCAGGGCGGTGGACAGCTCTCTTACATAGACGTTCATTCCGCCACCGTCGCCGGTGCCGGGCTGCGCCAGGGGTGAGGTGTGAAGGGAAAGCACAGCGATCCTGCGCATCGCAGGCAGCTTACCGACCAGCTCGCTCCGCTCCGCCGTCGTCGCCCCCACCTCGGTCGTAGGCAGCCTTCCCATCGGGCTCCACGGCTTCGTTGCGGGAAGAGGTCACCTCTGGCTGCGCCCGAAAAGACAGGTAGACGGCTATAAGGACCTGCTTCTGGTTGTCGTCTATATCGGAGGCAGAAAGGATGTGGCCTACGAGGTCGGCGTGCAGGTCCCGGTTGTCGTCGAGTATGCCAGCGCGGATATAGAGGCTCTCAGCCGAGATCCGCAAGGCCTTCGCGATCTGCTGGAGGATCTCTGCCGACGGCTTGCGCAGGCCGCGCTCTATCTGGCTCAGATACGGGTTCGAGATCCCCGCTATCTCAGACATCCGGCGGAGCGAGAGTCGCGCCATCTCCCTCTGGGTGCGGATGAACTCACCCAGGTCCGTCCAGCGGTCCGGAAGGTCTCTCAGCGTGAGCCGCCCTCTGGGCTGGCCGTCCACCTCTCGCCACCGGCGCCCTGATCCTCAAGCAGCGTGTCAGCACGAGCCGCCCCGGACTTGTAACGGTGAACCACCAACCTTTGGAGCACGTCGATTCGCTCGTGAAGAACCCGACGCTCCGCCGAGAGCGCCGACTCGTGCTGGGACAGGCGCGCGACGAGTTCGGAGAGCTCGGAGTCGTCGAAGCTCTCGAGGTTGGCTCCGGGAAGCATGCCTCCCTTGAAGGCGGTGGCAGCCAGGTCAGGAGCAACTATGGCTGCTATCTCATCAGGTGTCAGACCCGCATCCTCGGTGAACACCTCTGTCATAGTCGGCATCGAAAGAGATGACGCCGTCTGACGGCTGGACGTCTTCTGGTCGCGCGCTTCACTACTGCGACTTGGACCGCGCGCCCCTCGTGGAGCTTGAGCCCCGGCGAGTATGGTCGGCAGGTCCTCAACCAAGCGGTGCTGGTGGTCCTCTATGTCTTCCCCCAGCCGCAGCTCCATCTCGGCCAGGACGAGGTCAATCTGGCCCTGAAGAACCCGCCGCAGGTAGGAGATGAGATCCTCGACCCTGCGGCACTCCGCCCGCTTCGCACGAAGCTCCCCAACAGACGCGTCCGTCAACCCCTCGACGAACTCGGGGGCGAGAAGCCTGTCCACGTCCTTGCGGTCTAAAGCCATCAGTCCAAAGCTCCTGTTTCCTGCGAGAGAGCGTACTGCCTCAGCTGCGCCGCCTGGCCGGGTGGTAGGGGGACCAGTAACACCACAGCACGCGCCCTATCACCGCAGAGAGGGGGATCGGGCCGAAGTGCCGGCTATCTCTGCTCGCGGCGGTGTTGTCTCCCTCCACGCGGATCGAGCTTCGGTCAACGCCCACCACGCGCTTCACCAGCACCGACCCGTCGCCGTCGGGGCTCACGAGGGCCACCAGGTCACCGACGGTCACCCGGTCGGTACGCAAGACCAGCACCCGGTCGCCGGGAGCAAGGACCGGGACCATGCTGAGACCCTCGACTTCGAGACGCATGAACCGGCGCCGACCGACAGTGACCGCTATCAGGAGCACCAGCGCCGAGGCCAGAGCCGAACCAAGAGCTGCAGCGCTCTTCAGCCGAGCGGGATCGCTCGCACGAAGACACCTGAGCCGGCGCACACAGCTCGTGCAACGAGATGGCTTCACCACAACAGGCTCTCACGCCCGGAAGACTGCCCGCGTCCGCCCGGGTAAGCTCCGTTGCTCGTTAGGCAAGTGATCATCGATAAAGGAGTCGTGGCATGTACCTCCGTCAAGGCAGTTCCCGCTCTCTCCTGTTCGCCGCGCTCGATCGGATCTGGCCGCCGCGCCCGGCGCTTGCTCACTGTGACCTCCCCTGCGGCATCTACGACCCAGCCCAGGCGAAGATCGAGGCCGACGCCGTCAAGGCGTGTATGGAGAAGTTCAACGCCTCCGACGATCCTGTCTTCAAGGAGCGTGCCGTCCTCGTAAAAGAAGAGCGCGCCGAGATGGTGAAGCACCACCTGTGGGTCTTGTGGACCGACTACTTCAAGCCTGAGCACATTGAGAAGTACCCGCAGCTGCACGAGGTGTTCTGGAAGACGACCAAGGCAGCCGGTGAGGCGAAGAAGACGACCGACACTGCGGTGGCCGACCGCCTCCTCGAAGGGATCGCCCAGATCGACAAGATCTTCTGGGAGACAAAGAAGGCCTGAGCGCGGGCGCGCGGGTCAACCTCCTGAGACCGGTGGGAGCACGGCGATCTCATCGCCGGGATCGACCCGGCTCGAGCCTTCGACGCGCTCGCCGTTGACCCAGATAGTGCTCGTCGATAGCACAGCTCCGAGAGCCGGACCGAAGCGGTCGACAGCCAAGGCGATCACCTCGTCTACGGTGTCGCCCTCGACGACGACCTCGCGACAGCCTGCAGCGTCGCGCGCCTGGGCAAAGAAACGCACGCGCGCCACCTAGCCTGCTTCCTCTCCCGCGGGCGGGACGGGGCTCGGGTCGAAGCGGGGTGCGCACTGCCCACACCAGCGCGTCGTCGGCTCAACCAGAAGGCGTTCGTCTCCTATCTCGTGGCCGCAGGAGCTGCAGGACCCATAGGAGCCGTCAATAAGGCGCCCGAGGACCCCCTCGATATCGTCGAGACAGATCTCTATCCGGGCAAGAGCCGCGGCCACATCCCCGGCTTCATCGCTCACGGCTCCAGACCCTAGCGGCCGCCGAGGGGGTGCTATGAGCCTGCCGCCGCCTTCCTGGCGACCTCTCTCGCATGCCTCGAGGTCTGCCCGCTTTTGCCGCGCACGAATTCGCACTAGAAAAGAGGCGTGACGATAGCGATCATCAACCCAGCGACCGGAGAGACGGTCAGGACTTTTGCCGACCACAGCGACGCCGAGGTGGAAGCAAGGCTTGAGCTTGCAGACAGGAGCTTTCCGACCTGGAGAAAGACGAGCTTCGCGACACGTGCTGAGATCGTGCGTCGCATAGGCGACGTTCTCGAGGCTGACATCGAAGAGGCGGCGCGGACTATGACGATCGAGATGGGCAAACCGATCGAACAGGCCAGAGGCGAGGTACGTAAGACTGCTGGCGGGTTTCGCTATTTCGCAGACCACGCCGAGCGGCTGCTCGTCGACGAAGAGGTGCCCGGAACGGCCGCCAAGAAGAGGTCGTTCGTGACTCACCAGCCGATTGGCACCGTTCTCGCCGTTATGCCTTGGAACTTCCCGCTCTGGCAGGTGGGGCGCTTCGCCGCTCCGGCCCTGATGCTCGGTAACACGGCCCTGCTCAAGCACGCGTCCAACGTCCCCCAGACTGCTCTCTACCTCGAGGAGGCGTGCCTGCGGGCCGGCATGCCCGAAGGTGTGTTCCAGACCCTGCTGATCGGTTCCGACAAAGTGGAGGGCCTGCTGCGAGACCCGCGGGTCAAGGCTGCAACGCTCACGGGGAGCGAGGCAGCCGGCCGATCGGTCGCGGCGGTCGCGGGGAGCGAGATAAAGAAAACGGTGCTCGAATTGGGTGGGTCTGACCCCTTCATCGTCATGCCCTCGGCCGATATGGCCCGAGCAGTCGAGGTCGGGGTGAAGGCACGGGTGCAGAACAACGGACAGTCCTGCATCGCCGCCAAGCGCTTCATCCTGCACGAGGACATCGCCGAGGAGTACGAGGAGCGTTTCTCTGCTGCTATGGCAAAGCTCGTCGTCGGCGATCCCCTCGAATCCTCCACCGATGTCGGGCCCCTCGCGACCTTGAGTGGTCGCGACGAGGTTGCGGACCAGGTCGCAGATGCCGTGTCGAAGGGAGCCCGCGTGCTGTGCGGCGGCAAGATGATCGACGGCCCTGGGTGGTACTACCCGCCGACGGTCGTCGCGGGCCTGACCGAGCAGATGCGCATCTATCGCGAGGAGGTCTTCGGCCCGGTGGCATCGATGTTCACTGTCGGCTCGATCGACGAAGCGATCGCCCTCGCGAACGACAGCGACTTCGGCCTCGGCTCGAATGCCTGGACCGAGGATCCAGGAGAGCAGCAACGTTTCATCGACGAGCTCGAGGCGGGTCTCGTCTTCATCAACTGGATGGTCACGTCCTACTACGACCTACCCTTTGGAGGGATAAAGCGCTCCGGCTTCGGCCGCGAGCTCTCTTCTCCCGGCGTGAAAGAGTTCGCGAACACAAAGACCGTCTGGATCGACTGACCCCGGGGAGGGATCGGTCATCCGTCCTCCAGCCACCGCCGGCTCGTCGCTACCACCTCTGCTGCCGGCATGGACCAGATGAGACGCTCGACTGCGTCAAGGGTCTCGGTGACTACGTGCTGCGCGGCGGCGACGGCAGCCACCTCGAGCATTGCCCGCTGGTGCAGATCCTGGTAGCCCACCTCGGAGATGGCCACGCGGTAGCGACTGCGCGACACGTCAAGGATAGGGCGGATTGCGGCGCGCTTCTCCTTGAGCGAGCGCGCCGTCGGGATATGCACTTCCACAAGGAGGACACCGACCATGTTCGACAAGCTATTCACTCCCTGATCGTCAGGCGCTCGCCCCGCCCCGCGGCAGCGGCAGCAATACTCACCGTCGCCCTGAGCCTCCTTGCTGGCTGCGGATCCTCTCTGCTCACCAAGGCCGCCCAGGGGGTAACTCGAGATTCCGCACCGCGAGGCACTACGCGTCGCAACCCGGCAACGGGCAACCAGATTCCGCCCAGCACTTATCCGCCTGCACCTGGCACCACAAGGAGACCCGCCCTCCGCATCGCAACAACGACGAACCTGCCCGATCCCTTCGTGCTCGCGGTCCCGGGCGGGTACGAGCTCTACGCGAGCCAGACGGGGCTGGGCTCACAGATCATCCCCACCTCGTTCACGACTCGGTTCGGCCACTGGTCCTTCCCTACTCATTCGGCCATGGCCAGGCTCCCGCCCTGGGCAACATACGGGTTCACCTGGGCACCGGACGTCGTCCATCTCGGCGACCGCTACGTCATGTACTTCGACTCCCTTGCGCAACCGCGGCTCTATTACAACCGCAGGAGCACGGGTTTCTCGAGGTTCGCACAGTGCATCGGAACGGCCGTCGCGAGCGCTCCGGGTGGCCCTTTTCGCGCGAGCGCCAAACCTCTCATCTGTGACTTCAAGGCACATGGAGCGATAGATCCGCGCACGTTCACGGCGCCGGGCGGAACGCTCTACCTCGACTGGAAGTCAGACGACAATGCCGCCGCTCCCGCGCCGTACCGGCCAACCCATGTCTATGCGCAACGGCTGTCACGAAACGGCCTCTTGCTCGCCGGCCCACGCCATCTCCTTCTTTCCGGCAACAAGGGCTGGCAGGAGAACATCGTCGAGGCGCCTGACATGGTCGAGGTGCGAGATCGGAAGAG
>JAKACA010000120.1 GCA_021796455.1 Actinomycetes bacterium
TGAAGGGCGCTCGTACCTTGCAAGATCCGGTCACGGGTAGCTGTTGCCGCCACGGTCACCAGAGCGGCCAATCCCAGGGATCCGCCCACCTGCTGGCTCGTGTTGAGGAGGGCGGACGCGAGCCCCGACTCGCGCCCGCGCACAGCGGCTACCGCATTGAGCGTAAGTGGCACGAAGGAAAGCCCCATGCCGATACCGACAGCGACAAGCGGTCCGAAGATGTCGCCGTAACCCGACGACGCGGTGACGAAGGAGATCCACAAAAGCCCGCCGGCGACGAGCAGGGGCCCGAGGGTGAGGAACGGTCGGGTCCCGTACCGCTTGACATGCCGGGAGACGACGAGCCCAGTCGTGCCCACGCATATCGGCAGTGGGACGTAGGCGAGCCCGGCAGCAAGTGGGCTGTAGTGAAGGATGTCCTGGAGGAACTGGGTGAGAAAGAAGATGAGCGACAACATGGCTGCGCCAAGGAGCAGCATCACCGCATAGCTGGCGGCGCGGTTTCGATTGGCCAGGAACCGGAGGGGAAGCAGCGGCTGAGGGCTCGCATGCTCGATGAGGACGAAGCCGACGAGCAGCGCCGCGGCGAGCGCGAACGAGACGGTCGTGCCCGTAGCGAGCCAGCCGTCTACCGGTGCCCGGACGATCCCGTAGACGAGGAGCGCCATCCCACTCGAGACGGTCACTGCTCCGGGGATGTCGAGCCGCCCGCGGCTGCCGGCAGTCTTTGGCAGCACGAAAGGCGCGGCGATGAGAAGGGCGATCCCGATGGGAACGTTCACGAAGAGCACCCAGCGCCATGACGCGATCTCGACGAGCGCCCCACCGAGCAAGAGGCCGAGCGCCCCGCCTGCCCCTGACATCCCGGCATAGACCGCCATCGCCTTGTGGCGAGGTGAACCCTCGGGAAACGTGGTCGCGACCAGCGCAAGGGCCGTCGGGGAGGCGATCGCTGCTCCGATCCCCTGGATCGAGCGCGCAGAGATCAGCCAGAGTTGGCTTGTCGCCAGCCCGCCGGCGAGGGAGGCGGCCGTGAAGAGCCCGATACCGACCACGAACATGCGGCGGCGGCCGAAGAGGTCCCCAGTCCTTCCTCCGAGCAGGAGCAGACCGCCGAAGACGAGGACATATGCATCTATCACCCATGTGAGGTTCGTCGAGGAGAAGTGCAGCTCCCTTTGCACCGAGGGCAGGGCGATGTTGACGATCGTGAGGTCGAGCATGACCATGAGCTGAGCCGCGGCGATCACCACGAGAGCAGGACCGAGACCGCGACGGGGCGCCGCGACCGGGGTGCTCATCGGGTGGTTACCTTCGGAGCCTTGCGGGCCCTCGCCGCCCGGCTGGCCCAAAGGACGAGATCGACAAGCGGCGGCTCCCCGGCGCCGCCAGGGCGCTCGTAACGCTCGAGGCGCTCGATTTGCAGGGTCGGGAACAAACCGGCGAAGCGCTCCTCGCTGAACAGTCGGTCGGGATCGGGCGGGCCGGCCCGCCCGAGAGAGTCGAGGTGGTGGCCGATGACAAAGAGGTGGCCGCCGGGGGCAACCGCTGATGCTGCGGCCGCGAAGAGCTCGCGACGCTCCGGTGGGGCCAGGTGGATGTTGGCGATCACGACCAGTCCGAAGCGAACCGGGCGCGCGAGATACTCGAGGAAGTCTGCTTGGATGAGGTTCAAGCTGACACCCGCCTCGCGGGCTCGCTCAGCGGCTTGCTCGAGACCCACGGCAGACGAGTCGACACCGGTGACGCGCCACCCTCTTGCGGCGAGCCAGATGGCGTTGCGGCCCGGCCCACAACCGACATCGAGTGCGTCGCTCGGAGCTAGCGGGGTCACGAGCTCCGCGAGAGCGGCATCTGGAGCTGTGGGCCATGGATTCTCCGCGTAGCGGTGGTCCCAGACCGAGGGGCCCGGCGCGTCCTGCGCGTCGTCCTGCTCGGAGCTGCCCCTGGCCAAGCCCAGACCGTCCTCGAGCTTCTCCAGCGCTCTCTCGAGGTCCTTGCGCCCCTCCGCGTCGAGCCTGGTGTCGAGCCACTTCTCCTGGTCGCGCACGAGCTGGTCGACTCGGAGGGCGAGAGACCTGCCGGCCTCGGTGACGGTCAGCGTGCGGGACCTCCGCTCGCCTGCGTGGCTGCCACTGCTGATGAGGTCGCGACGCTCGAGGGTGTCGACGTACCGTTTTACGTTCATGGGATCGACCGCGAGCGTGCGGGCAAGCGCTCGCAGCGAGCAGCCGGGGCTTCCGGCGATACCCCGCAGCACGGCAGCCTGCGGAGGGGAGATACCCAAGGCGGACAGATCGTCGGCCCAGTGCCGCCGCAGCTCCCGGGCGACCCTGCTCAGTCGAAACCCGATCCCGGCCTGGAGCGGCATGGCTCCCCCACTCTCGCCGGAGGATGCGTGTTCGGATCCGACGTTGTCTGTGAGGAGGCTCGAGTCTGCGCCCACCGCGGCGCGGCGAGAATCGATGTTGCGATGGTTCGAGGTCGTCATCGGGAGCTCCTCGCCGCTAGAGAGTGTACGCAGGGTTCAACTGTAGTGATCACTACAGTATTCCCGGCTGGTGCCGTGACGCTTGTGCCGCTTCGATCGGCAGACCTACTGTTGGCACCGATGAGCCGCGCCTGAGATCTGGCCGATGCTCGCGAGGTGCTATCAAAGCGGCAGCGCGATCCGACGAAGGGGGAACCTATGAGAGTGTCCCTTACTGTGAACGGCAAGTTGAGGGAGAGCGAGGTCGAGCCTCGTCTGCTTCTCGTCCACTTCTTACGCGACGTCCTCGGGCTGACAGGCACCAACATCGGATGCGACACGTCCTCCTGCGGTGCCTGCACTGTGCTCATAGGGGGCGACTCCGTGAAGTCGTGCACGATGCTCGCCGTGCAGGCCGATGGAACCGAGATCACCACGATCGAGGGTCTGGCGGGCGAGGCACTCCATCCTGTACAGGAGGCGTTCCGCCAGAATCACGGGCTGCAGTGCGGTTACTGCACTCCAGGGATGGTGATGGCGGCAGCCTCGCTTTTGGCCGAGCAGCCCCATCCGAGCGAAGAGGAGGTCCGCGCCGGCCTGGAGGGCAATCTCTGTCGCTGCACCGGCTACCACAACATCGTAAAAAGTGTCCTCGCCGCGGCTGATATGGCCCCCGTGCCAGCACCGGCAGTGGCGTCATGACCGCGACCGAGGCCACGACGGCCCCAGGCTCGGCTGGTGCGGTGCTCGGCACGCGCCGGCTGCGCACGGAGGATCCGCCTCTTTTGACCGGGGAATCCCTGTTCGTCGCCGACATCAAGCTGTCCGGGTGCCTTCACCTGGCTCTTGTCCGCAGCACGGTCGCCCATGGCCGCATCCTTTCGGTCGATCTCGGGCCCGCGAAGTCGATGCCAGGTGTCGTTGCCGCGTTCTCGGGCGCAGACCTCAAGGACGCGTGGGCGGCACCGATGCCGTGTGCCTGGCCGGTCACCGCCGACATGCTGAGCCCCACCCATCTTCCGCTCGCCGTCGAGACGGTGGCGTACCTCGGTGACGCGGTGGCGGCCGTGGTGGCCGAGAGCGAGTACGCGGCCCGCGACGCCGCTGATGCGGTCGTCGTCGAGTACGACCCGCTTCCTGCAGTCATCCACCTCGAGGACGCTCTGTCTGACCGCAACCTTGTGCACGAGGAGCTCGGGACGAACTCGAGCTATACGTGGGAGCTGAGCCCGGATCCGGTGGCCGTGGAGGCTGCTTTCGCCGCCGCAGCTCACACTGTCTCGAAACGCTACGTCCAGCAGCGCCTGATCCCCTCGGCGATGGAGCCACGCGGCGTCCTTGTCGTCCCGCATCCCTACGGCGGTGAGTACACGGTGTACTCGGCCACGCAGATTCCCCACATCTTGAAGATCATGCTGGCGATCACCACCGGCATCCCCGAGACCAGCTTGAGGGTGATCGCCCCGTCGGTCGGCGGAGGTTTCGGCTCCAAGCTCAACGTGTATGCCGAAGAGATCCTGGCGGTCGTACTCGCCCAGCGACTGCGCCGCCCGATCCGCTGGGTTGAGGAGCGCTCGGAGAACAGCGTCGCGACCATCCAGGGTCGCGGGCAGATCCAGCACATCGACCTGGCAGCCGACTCGGGCGGGAAGATCACCGCGATCAGAGTGAAGCTGCTCGCCGATATGGGCGCGTACCTCCAGCTGGTCACTCCGGGTGTCCCGCTCCTTGGTGCATTCCTCTACACGGGTGTATACGACGTCCCGGCTTACTCGTTCTCCTGCACATCGGTCTTCACGACCATGACCCCGACCGATGCGTATCGCGGGGCTGGACGGCCGGAGGCGACATATGCCATCGAGCGGGCTATCGATGCGCTGGCCGCCGAAGTCGGCGTGGATCCCGTCGAGATCCGTCGTCGCAACTTCGTCCGGGAGGAGCAGTTCCCCTACGCGTCGGTCGCGGGGCTCGTCTACGACACCGGACGGTACGCTCTGGCCCTCGACAAGGCTCTCGATATTGCCGGGTACCAGGGGCTGCGAGACGAGCAGGCGCGGCGGCGCCAGGCCGGGGAGACGAAGCAGCTCGGCATCGGAGTTTCCTCCTACATGGAGATGTGCGGTCTCGCGCCCTCGAGGGTGCTCGGATCCCTCAATTACACCGCCGGTGGCTGGGAGGCAGCCACAGTCCGGCTCCTTCCCACCGGCAAGGTGCAGGTGGTCACCGGGACGTCTCCCCACGGGCAGGGGCACGAGACGGCCTGGGCGATGATCGCGGCCGACCGTCTCACGATGAGCCCGGACGATATCGAGGTAATCCACTCCGACACGGCGATGGCGCCCTATGGGATGGACACTTACGGCTCGAGATCGCTGCCGGTCGGCGGTGTCGCGGTGGCGCTCGCGACAGACAAGGTCATCGACAAGGCCAGGGAGATCGCAGCGCACCTCCTCGAGGCGGCTGCAGAGGACCTCGAGCTCACAGACGGCTCGTTTCGCGTGAAAGGCTCACCGACCATGGAGGTCGCGCTCGGTGCCGTCGCGTTCGAGGCGTTCAGTGCCCACAACCTCCCCGACGGCATGGAGCCCAACCTGGAGGCGTCGGTCCACTACGACCCGCCCAACTTTTCCTTTCCCTTCGGCACCCACATAGCCGTCGTCGAGCTCGACACCGATACTGGACAGGTGCGCCTGAACCGCTACATCGCCGTCGACGACTGCGGCAATCAGGTGAACCCCCTCATCGTCGAGGGCCAGGTCCATGGCGGCATCGTCCAAGGCGTTGCACAGGCGATGTGGGAGGAGGCCCTCTATGACGACGACGGCAACCTGCTCACGAGCACCATGATCGATTATCTGGTGCCGGCTGCCTCCGAGCTCCCGAGCTTCGAGACAGCCTCGACGATCACACCGAGCACGACGAACGTCCTCGGGGTGAAAGGCGTCGGCGAAGCCGGGACGATCGGCTCGGCTCCAGCCGTGATGAATGCCATAGTGGACGCGCTCTCGCCCTTCGGTGTCACCGATCTCGATATGCCGGCGACGCCCGAGCGCATCTGGCGCGCGATGGCCCAAGCAAGCGCGATGGCCCAAGCAGAGGGAGAGGCCTGATGATCCCGTCCAGCTTCGAGTACCGGAGGGCGTCCTCGCTCGCCGAGGCAATCACCATGCTTGGCGAAGGCGGCGATGACGCCAAGCTGCTGGCGGGAGGGCACTCGCTCCTCCCGCTCATGAAGCTGCGCCTCGCCTCGCCGACGGTGCTCGTCGACATCGGGCGGCTCCGCGAGCTCTCCTACGTGCGTGACGGCGGCGACCACCTTGCCGTCGGCGCGCTCACGCGGCACGCCGACGTGCACAACAGCGACGTCGTGGGACGAGAGGTGCCGCTCCTTGCCCATGTGGCGGGACAGATCGGTGATCCGCAGGTGCGTCACCGCGGCACCATTGGCGGGTCGATCGCACACGGTGACCCCGCCTCCGACCTGCCGGCAGTCTGCCTCGCTCTCCGGGCGACTCTGCTCCTCGCCGGGCCCTCCGGTGAGCGCCAGGTCCCGGCAATTGAGTTCTTCACGGGGTTCCTCGAGACAGCCCTTGCCCGCGACGAGGTCCTCACCGAGATCCGCTTTCCCAAGCTCGGGGGTGCGCGCTGGTCGTTCCAGAAGTTCAACGTGCGTGCCCAGGACTGGGCCATTGTGGGTGTAGCCGCGGTCCGCAACGGATCGGCCGGTGTCGCCCTCGTCAACATGGCCGACAGACCTGTGCTGGCTACGGGTGTGGAGGCTGCGTTGGCAGCCGGGGCGTCTCCTGAGGAGGCTGCCGCACATGCCAGCGACGGGCTCGAGCCACCGAGCGACGTGCGCGCGTCGGGCGAGTACCGGCGGCACCTGGCCACCGTGCTCGTGAGGAGGGCCTTGGAAGAAGCGGGCGCCTGACGCCGCAGCTGTGCGAGCGGGACTGTCAGGGGAGCGGGCGAGCGGACATCGTGATGAAGTCCCTTGGCCACCATGCCTCGAAGAACCGGCTCGTGCCTCCGGCCATCGAGGAGAGGAGATTTGACCCGTTGGTGGGGCTGGCAAGGCCAGTGCTCGTCGCGGGCTTGTAGGTGGTGTAGGTCGGCCACGCAGGGTTGATGTCGAGTTGCATGGCACGGATCGACCCGGCTCGCGCGAGAAGCTGCGCCAGTTGGTACACGTCGAGGCTCGGCCCATCGACATAGACGAGCGCTCCGTCCGATGTGACTCCGATCCCAGAGCGCGGGACCGAGGCGCCTCCACCTACGGTTGCTCCCCAGGCAAGGATCGGGGCGGTGGCGAGGCCGGCAACAGGCCGGCCATTGTCCACCACCAGGGTGAGGTTCTGCCTGACGGCTGCTATGTCTGGGCCCATCTTCGCGTCGCGACCCCATTTCGCGACGGTCGCGGTGCCATCGGTGTAGATGACGAGCGAGGCCGCGCCCTTGCGCAGCGGGAACACGGTCTGGCCGTAGTCGAAGTAGCCGCCATTCGAATCGGGGAACTTGAAGCCTCCGTTGAAGGCGGCGACGACCGTTCTCGCGGCGCTCGGCTCGATCGGCGCGGTGAAGGGCCACGGACCGTAGCCTGGGCTCTCGCTGCCTGAGTACAAAGTTGCGCTGAGCAGGCGAGGATCCATCCAGGCCACACCTGCCATGACGCCCGGTGCCTCGGGCTCTTGCAGGTAGGTCTCGTAGATGGCGGCGTCGCCCTTCACGCGACGGCCCGCTGGGTGCCAGCGGCCCTCGTTCGGGACTGTCGACGCGAAAAACGACCTGAGCGGCGCAGGCCGCCTGAGTGGTGGGGAGATTGGAGCCGGCGAGTAGATCGTGAACTTCGTCCTGCTTCCAGGAAGGGTGATCACCGTCGTTGTCGTCGTCGTGGGCGAGCGCACGCTCGTGGGCTTTGCAGTGGGCTTTGAAGAGCGACCTGCGGGCGGCCTGGCACCTGCCGCCAGCTTGGCTGACGGTGCCGAATCCGTGCTGGAGGTTGAAGCTGTGGCAGGCGACGTGGTCCTTCGTGCGACGAGCTGGCTCGCCGGCGTGCTCCTCTCGGCTCTGACGCCTGAGGCTGCTGTAGGGGCGCATGCGGCAACGACGAGTGCCACACCTAATAGGAGGGCGTAAGCATGGGCGGGGAGGCGGCGTCTTGGCATGGAACTGTTCGGACCAAGTTAGAACCGTGCCGTCGAAAAATGCTCGCGGGCGCGCTGCACGTGTCGGGCACGCCGCAGGTGTCGGAAGCGCCGCAGGTGTCGGAAGCGCCGCAGGTGTCGGGCGACAGCGCCGTATCGCGGCGCTGGTGGCGCGCTGCTCAAGTCGTCGAGGGCTGCCCCGGGCCGGAGGGAGCTAGGGGCTCTCCCTTGGTTGACCCCTCGCGCGCGACGGGGCCGCTCGACCCGCCAAGTTGGCGCCGGAGGCGCCGTGCCAGGATGGCGGCCGCCAGGCACTGGGCGGCACCTGCCAGGTAGATCGGGAGCCGGAGACCTCCGAGGACTGCGAGAGCTCCGGCGAGAAGGGCTCCCACTGGCGCCGCCCCCCAGACGAGACCGCGCCAAGCCGAGCCGACACGCCCCATCACGTCGTGCGGCGTGATGCGCTGGCGAAGCGAGATGGCGACGACGCTGCCGGCAGCGACTGCAAATCCCACGAGCACGAAGGCAGCGCCCGCAAGGAGCCAGGTGTGCGCGACCGCCATGACCAGGTAGCCGGCACCGGAGACGACAGCTGCGCCGAGAAGCGTCGTCGCGCTTCCGAGTCTTGCCACGATGCGGTTCGCGAGGAGCGCGCCAGGGACGTTGCCGGCGGCACCGGCGGCGACGAACACCCCGTAGTAGCTCGCGTGCACCCCCCAGTCGCGCGTCGCCACCAGCACCATCACCCCGCCGACCAGTCCTTGTAGCCCCGCAAGGGTGGCGACCAGCGTCACGACCACGCGAAGGCGCCGGTCACGCCAGAGAAGCCTCACCCCGTCGAGCACCGAGCCGCGCTGCACCGCTGGGTCGGGGCGCCTCGTTCGCAGGCCCGCGAGCGACAGACCCGAGGCGCCTACCAGAGAGGCATCGGCGAGAAAGGGCACTGCCCGGCTCGCCACGAAACTGGCCGCTCCGATAATCGGGCCTACCAGGTGCTCGGTCGCGGTCTCGGTGCCCGTTATCACCCCGCTCGCCCGCGTGAGGAGGTCGACCGGGACCAGCTCGGGCACGGCAGCCTGCGATGCGCCGTAGTAGAGCGTGCGGGCGGCCCCGTTTCCGAGAACGAACAGCAGCAGTGGCACGAGGCTCATCTCGCCGAGCCCGACGACGGCCGCCATGGCCCCGAGCAGCAGGCCACGCGCGATGTTGACCCACGCCATGACGCGGCCTCGCTCGAAACGGTCCGACAGCGCGCCGGCGGGAAGAGCGGCCAGGAGCCACGGCAGCTTGTCCGCGGCGACGACTGCCGACACCGCGAGCGGGTGTGGATC
>JAKACA010000121.1 GCA_021796455.1 Actinomycetes bacterium
GAGCTGCCCGCGGGATAGGCCGCGAGGAACCCCGAAGAGGTCGGGTCGACTGCCGTCAGGTTCAGCACCACTGCAGATGCGCCGGTAGGCACTGCTCCGACTCCCGCAACCTTCACCGTCAGGCTCACGCCGGCCGAAAGCGGATGACCTGCGTTCGGCTCGCCCGAGCCGGCACGGGTGTCGGTCACCCTGAAAGGCGTCAGAGCTGTATAGGCGCTCTCCTCGATGTAGCTGAAGCTCCCAGCCGTCGCCTCACCCCCAGAAGTGGTGACGGTCACGGTCACGGTCCCGCTCCCTGCCGGCGAGGTGGCAGTGCAGCTCGTCGAGGTGCAGCTCACGCCGGTTGCGGCGTTGGATCCGAAGCTTACTGTGGCACCCGAGAGATTGGTCCCTGTGATCGTCACCAGGGTGCCTCCGAAAGAAGGTCCGCGCGTCGGGCTGAGGCCCGTCGCCGTGGGTGGGGAGGAAGAGCCATGGAAAGGCGGAACGACGCCCGAAAAAGCGTAATAGGTGAACGTGCCAGCCGATACGACACCGCCCGCGGCATGCACCGAGACGGTCACAGTCCCGCTGCCGGCTGGTGAGGTGGCGGTGCAGCTCGTCGAGGTGCAGGAGACATCTGTTGCCGAGCTGGAGCCGAAGTCGACGGTCGCGTCGGACAGGCCGCTTCCTGAGATCGTCACCACCGTGCCGCCCGCTGCGGGTCCGCTTGCCGGGCTGAGGCCCGTCACCGTGAGCCCCGAGGCTGTGCCCGACAGCAACCCGACTTCGACGGCTATCGGAGTCGACTGGGACACTGCAAAAGTGGAGTTGCCGAGATATACGGCTGTGAGCTCATGGGTTCCGGCAGCGGCGTAGCTGACCGTGCAGCTGGCAGTAGAGGCGCTCAGGGCGATGCCAGTGGATCCCCCACACGAGGCGATCGGCTCGTTGTCATCGAGGAACTGCACGTAGCCCGCAGGGCTCCCGGAACCCGCCGTCGCGGGGGTCACAGTGGCGGTGAGACTCACCGGCTGGCCCGCTACGACCGATCCCGGGATCGAGAGCGCAGTCAGGGTCTGCGAGCTCGAGATGGCAAAGGCCTGGCTCACCTCCTGGCCGCTCGGATCCGTCACTGTCACGGTGTGCTCACCGCCGTTGGAGACGACGATCGAACCACTCGCCGGCACCGGAGCCGCCGGAGATCCGTCGAGCACGTAGGTCGACCCGGTCGGTGCGCTGATAGCGACAGTGACCGGCCCCGTGTAGTAGCCGTTGGTCGGCCCGCTGCCCGAAAGAGTGATAGCGACGGTCGGCTGCACCGTGAGGCTGAACGCCGTGCCTTCGTTGTTCGACACCGCGACGTTGCCCGCCCCATCGAGAGCTTCGACGATATATTGCACCTGCCCGCTCGCCGTCTCCGGCCCTGTTCCAGTCCAGGCATCTCCTCCAACAGCGGAAAGGGGGGCCGCTGTCCAGGTGCCTGGACTTAGCGCGTCGGTGTAAAGGACGAGCACCTCGGTGACGGGGGCGACCGACGGTGTGACCTTGACGGCAAAGCTGATACCCGCCGCGGACGTCGACGCTTGCGTGGAGTCGATCGTGGCCGGCGTGAAATCGTACGCGTACTGGCTCGTTGGGGGCAGGTAGTACACCTGCGCCGATATCGAGTTGAAGAGACGCTCGGTCCCACGTCCGGGTGACGCGGCGTTGGGAATGAACTGCCCGGCCACCAGGTCGAGCTGCGCGCTCTGCGACGTGCCGCTCTTGGTGAAGGTCCCGTAAGTTACGACCCGTTGCAGGGTGCCTGGGTATGCGGCCTCGCCGATCTGGGGCGGCGTGGAGTCCGCTGATCCTGCCGCCGGCATGGAGATTGCCGGAGTGAATCCGGCCACGTCGGTCGACGAAAGGGCCGTCACGAGAGCCCCGTGAGGGCTGAGGCCCGGCTCGGAAACCGGGTATGTGACGAGAGGCTCGATCGGACGGTACTCGGTCTGCTGCGTACCGCTGTCGGTCGGGGTGCTCCCGTTCACCTGGTAGTAGTCGCCGTTCGCAGTGGAGACGAGATCGAGCTGGCCAGGCGCTGTGCTGTTGCCTTGGCCAAGCGACACGGCGATCGGTGCGGCCAGGTCGGTGAGCCCCGAGGACGGGTCCACCACTGCGGTGGGCGGACCGGCAGGCGGGGTCACTGGTGTCCCGGGCTTGTTCAGGCTGTACATCGGCAGCCCGTAGAACGTCGACTCCATTAGTGCCTTCAGGTCATAGGGGCTCAGGACGGCATTGCTCGCCGCATACTGCTGCTTGGCCTGTGTGAGCGCCTCACCGATCGTTAGGGATCCGTTCAGATTGGCGGCGAAGTCGGCCATCAGCTTGGCCGAGTACGCGACCGAGCTCGTGTCCGCGTATCCATAGCCGGTGTTACCCACCCAGAGGGCTCCGGCATCTGCGAAGGTCTTCGCCCAGTCCGATACCGGAGTCGCGACGCCGCTCGCCGCCACCTCGGCGTCATCGACGCTCAGGCCAGAGTGGCACCCCATCGAGAAAAGCAACCTCGCTCCATAGGCGCTTGGGGGAAGGCTGGCTGTAGTGAACAAGCTCGTCTCGGTGTTGTTCGTGTTGTCGTAGGCCGGGAGCACACGCGAGTAGTCAAAGTGGGCATTCAGGCTGACGACACCCGGCACCGGGCTGGACGTCAGCGCGGAGGCGAGGTCGCTTGCTGTCCAGCTCTCGTCGATGAGCGTCGAAGGCGACAGCCCGTCGGCTGCCAGGCTGGCCGAGACCGCCGTCGCCCCAGAGCTTAGAAACGAGTAGCCAGTGGTAAGCCCGGCCGTCGCGTTCAGTTCGCCATTCGAGCTCACAAAGCGCGTGAGAGCGTTCTCGATCTGTCCGGCGGACTCGACGAGACGTCCTACTGCCAGCTGCGGCGTGTACAAGGTGGCACTGCCAACGCCGAGCGGCTGGACCGTGGCGTAGGGGTCATCGCTGAAGTAGTAGCCGAGCGAGAGGGCGTCTGCCTCGACGTTGTTCTCGCCGGCGAAAGTCGAAGCACCGTAGTCCCGCTCGTTTGACTGCGTGGTCCCGTCTGCGAGGCGCGCGAAGGGGATCTGGTCGTCCGCGCCGACGATGACGAGGTTCTGCACCGTCGGGTACTCGAGGCGGATCTGATCGACCACAGCCGAGATCGCCGCGACGACACCGTTCGCGGCATCGACCGAGCAGGGATCCGCGTTCCAGCTCGAATAGGCAGCTTGCACGCTCGCGTAGGAGTCGACCGGTACGATGCCGCCGGTCACGCCTGCGCTCGAGTCGGAGGCGACTGCGTGCAGGTCCGACATGATCGTCGCTTCGCCAGCGGCCCCGAAAGCGGCGGAAAGGCGCTGGGTGTCTACGAGAAAGAGCGTGTTCGCTCCGGTCGGGATCGCGACCGGGCCGCTCGCAGCAGCAGGCATCGGGTTCGGGTACGCGATGGGCGGGCAGCTGAAGGCCGTGGCTCCTCCGAGCAGGTTGGCACGCAGCAGGTATGGCTGCGAGCTGTGGGAGCCGTTGTAACCGGATACCTGGACTATGTAGGTGCCCGCCACCAGTGGGGTCGTCTGGATGTACTGATCCTGACCACCTGGGTTGTTCGACACCGCCAAGAGCTGGTCGCCGGCCGGTGGGGCGACGGGTATGTCCTGCAATCCAGGCGTAGCCTCCGTCGTGGCATATCGCCCGAGCGAGGGGAGCGTGTCCGAGACTCCGGGAAGGGTCTGTGTTGGAGTGCCCTGCAGCTGTTGCGTGCTCGGGCCGAAGAGCTCGAGATCGTAGGTCGCCGGAAGGTTCGTGAGAGCAAGGCTCAGCTCCTGGCCGGCGCCGACCGTTACCGACCAGTCGTTAAGCTGCCCGGGAGAGGCGACGTAGCCGATGTTGAGGTTGCCCTGGGTCGAAGGCGGCTGGCCGGCGCTGAGGGGTACGGGCGAGCTCTGGCTGTAGATGCCCGGCGCCTCGCCGTCGACGACGTCCACGCTCGCCGACGAGGTCGAGGAGGTGGAACCGACGGCAACCGAGATGCTCGCTGTCGCCGCGCCGAGCCCCACTCCCGCGTGAGCCTCGAAGGTGAGGGTGTTGCTGCCAGCAGAGATCGGCAGGCTCCAGCTCAGCGATCCGGCCCAAGCCCCCGGTACCGGGTCCGGCCCGGAGCTGCCGTCGAGCACCGTAGAACCCGGCACGTAGGCAAACGTCGAGGGGAGGCTCAGCGAGACCTGCGCTGTCGCCGCGGCGCTGGTAGTGATCGTGGCAGTGTAGGAAAGCGTCCCACCGGCGCTCTCGTCGGCTGCAAGCGGCAGGTCGGCAAGCGAGATGCTCTGCCATGGGTACGAGGCCGGCGGCGTGGTGGAGAGGAAGAGGTCACCGAGGGTGACGTCAGGAAACCCAGCGCTCGCGGTGTTCAGGGCCGAGAGGAGGTCCGCGACCGAAGTCTGTGGGGTGGTCGAGCCGATCTCGCTCGCGCTCAGGTCCGACAGGGTCGCCCCGGGAAGGACAGCGCCCGCGCCGTAAGCCTGCCCCAGCGTCGCGCTGGAGCACGAGGCGTAGGTCGAGCAGTCGACTACGGCCGAGAGATCGCCGATCGAGGCGAGGGGGATGGAGGCGAGGGGGATCGCGCTCAAGTCGATCGAGGCGAGGGGGATGGAGCTGAGCGGGTTGCTCGCAAGGCCGATCGAGGCGAGGGGGATGGAGGCCAGCGGCGAGCTGGCGAGGTCGATCGAGGCGAGGGGGATGGAGCTGAGCGGGATCGAGCCGAGCGGGATCGAGCTGAGCGGGACCCCGGCCAGAGCAAGCGAGAGGAGCGTGACGCCGTTGTCGTTCGGAGCGGTGGAGGAATCATCGATCCCGAAACCCGAGCAGGTAAAGCCGAGCGACTGCAGCTCTGCGCACCAGGCGGAGAGCGCGCCGGAGGCGCCGCCGGCCGCTCCCGGCAGCGCGATGGAGCTCAGGGGAACCGTGCTCAACTCGATGGAGCTGAGAGGGAGGGAGCTGAGCCGGCTGGAGGCGATCTCGAGATCGCCGAGGTTCACCGAGTCGAGATTCGCCGCCGCTGCCGGGTCGGCAAGGACGTCCTCGAGGGTCACGGCCTCGAGTGGCACGCCCGCATATGGTGTTCCCGCGAGAATCCCCGCCCAGCCGGTGCACTGAGCCGCCGGCGGTGGCCCACAACCTGCCGGATAGGTGACAGATAAGTTCGCCAAGATGGTGCTCGACAGCGCGGCCTGCGCGGCAGCGACCGCCGTGTCTCCCGGCCCCGGGAGCGCTATCGAGGCGAGGGGGATGGAGCTGAGCGGAATCGAGTGCAAGGGCGAGCTGGCAAGGTCGATCGAGGCGAGGGGGATGGAGCTGAGCGGAGCTGCGGAGGTGCCGGCACCCGAGGTGGAGCCGGAGGCGGCTTCTAGGCTCGACGCCGGCACCGCTGATGCCGGAACGGTCTCGACACCGGCCACGGTAACAGCAGACGTCGAGAGCGAGGCCGTCACCGTGGGCACGGGTGGCGTCAGGCTGGCCGAGTACCAGTCGGTGACGTTGGGCGCATGGTCCTGCGCCGATTCGACCGATTGGTTCGGGTCACCCTCACGCTGGCCGAGTAGGAGATAGAACGGCCCACTTCCGACCTGGCCCACCGGGTACGGAGCGCTGCCGTTGACCGAGACCGTGCCGTTACCCGCGGAGTCGATCGACATGGATATGTCGTACCGGGTGTTGACGCTGGGATCGGAAAGGAGCTCCATACCGTTCGGGTCCGCCGTCAGGCTGTTATTGACCCACAGCCCATAGTAAGGCGTGTTCGCCCGATTGAGGTTGGCCTCAACCGAGAAGGCTTGGCTCAAGGAGCTGTTGACCAGGTACAGCCCGATGGTATTGCCGTAGGACTGCACTGCGGTGGCGCTCACATTTACAGTGAATGGAGCCGAGTAGGCAGCGGCTGACTGGACGGCGCTGAACTGCTTCTCGCCGGCGGCTCCCTGCATCTCCATGTAGCTACCGCCAAAGCTCAGCTGGGGGCTGGCATCCCTTGCCCCGACCGCACTCTCGAAGGAAGAGATCAAGGGCGTCTCGGTCTGCCAGCAGCTGCCCGCGAGCGCCGGGTCGGCCGCAAAGTTGTCGGAGAATGAAGTCGCCGAGCAGGTAGGGCCAGGCGCCGCGCTCGCCGCGCGGCTCGAGAGGCCCTGGACCACGGGCACGAGAGCGCCTGCTAGCCCGAGTCCGAGCAGGAGGCTGGCCGCGGCGCGGCCAAATCCCGCCACCGGCCGGTGAAGCGCGGCGCGCCACGTCCACCGGACATGTCCCTTCATCACGCTCACTCTCCCCTCGAGACCGGTGGATGGGAGATCGTGCTCGCCCGTTCCAAGAGCCGCACAGCCCCACCCCCGGTGACCCACGAGGCATGCTAGTGGCAACGGCGCCGGGCATGAAAAGGGGTGGCGGATCGCCAAGATCGCGGCGCCGCGCCAGGGGTGCTACACACAGCGGGCGATGAAAGCGGCCATCTTGGCCGCACCGGGGCCCCCGCACGACAAGTGCGTGTGATCCCCGCAGAACCACCCCGGGTGGGCAGCTGCGACCGGCTCCCAGTCGGCCACTACGACGTTGTCGTAATGGGCAAGGCGGTCGTAGTGGCTCGCACCAGCCTTGATGATCTCGTTGTTAGGGTTCTGCCAGTAATCGGGCACGTAGTTGGTCACGAACACCACCCGAGACACGCCCCTCAGCTCTTTCATCATCTGATCGAAAAGGCTCGTGGTGATCGGGCCGTTGATACCGAGCTCTATCACCACTATGGAGCCGAGCTGGCCGGTAGAGCGAAGCTGCCGGACATCTGCGATGCCTTGCCACCACTGCTGTCCGACGAACGCGTCGAACACCACCCTCCTGAGGTCGCGCTGCAGGTACGGCTGGATGTCGATCATCACCGAGTCGCCGATCGCGCTGACCCTGCCCGCTACGAGCCCGCGCGCAGGCTTCGCGAGCGGTGGCGCCGTCGAGCACGAAGCTGGAGGGCCTGGCGGTCTTTTTGTCGGTGCCGGCGGTGGGGCAGGTGGGGAGGGCACCGACCCTCCCGTCGTCGTAGCCGAGATGGCCGTCGTGCCGGGGCTGCTGCTGGTCGCAGCCGGCGTGGTTGTGACGCCGGCCGGCGTGGTTGTGGAGGCCGCCGGCGTGGTTGTGGAGGCCGCCGGCGTGGTTGTCGTTGTCCCCCCGGGCTGGCTCGCTGCCCCGAGCCCGCTCGTGCTCGTCCCGGCCGTCGACACGCCGCAGCCGGCGAGCAGGACGACGCCGGAAATGACCATCGCGCGGACGACCCGGGGACGGCTTACACGACGGGCACGGCTGACGCGGGCGGGGCTCATAGCTCCTCGGCAATCTAGGCTCGCAGCGTCCGCCTGCCGTCGCGCCCGCGAAGCGCGCCTGCCGCGCGCTCAGCGGGCCCGCCGGCGCCCAGGCCCTCCGCCGAGGTGTCGGCGGTGGCGGGCGACAAAACGGAACGCGAAGCTAATCGTCGTGGTCACGATGGCAAGCGCCAGCCAGCCGAAGGCTCCCCCGGTGATGAGCCAGACGATCACCCAGAAAAGGTCCACCCCGAGAGACCAAAGGAGGATTCCCTTCCACCAGGGCGCCTCCGGCCTAGTGGCGGCAACGGCAATGCCGTGCGTGAGCACCATCTCCGCGGCGATGTGAGCGCTGTAGGGCAGCCCCGCTACGACAGAGTCAAGCTCCCCGAGCGTCCTGGCTCGAAAAGCCTGCTCGAGCCGCTCCTCGGTCTCACGCGCGCTCAAGAGCCCCTCGCTCCCGCACCGTCGTATCGTCGAGAGAGCGCGCGAGCGCTCCGGATCCGTGATCGCCATGCGGGCGCGTTTTGGATCGCGGGGACCAACCGCCATGACCCGATTCTCGCAGACGGGGCCGCGCGGTGACGGCATCTACTCTCAAGACACCCGAAACCGCATCAAGCCGCATCAAGCCGCATCAAGCCGCATCAAGCCGCACGGGTTAGCATTGACCAGACAGTCACCTCGAGGCTCTCGCGCCGGGGGACTCACACGACGGGCGCAACCGAGGTGATGAATTGTCATCGATCGACCGGAGGGTCACAGGAATCGGCGCAGTCCTTATCCTGTGCTTCGCCGTCCTCTTCGTCCAGATGAACAACCTCCAGGTGCGCGAAGGAGCTGCCCTTCGCGCCAACCCTCTGAACCAGCAGATCGCCAACCCCCAGTCCCCCTTCTTCGAGGCTCGGGGCAAGATCATCACTGCCGACGGAGCCGTGCTGGCATACTCACGCCCGACGCGCGACGTCTTCAAGTATCTCCGGGTCTATCCGGCCTCCACCGCCCGCATGTTCTCTGACATCACTGGCTACTACGCGAACGCCGTCGAGGCGGACACCGGAGTCGAGGCCACCTACAACTCCTACCTCGAGGAGCACCCGACACCAAAAGGATCGCTCGGTGCCGCTCTCGACCAAAAAAACGAGGCGGACAACGTCTACCTCACACTCTCAGAGAAGCTGCAGGCCGCCGCGATGGCGTCGCTCGACAGCTCGCCGACGAAAAACGGCGGCGCCGTCGTGGTTCTCGATCCGCGGACCGGTGCGGTGCTCGCGATGTACTCGTACCCGAACTTCAACCCGAACTCCTTCGCGGTGCACGATCCCGCCGCGGTCAACAAGCTCGCAACGCGCGACTCGCGCTTGTCGTTGAGCGGCGGCTACGACCCGCGCCTCAACTACGCCATATCGGAGCGTGAGCCACCGGGCTCGACCATGAAAGTTGTCACCACATCTGCAATATATGACCATCATCCGAGC
>JAKACA010000122.1 GCA_021796455.1 Actinomycetes bacterium
ACCGGGAGGCCACCGAGCCGACCATCGTGACCTCGAGCCCGTCGAGGACCCAGGCGGTCCCGAGGCCGAGGATGATCATCCAGTGAAAGCGGGCCCAGGGGAGACGGTCGAGGCGAGAGGGGATGGCAGTCTCGATGGTGGCGGTCTGGGTGACGTCCCAGTTCCGGTGGAAAATCGGCGAGGGACGCAGGTTCCTGGTGGTGATGTTAGGCGGCGGCTGTAACGGTCTCGCCGAGATGGCCGCGTGGGTCTCCGGCGGTGGGTGGGTCGAGCAGCTGGCGGCGTAGATCTTGGAGCTGTCGAACGGTGGCGGGGGTCATGGTGACGCCTCGCCAGCCCCGGCTTGCCCGGTCGAGCACGGCCCAGACCAGACCGAGGCAGGAGCGTTCGCCGGGCAGCCGGCCGATGACCTTCACGCGCCGGCGAGTCTCCCCGAAGGTGCGCTCGATGAAGTTGGAGTGGCGGATGCGCTTGTGGTGCTCGGTCGGGAAGCGCAGGTAGGAGAACAGGCTGGCAAGGTCCTCGTTCAGGCAGGCCACGGCCGAGGGGAACCGCCGGCCGAAGGTGGCGGAGAAGTCAGCCGCACGCTTGGCGGCCACGGCGATCGAGGCCTCGCCCGGCGGCTCGCCCGTCGGGTCGAAGATGGCCCAGTAGGCGGCTTTCACCTCGTTCTGGTGCTCGACGGGCACCTTGGCGAGGACGTTCCGGCAGCGGTGGGTCTTATGAAGAAGTCTTCATAACACCCATTATGTGGAGTCCACGATTATGTGGACATGGGCCCCGGATGCCTTGGTGCATGCGAGCATCCCGCTCCAGCAGTCCGCATAATCACAACGCCTCGAGGAAGGCGAGCAGGTCATCGGGAGGACGGTAACGACCGGGAACCGAGCCGATCGGGGTGGTGCGGTCGAGGGCGCGCTCTTTCAGGGTCAGATCGGCATGCACGTAGATCTGCGTGGTCGCGACCTGCTCATGGCCCAGCCAGAGCGCGATGACCGTCGAGTCAACGCCGGCGTGGAGCAGGCGCATGGCCGCGGTGTGCCGAAGGACGTGGGGCGACACGCGTTTGGAACGGAGCGATGGGTAACGTTCGCTCGCCGATGCTGCATGCCTGTCGACGATGGCAGTCACCGCGTAGCGGCTGAGCGCGCTGCCGCGATGGGTGCTCGGGAAGAGCGGCGTCGCGGGTGTTCCTTGTTGCTCGTCCATCCACCCCGCGAGGATCGTTGCCGTTGTCGCCGTCAACGGCGTGATGCGCTCCTTGCGGCCCTTGCCGGTGCAGCGCACGTGTGCGCCGGTGCCGAGCACGACGTCTCCTCGGTGGAGACCGACCAGCTCGGAGACCCGAAGCCCGGTCTGGATCGCAAGGACCAGCAGCGCATGGTCGCGCCGCCCAAGACGCGTCGTGCGGTCCGGAGCGTCGAGCAGCGCGTCGACCTCCTCGTCGGACAGGAACGAGACGACCGCCCGCTCGAACCGCTTCGGAGGGATGGCGAGGACACGCTCGATGAGGGCGGCGTGCTCGGGATGGCGCAGCGCGGCGAACCGGAACAGCGAGCGGACAGCGGCGAGGCGCGCGTTGCGGGTCCGGGCGTCGTTGCCGCGCTCGACCTCCAGGTGGTCGAGGAAACGGCCGACGAGGCGGGCATCGATATCCTCGACGCACAACGAGGACGGTGCCTTGCCCGTCTCGCGCTGCACGTAGGCGAGGAGGAGCCGGAAGGTGTCCCGATAGGCGGCGATCGTGTGCGAGCTGGCCCGGCGCTGGGCGATGAGCCGCTCGGTGAAGAACGCCTCGAGGGTCGGGGCGAGCGCGCTCATGGCCGTGCCCCGTAGGTCGTCTCCAGACGTCCCGCCGCGACGGCGAGCACCTCGATCGATCCCGACAGATACCAGTAGGTGGCGGCCGGATCGACGTGCCCGAGGTAGGTGGAGAGCACCGGGAGCTTCACGGCCACGTCGGCGCCCTCTGCCTGGAAGCGGGCGAGCGCAGTGACGGCGAACGTATGTCTCAGGTCGTGCGGCCTCGGCCGGCACGACGACGAACGTGGCTCGATCCCGGCCCGACACACGAGCTCGTGGAAGCCCAAGTGGAAGTTGCAGTAGAGGATCCGGGTCCCCGTCGCCGACACGAAGAACGCCGGGCTCGACGCTGCCGGCGCGAGCTCGTCGCGGCGCCTCGCGTAAGCGACGAGGGCTGCGGTCGCCGTCGGATGCAGCGGCACAGCCCTCGTCTTGTCGAACTTGGCCTTGCGGACGGTCACGACGCCCTGGTGCAGGTCGACATCGGCCCGATCGAGCGCGAGTGCTTCCCCGACGCGCATGCCGGTGCAGGCGAGGAGCCCGATCACGGCCTCCATCGACGCCGCGCGCAGCGGGGAGTGGATCGCTCGCGCGGCGGTCGTCAACGCCACCACCTGCTCGGGGGTGTAGAGGTAGGGGGTGGCTCGCTTCGAGCCCCCTGGCAACAGGCCCGTCGGCGGCACGCCGGTGCGGGGATCGAGGGCATGCAGGTAGCGCAGGAAGCCACGAGCGACGCACAGCCGGTTGGCCCCCCACAAAGGGCTGCACCGCACCGGTGACGTCGCCCAGGACAGCGCCGCCTCGACGGTCACGACCTCGATGCCCGCCTCGTCGCAGAAGTCCACGAGCTGGGCGAGCAGGCGACCAGCACGCTCGAGCGTGAACCCGAGTGCGCGGCGCAGCGCCAGGTACTCCTTCAGGCGATCGTGCAGGGCGCTCACGCTGCACCGCCCGGCCACGCCTGGGCGATCTCGGACAGCGAGCGCCGGTCGACCTTTAATGGGGCAGTCGGTTATTCGAACTGTAGGAATAGCTGTGGATGGGGGGTCTGGGGGGAAGGGTGGATAACCACCTGATTCTGTGGGCAACCCGAGCCGCAGCAGCGAGCGCCGGTGCTAGATCGGAAGCGGTCGCTCGAACCACACCTGCGGTGGATGCTCGTTGTGACGCACCCATCGGTAACGCTTGTTGGCGGCCTGGGCGCTGCAGCCGAGCGCACGGGCGATCTCGGCCCAAGTCGCCCCGCTCGCTCGAGCCCGAGCGACGGCAAGATCCTGCTCGCTGGTGAGCGCGCGGATCTGCTCGGCGAGAGCGGCGATGCGGCACAGCGGCGACTCGAGCATCGTCGGCGCGTGCGGGTCCGGCTTGTTTGGCATCAACGGAGGTTGACGAGCGGCGAGGGCCCGCTCGCTCGACGGCTGTACTCGGCCGCGTAGACCGTCCAGTCGCCGCTGGCAGCCCGCTGCCACTGCACCGCGACAGTGATGTGCAGGCCGAGCATCTTTGCGAGCACCGCCGCAGGGAGCTCCCTGGCAAGCTGCATCAGCGCCTCGGAGCGCACCGGCCCCGCCTGCACCCCGAGGTCGCGCAGCCGCTCGGTCATCCGGCTCGCACTGATCGGGCGGCCGGGCTGACCACCGGGGAACAGCCACGGTGAGACTCCGGCGTCGCCGAGAACTGCGTGTCCTTTTCGGTCGGCGACGAGCTCGACGACGATGCCGGCAAGCGGCTCAGGTAGCTCGACAGGGCACCTCCCAAGGCGCAGGCGCACACTGTCCTCGCCGATCTCGACGTGGTCGAGCCTGAGGCGACTGATCACCGCCGCCCGCTGAGCGTAGAGCAGCACGAGCAGGCAGGCCAGGCGATCGGCACGATCCACGGAGCCATCGGAGAGCAACCAGCGCGCCTGGTCCCAGCGCTCGGCGCTGTCGCTCGAGGAGGACGGACCGCTCCAGCGGACGGCCGGCAGCTCAAGGCTCGTGAGGCGCTCTCCTTGCGCCCAACGGACGAAGTGCCCGACGTCGCGCCCTTTCGGCGCGCCCTCGCCGGCGAGGAAGGCGTCGAGATCGCCCTGGGTCGCTTCGCCGAAGGAGATGCCACGGCGCGCGAGCCATTCGAGCAGGACGATGGCCGAGCGGACACGTGCCTTCAAGACGGTTCCTTGGCTGAAGATCGTCTCGCCGTGCTTCACCCGAGCGCGCAGGCGGCGCAGCAGGTGCCAGAGGGCGTAGCGCTGGAGGAGCTGACGCTCCTCAGGGTCCTCTCGGGCGGCGAGCGTCGAGCTGACCCAGGCCTCGAGTCGGGCCATCTGCTCGTCGCGAGGAGGAAGGGCGCCTGTCGCGACGAGCATCGCACGAAGGTGTTCGAGCGGCTTTCCGGCGGGAAGCTCGTCGAGAGCTTCGTGGCTGAGTGCCACCTCGCCAGCGGCGACCCGAGCGAGGACACGAACGGCCCCGCTGCGAGAGAGCCAGGTCAGCACCGTCGAGGGGCGCTCGATCGCCGCCAGGTTCTCGAACAGGCCGGCGAGCTCGGGACGGATCGCCTCGTCAGGGCCGGCAAACAGTTCCTGCAGCTGCTTTCGCAAGGCGCAGCGTGCGCAGGGCCCGTCGGTCAGCTTGGTCGCCTCCCCGCAGTCCGGGCATCGCTTCCAGAATGCGTCGTCATTGCGCGTGCAGGTGGCACAGAGCGGTTCGGCTGCACTTCCGCCGCGCACCTGTCGGACCTTGGAGCAGCGAGCACAGCGCGCCCAGCGCTGCTGGCAGGCACGACACCATGGCTTGCCGGTCGCCGTGGCGATCTCGCAGGGAGCGACGCGCTGACAGATCGAGCAGGTCATCGCAGCAACAGGCCGGCAGCTCGCGCACAGCGGGCCTTCCAAGGTGCGCACGCTCACGGCTCGACGCCGCCCGCAGCCTCGGCAGTCCTCCTTGTTGGCAGGGTCATTGATGAAGCAGTTCGCGCAGATCGCGCCGCCGTTCTCGTCCCGGGTGACCGGGTCACGGACCGCTCCACAGCGCGCGCAGGCAACGGCCCGCAGGCGCGCCTGGCACCCACGGCAGATACGCAACCCGCCGTGCGCCTTGGAGAGCTTCACCACTCGGCCACAGCGCGGGCAGGCCGGCGCGACGACACGGGTCGCACCCGCATTTGTGAGTGCCTCGATGAAGCGCAGCACCGTCGGGGTCGGGGACTGCGCCCCCGCCCCGCTGAGCAGCTCGGGGCGGTCCTCGAGCGCCCAGGCGAGCTGGCGCCGCTGCCCGGCGCGGGAGGTGACCGCCTCGAAGGCTTTCCGGACCACGTCCGCGTCGAGTTTCGGCTCGACACGCCTCACCACCTCGAGGGCGACCTCGACGGGCTCCCGGCCGTCCTCCGGCGGGCAGGACGCGCAACGAGGCTGGCCGGCGCGATCGCGCGAGTTGGTGACCTTCAGCTTGCCGCAGCCGGCACACGCGATCCGTCTCGGCCCGCAGACGCCACAGTACCAGTCCTCGCCGCGGCGTTGGAAGCTGCGCAGCGCCTTTTGACAGCGGGCACAGCGCGGCGGCGAGATGCTGGTCGCGCCGAGGTCGCCGAGCGCGACGAGCAGCTCGGCGACGACACGAGGGGCCGGCGAGCGGCCGTCTTCAAGCACCCGTGGACGATCGAGGAGGCCCTGGGCGAGACATCGCCTTCGCGCGCGGCCGGGGGCAATCCTTCGAACGGTCTGCTCGAGGACGTCGCGTGAAAGCGCCGGGTCGCGCTCTTCGATGATGCCGAGCACGACCGCGAGCGGGTCGACGAGCACCTCGGGCTTAAAAGAGGGCATCTATCGCTCGGCTTTCAGCACACGCGCCCTTCTCGGACGCAGCGTTCCGATCGATGCCTCGGCGCCGGCTGCCTGCTTCCTCGCCGCCGCTGGCGCCTCGACAGGCTCGATCAGATCCTCGATGCTGCAGTGAAAGATGTCCAACAGTGCCATCAAGATCTTCAGGCTGAGACGCTCCGGCCGCTCGCAGACGAGGCGATAGACCTGGCTCGTCGAGAGGCTGATCCCTCGCTCTTTCAGCGGCGCGATGAGGTCGGTCGTCGAGAACATCTCCCTTTGGGCCATCACCTGACGCACGTGCCAGCGGTAGTCGAGCTTTCGTCCCATCAGATGTGTTCCTTGTGCTTGGCGGACGACAGCGCCGGGGCAAGGGCGCGGCGGAGGGCGGCGTTCATGAAGTCGTCGCTCACATGGGTATAAATTGCCGTCGAGCTGTCGCACTCATGTCCGGCTTGGACCTGAATAAATCGACGGTCCACCCCGTCTTCGGTGAGATGGGTGATGTAGGAATGTCGCAGGCTGTGTGGCGTCAGTGAGCTCGGCAAGCCGAGCGCCTCGCGGTAGGCGGCAAAGCGGGCGTTGACCTCGGACGGCTTGAGGCGCCCGGCGCGCTCGGTGAGGAACAGCGCCGGGTGCTCGGCGGGCTCGAATCTCGGCCGGATGTTCTCGACGTAGTCGGCGAGGGACTCGACCGCCCAGCCCATCACCGAGGCGACGCTTCTCCTTCGCGGTGGCTGTCCGCGTTTGGCCTTGCCGTAGCGGACATGAAGCATCCCATAACCGCCGAACTCGGGAGCGGCGGGGTTGGCCGCGAAGTCGACGACGTCGAGCTTGCAGGCCTCGGTGCGGCGAAGCCCCCAGGCGTAGATCACCTTGAAGACCGTGGCATCCCGGTAGGCGCTGAGCACGCCCTTGCGGCGCGAGGCGACGGCCCGCTCGACCTGGTCGTCCGCGTAGTCGAAGAACGCCTGCAGCTCCTTTCGGCTGAACGCTCGTGCCTCCGGGCGGCCTTCGTAGTCAGAAAGGTGGGCGATGGTGTTCCACTCATGGCAGATCGCAACCGGAAAGACGCCCTCGCCGAAGCTCTGCTCGCACACGGTTCCCCAGCCGTAGCGGGGGTCGGTGAGGTACTCGTTGAACAGCCGGAGGTCGACCTGGTAGCTGCGGATGGTCGAGGGTGCGAGGTGGGACTCCGCCCGCAGCGACAGCACCCACTCCTCAAGATGTGCCGGGGACCAGTTCCATGGATATTCGTTGGTCGACTCAAGGAAGCGCCGCACGAGCCGCTCACGGCTCTCCACCGTCTCGACCCGAAGCCCCCGTGCCGCCTGCTGGGCGCGCCAGCCGCGCAGCATCGCGTCGAACATCGCGTCCTCCGGGCGCAGCTGCGCCACCCCGGAGACGAGCGCGCGCTGTGCAAAACCTGCGAGCTCACCCTGCCCCACGACCCCTCCTGTCTTCCCGTCGGGGGCAGGAATCATGCAACAGACGGGCGAGGCGAGCAAACGAGCCGCTCAGGCCATGTGGACGGTCGCTTCCGCACAGCTCTTCCGACGGTGTCGTGAGCAGGCGAACTGGACATTCGCACGCGCCCGATGCAATTCCCGAGAGTTGGCATAGATGCTGGTGGTGAGCAGTCGCTCGTGCCGGAGCACCTGGCCCACCTCCGCCAGGGTCGACCCCGCCCGCAGCATCTCGGTGGCGGCGGTGTGCCGGAGACGGTGGGCACCCACTTCGGGCAGGCCGGCCCGTCGGCACGCCGAGTACACGACGTTGGTGACGCCGCCGCTCGTGAGCGCGACCCTCGGTGCCCGGACCCGGGTGAAGATGTTCGAGCATGGGCACGCGCCGCGGCCCCGCCGCAGCCAAGCGGCAATCGCCTCGCCGACGTCGGCCGGCAGTGGCAGGCGGTCGACTCGGGGGCCCTTGCCCCGCACCACGAGCTCCCCGGCACGCCAGTCGACGTCGGCGAGCTCCAAGGAAGCGACCTCTCCGGCGCGAAGCCCGAGACGGATGAGCACGGTGAGCACCGCGAAGTCACGTCGGCCGAAGGTGGTGCGCCGGTCGCAACTCTCGAGCAGCTTGGCCACCGCGGCGCCGTCGAGCGACGTCGGCAGCGATGCGAGCCGCCGGCTCGCGGCTGACGGCACAGCGCCAGCCAAGGAGACCGGCGTGAGGCCCCGCAGGTGGCAGAAGCGCAGGAACGCACGAAGCCCGCAGACGACGTACGCGGCGCTGCGCTTGACGCACTGGCCGGTCACGAACTGCATCACCTCCGCGGCGGTCACCGTGGCGAGGTGTTCGGCGTGCTCGTCCAGGAACAGCCGGGCGACGTGGAGGTAGCTGACGGCCGAGGTCGCTGCGATGCCGCGCTCGTCGAGCAGGTAGCGGCGGAACTCGACGAGCAGCTCGTCGACGGACGTCGTCTGCGGCGGGGCCGGCGCTGGGAGGGCGCCCATGCCTCGCAGGTGCGCGAGCAGCGGGGCCACGCCCTTCGGTGAGAGCCATAGCGTGTAGCCCGCGGCCCGCCTGGCGACGAGGAACTCGCCGACGCGTTCGGGCGTGAGGTCGCCCACGTTGAGCCCGCGCCCTTCGAGCCACCGGCTGACGTGCGCCATCAGGCGCAGCTGGTCGCACAGCGCCAGCGGTCGATAGCCCTGCGCCTCGAGCTCCCCCCGGAACCCTGCGGCATAGGGGACGAGCGGGCCAGTGACCTTGACCCGTGACGGCCTTCCACCCATGACTGCCTCCTCTCCGAACTACCTGTCGAGAGGAAGCTTCGGTCGTTCAGCTGTCCGGGATTATGTGGGGTGGTTCAACATGCGATTCGGCTCCAACCAGGAGGAACGCCGACTGACGGCGGTCCGCTCCACATAATCGTGGACTCCACATAATGGACCCAACAGCGCTGCTCCTTGGTCTCGGGGAAGACGTCTCGCAGTGCTGCCCAGAACCCGAGCGCGCCGTCCCTGACGGCGACGACCGGTGCCCGCCGTTCGGGTCCGACGCCGTCGAGGTCGGACCCCGCTCGCTTCGGGTCGGGGACGGCTGGTGCGCCAGCCTGGCGATCACCGGCTACCCCCGCGAGGTCCGCCACGGCTGGCTCGAACCGCTCACCGCCCACCCCGGCCGTC
>JAKACA010000123.1 GCA_021796455.1 Actinomycetes bacterium
TCGAGAGCTCGGCGACGCTATGCCAAGACCGGCGAGCTGCTGCTGGACAGCTCTCGATCCCGAGACAAGCCGACCCAGTGCCAGCTCGATACCCACTCGACCGAGCTCTGCTGGCCTCGTACGTACGTCGGTTAGCCACGACAACAGCCCGGTGGACTCGTCGATGATCGGGACAACGGCCGCTGCGTAGGTTCGATCCGACATGACCGATGCGGACCCGGAGGAGCCGACTACGTCGGCCGTCACCTCACCGATCACTATCGCCACCACGACCGCTGCGACCGCCCAGAGCGCAAGACGCCCCTTCGGGCGGCGCGCACCTTTGAGCCCGCGGCGGCTTATGAGCCCGATCATGACCAGGCGAAGCTAGTACCTGACAGCCTCACCGTGCTCAGCCGGGTTGGCTGGCTCAGCCGGGTCCCGAGCCGGGCGACCGCTCAGCTCCCGACGGCTCCCCCTGCGATGCTCACGTCACTATGGGTCGAACGCCAGTTGACGGTCGGACGGATGGCCTCGAAGTTCACTCGGTCCTTGTGCTCTCTCGCCGTCTCGACGAGATGAAGCACCGTGTCGTCACTTAGCAGATGGGGCTTGAGCCCGAGCGATGGGAGCTTCGTGGTAACCGCGTTGTAGTAGTGGTCCTCGCTCTCGACGCGCGGGTTGGGGATCGAATCGATCTCCACCTCGAAAGGAGACACCCGCGCCACCCGTTCGGCGAGGTCCTTGACCGAGAACGACTCCGTGAACTGGTTGAAGACACGGAACTCGCCGGGCTCGGCAGCGTTCGTGCAGGCAAGCTCTACACAGGCAAGGGTGTCGCGGATATCGAGCATCGCCCGGGTCTGGCCGCCCTTGCCGTACACGGTAAGCGGGTACCCGACGGCGGCCTGCACGGCAAAGCGGTTGAGCACCGTCCCGAAGACACCGTCGTAGTCGAAGCGGGTGCTCAGGTCAGGATGGAGATCGGTCTCAGGCGTCCGCTGACCGTAGACGATTCCCTGGTTGAGGTCGGTCGAACGGAGGCCCCAGATTCGGCAGGCGAACTGGATGTTGTGGCTGTCGTGCACCTTTGACAAGTGGTAGAAGGAGTTTGGCTGCTTCGGGTAGGGGAGCACATCTGTACGGCCCTTGTGGGTGATCTCGATGAAGCCCTCCTCGATGTCGATATTGGGCGCACCGTACTCCCCCATGGTGCCGAGCTTGACCAGGTGGATCGACGGGTCGATGTCCTTGATCGCGTAGAGGAGGTTCAAAGTCCCGACGACATTGTTTACCTGGGTGTAGACCGCGTGTTTACGGTCGATCATCGAGTACGGCGCCGAGCGCTGCTCGGCAAAGTGGACAACCGCCTCGGGCCCGAAGTCGCGAAGGCTCAACTCGAGGAACTCACTGTCGGTCAGGTCGCCGATGAATGGCTGGATCGTGTGGCCCGACACCTCCTTCCACGTGGCCACTCGGCGCTGCATCTGGCGGATCGGCACAAGGCTGTTGGCGCCCATCTCGTAGTCGTAATTCCGCCTGGCAAAGCTGTCGATGATGCCAATGTCGTGTCCATGGGCCGATAGATGCAGGGCGGTCGGCCAGCCGAGATACCCGTCACCTCCGAGCACGAGAATTCTCATGGGGAAGATGATCTCCTTGTCATTGTCCGACGCAACGCAGGTGGTACGAGGGCTCGTCCGCCCTTCGCACATGTCAACCTGCGGCGCGTGCCAGCCTAGGTCTTGGCGTGATCGGCGATAGTGTACCCGTCTCGCCGGTCGACTGCTCGCTATGTCGCTCTCGGTCCGTCGAGGTGCGTCTCGCCGAGCCATGTGAGACGCGCGACACTGCTTTTTGTTGGCCGGTGTGGCGCAGCTGGAAGCGCAGGCGACTTGTAATCGTCAGGTCGTGGGTTCGAGTCCCACCACCGGCTCGCCGAGGCCCCTGAGTTGCTCTGGGGGTGGTCCTCCCTGGGTGGTCCTGGGCGCTCTGGGGGTGGTCCTGCGTGGCTCTGGGTGGTTCGACGGGACAAATAGGACCCGCTCACCCACCCAGGACCCGGTGGAGCCGGGCCGGGCCGGGTGGAGCCGAGCCCCGCCGAGCCCCGCCGAGCCGAGCCGGGCCGGGCTCGTCACCCTCCCCGGTAGTTCCGCGGGATGCGAAACACTCGGCTTCTTGCCCGTCCACCGCCCTCCGCGCCAGTTGTTGCAGCAGCCAGCCCTTGGTCGCCCTCCGCCCCCTCCGCCTCGTCGTCAACTGACACGGCCTCGTAGGTTCCGCCGGCAGCCGCACGCGCGCCGATTCCCGCACGATCGACCGGCTCATAGGAAGGAGAGCCGACGAGTGCTGGCAGGTAGATGCTCGCGTCGAGAGCTACCGGCTCGAGCTCACGCAGCGTGTCTCCGGGCCGTGCCTCGGTCGGCACAGTCGAGTACCCGCCATCTGCTGAGCGGATGACGATGTTGTGGCGCTTGGTCTTGCCTGCCCCAGGAGTCGCCTGGAACTCGCGGCAGATCCTGAGAGCTACCGGGTAAGTGGCGAGAGGCACCACGAAGACGAGCACCTGGAACGTAGTGAGCACTATGTTCAGCGATACGTTAAGGTAGTTGGCAAGGACGTCGGTGGCACTTGCGCCAAATAGCACGAAATAGAAGCTCAGCACCGCCGCGCCGAGGGCCGTCCTCTTCGGTCGGTCTCGCGGTCGCTCCAGGAGCTGATGGTCAGCTCTGTCGCCCGTGATCTTCTGCTCGATGAACGGCCACATCATGAGAACAGTGAAGGTCACTCCGGGTAGCACGACCGCGGGCCAGAACACGTTCGGGATGATGACGCGACCACCGATCACGGTCTGCCAGTGCGGCATCACCCTGAGGGCTCCGTCCAACCAGCCCATGTACCAGTCAGGCTGGACTGCATAGGTGGCCAGATAGGGTTTGTATGGTCCGTACAGCCAGATCGGATTGATCTGCACAGCTGCCCCAAGAAGCGCCGTAATACCGGCGATCAAGAAGAGGAAGCCTTGGGTCTTGGCCATGAATGTCGGCCACATCGGCGCGCCGACCACGTTGTGCTCTGTTGCTCCCGGGCCCTTGAACTGAGTGTGCTTCTGCCTGACAAGAAGTGTCAGGTGCGCTCCGAGAAGGCCGGCGATGAGGGCTGGCAAGATCAGCACGTGGATGATGAAGAAGCGAGGAATCAGGGCATTTCCCGGGAATGCGCCCCCGAAGAGAAGGTTGGCGAGATAGGGGCCGACGAGAGGGAGCGATTCGAGGATCGAGTAAGAGATGCGTATTCCGGTACCCGAGACGAGGTCGTCTGGGAGTGAGTACCCGAGGAAGCCGTTGAAGATGGCGAAGATCAGCATGTTGATACCGATGATCCAGTTCAGCTCCCGCGGCCTGCGGAACCCGCCGGTGAAGAACACACGGCACATGTGGACAACGATCGCCCCGATGAAGATGTTCGCTGCCCAGTGGTGCATCTGCCGCATCAGGAGTCCGCAGCGCACGCTGAAGCTCAAGTTGATCGTCGAAAGATAGGCCTCAGACATATGGACGCCGTCAAGGGGAATATAGGGACCGTGATAGACGACGTCGGTGCTGGATGGCACGAAGTACAGCGTGAGGAATACTCCCGTAGCCAGCAGGACTACGAAGGAGTAAAGGGCGATCTCGCCGATCATGAATGACCAGTGATCGGGGAAGATCTTGTTGACCATCTTCCGGCCACCGCCAGAGATGTTCAGCCGATCGTCAATCCAGTCATAGAGGCCGTCAATCACGGCGCCACCAGAAGCTCGGCCCAACCGGCTGATCGAATGGAGCCTGTGCACGCAGATAGCCCTGGGCGTCGATGTAGAGAGGCAACTGGGGCAGGGGCCTCGGCGCAGGGCCGAAGACGGGTTGTGCAGCTGCGCCTGGGCCGATGTCGAAAAGGGACTGGTGGCACGGGCAGAGGAGCTGATGGGTCAGCTCCTGGTAGAGAGCGACCGGACATCCGGCGTGTGTGCACACCCTGGAGAAGGCCATGTACCCGAGCGGGCTCCAGGTCTCTCGGCCCGGAGCGGTGACAATGTTTACCTCACCCTTGGGCGGGAGCTGGCGCACGAGGGTCGTCTGGGAGAGCGCTCCACCCACATCTCCCTCGGGAAACACCGTGAGCACCCCTCCGTACTCGAGATCGTCTTTGTGGACTCTCTCCCCGTTGACATTCACGAGATAGGAGTCCTTGTGCCAGTGGGTTGCCTCGGAGAAGTGCTTGGGCAGCGGTCCGAGGGATCGGATCAGGGGAAACATCGCCACCACTCCGAAGACCGCTCCAGCGGCTCCCAGGATCTTCACAAGGAAACCCCGCCGCTCGACCACGACCTTTCCGCGGCTCGAGAAGTCGGAGATGATCCTTGCTTTCTCGGCCTTGGTCGGAACCATCGAATGGCGCGACTCCGAAAACGGGCCGCGCGGCATCAGGTACTTGCCCCAGGCCACCATGCCGAAACCGAGGCCGACAAAGCCGGCCCCGAGGGAGACGCCGAGCCACGCGTTCGACGCGTTGACCCAGTAGGCCGCTCCGAAGCCGACGAAGCCCGCGAGCCCAAGCAGGAAAGTGGCGGCGACCGTGCGCTCCATCTGCCGAGGGTTGGCAGCCGCCACCTTGAACTGGTCGGCATCGAGCCGGACGGTGACGGGAGTCGGCTCGCCGTGTGTATCGCCTGTCGGGCCGCTCATGGCGCTGACGTCCTCTCCAGGGTCTCAGGCATCGCCCCAGGCGATGGCATGTGTTCAGGCATCTGCAGTATCCGAGGTCGTCTCGCTGTAGCTGCGGTCGTCGACCCCCGCCGCCGGCGCGTCCCCTTCGTGGTCGCTCTCGTCTTCTCCACCCTCGCCGTGGGCCTCCCCGTCACCGCGGGCGGTGCGGTCACCTACCCAGTACGCGGCGAGCAGGCAGACGCCGACGCCGACGAAGAGGCCGACAAAGCCCTCCGCCACCGGTCCGACACCGCCAAGGCCGATCCCCCCGATATCTGCAGGGTGCTTTATGTACTTGGTGACATAGAGCGCCACATCGAGCGCCTCTTTTGGAGAGATGTCGCCGGGTCCGAAACGCGGCATGTTCGAAGGTCCAGTTCGGATGGCCTCAAGTACCTGGGTCGGCGTGACGCTATGGAGGGACGGTGCGCGGAAGCCCTCGGCGAGCGCGTCTCCTGCGCCTGTGATCGTGTGGCAGGGCGCACAGTTCAGCGAGAACATGTAGAAGCCCTCGGAAGCGCTCGCGCCCTTGAGGGAGATGTTCGTCGGTACCGGGACACCGCCGGGCTTGATCGAGACCACATACGCGACGATCTCGTTGATCTGCGCGGTCGTTAAGTTGACAGGCTTGTTCGCCGGCTGCAGCCCCGGCGTGCGAAGCGGCATCCACCCGGTCGTGAGCCACAGGTCTACTGCGGCTCCTCCGAGGCCCTGGAGGTCAGTGCCCAGAGCGGAGCCTTGCGCGTCCCCCCCGTGGCAGGTCGAGCACGTCTGTGTGTACAAGGTCCGGCCTGCAGCGATAAGGCCACGGCTCGTGAGACGCGATGCCGCCGTCAGCCTCAAGCCGGGGTTCTGCATCGCGGTGGACGAGGCCGTGACGCGAGCGCGCCCGATGACGAAAGTGCCCAGCGCCGCGGCTATGACGACCACGGCGAGCGGAACGAGGATGCGGCGAAGCCAAGGCACGTTCAGGTCACCTCAGGAGAGCAGGAAGAGCGCACTGAAGAGCCCTATCCACATGATGTCGACGAAGTGCCAGTAGTAGCTGACGCCCTGATAGACAGCCGTCTCTCCCGGGTCGTTCTTGCCTCCTGACAGCCGTCCGAGGAGCGCGATCATCGCGACCAATCCGAGGAGCACGTGCAGGCCGTGCAAGCCGGTCATGATGAAGAAGAGAGAGCCGTACGCGTTGCTGGACGGGTGGAAGGGCAGCGTCCGCCACTCGTAGGCCTGGTTGCCGAGGAATGCGGCGCCAAGGATGAAACTCGTTACGATCCATGCCTTCGCTTTCTTGTAATCCCCCCGCTCCTGTGCCCACACGCCGAACTGCATAGTCGGGCTGGAGGCGAGAAGCACGACGGAGAAGACCGCCGCCTGGATGGTGTCGAGCTTGGTGCCAGCCGGTGGCCACACGGGAGCCGCGGCGCGGATGGTGAAGAAAGCGGCAAAGAGACCGCTGAAGAACATGAACTCCGACCCAAGCCAGATGAGGATGCCGACCGCGAGCAACTGCGGTCTCTCCGCGACCGGGTGTCCCTGCGGGCGTGACCGCTCTATGGCTGCGGTGGCGTCTGCCATGGCCCCATTTCTTAGCCGATGAAGGGTGCGCTCGGCCAGACGGAGCCCCGTGCCTGCTCGCCGACCCCGACACGAGTGGTCCTGTCCTGCGAGATATGGTCCGTGCGTGCCTTTCGGCGACGCGTTCCTACGAGCCTGCCGGCGAGAGCCCGTAACCCGCACTCCTATCTGGTTCATGCGTCAGGCCGGACGCTCGCTACCCGAGTACCGTGCCCTGCGCGCCAAGGGCAGCATCCTCGACGCCATCTCCTCGCCCGAGATCGCCGCCGAGCTGACCATGCAGCCCGTTCGACGCTACGGCGTCGACGCCGCCATCCTTTTCTCCGACATCGTGGTGCCCCTCGTCGCGATAGGAGTCGACATCGAGATACTGCCTGGCAGGGGACCCGTCCTTGCGGCTCCCTTTCGTCACGATGACGATCTGTCTCGACTGCGTCCGATCGAACCTGAGGTCGACCTCGCTCACGTTCTCGACACGATCACGATCCTTGCCTCAGAGCTGGATGTGCCGCTGATCGGCTTCGCCGGCGCACCGTTCACACTGGCGAGCTACCTCGTCGAGGGTGGCTCCTCTCGGACCTTCGGCCTGACCAAGAGTCTCATGCACTCCGAGCCTGCCACCTGGCACGCCCTCGTCGATCGCCTGGCAGCGATATGCCTCGCGAGCCTGCGAGCGCAGGTCAAGGCCGGGGCCTCGGCGATCCAGCTATTCGACAGCTGGGCCGGGACGCTCTCTCCTTCGGACTACGCAGAGTTCGCCCTTCCTGCATCGACGTTCATCCTCGAGGGTCTCGCCGACCTCCACGTGCCCAGGATCCACTTCGGCGTAGGCACAGGTGAGCTCCTAGGGCTCATGGCACGCGCGGGGGCCGACGTCGTCGGGGTCGACTGGCGGGTGCCGCTGCCGCTCGCCGCAGCTCGTGTCGGTCCTGACGTCGCCCTCCAAGGCAACCTTGACCCTGCCGTCTGCCTCGCGCCGACCCGGGTCGTCAGAGAAGCGGCGGGCAAGGTCATGAACGAGGCCGCCGGGCTCAGCGGCCATATCTTCAACCTTGGCCACGGCGTGCTGCCTGAGACCGATCCTGACACCCTGAAGGCAGTCGTGGACCTCGTCCACGCGACTTCTGCAGCTCGGGACACCGAGTGACCTCGGCCGGTAGGTCACCTGTAACCGGCGTGCTCATTATGGCCTATGGCACGCCCGCACGCCCGGAGGACATCGAGGAGTTCTATACAGATGTCCGCCGTGGCCGCCCACCTACCCCGGAACAGCTTGCCGACCTCGAGCGAAGATACGCGGCAGTTGGGGGGATCTCCGAGCTCGCGGCCCGAACAGCCGAACAGGTGGCAGGCGTGCAGGCCGCGCTGGACGCGGTGGCCCCGGGGGAGTTCGCGTGCCGCTTCGGCTCGAAGCACTCCAAGCCCTCGATCGAGAGAGCGATAGAGCAGCTTGCTGCCGATGGCATCAGGCGCTTTGTAGCTCTGGTCCTCGCGCCACACTTCTCTGCCGGGAGCGTCGGGGAGTATCTCGAGCGGGCGCGCCGGGCCGCGCTGTCGAGCGAGATGTCGATCGAAGCCATTTGCGACTGGCATGACAAGCCCTTTCTCATCGACCTGCTCGCCGAACGGGTCGCAGCCGCCTTTGCCGAGACAGGCACGGACCCCTCCGATCCCTCCACCGAACTTCTGGTGACAGCGCACAGCCTGCCAGTCCGCTTTATAGAGTCCGGGGATGGCTACGACAGGCGCCTGCGGGAGACCGCCGAGCTCGTAGCCACCGCGGTCGGGGCGGTCCGGTGGCGCGTCTGCTGGCAGAGCGCCGGGAGGACCCCCGAGCCGTGGATAGGACCCGACCTGCTCGATGTTCTCCGTCGCCTTCCGGCACAGGGCGCGAGCGGGGTCGTCATCTGCCCGGCGGGCTTCACCTCGGAGCACCTCGAGGTGAGCTACGACCTCGATATCGAGGCAAGAGCTTTGGCTGCCGATCTCGGCATCCGTTTCGCCCGGACCGCGTCCCTGAATGCTGACGAACGGCTCTGCCGCGGGCTCGCGCACCTCGTGCTGCAGGCGGCACAGGTCGGTACAGGGCGGTCGCTCTAGGTGAGTCGCTACGTGGTGATCGGCGGCGGCGTCAGCGGGCTGGCCGCCGCTCGCGTCCTCGCCGGTGCCCAACGCGTGGGCGCTGTCGCAGCGGCGGCTGGCTCGAGCCTCGAACTCGGCGGCAAAGGGGACGACCACGTCGTAGTTCTCGAAGCCTCCGCTCGTGCCGGCGGCAAAGTGCTGACGGGCAGCCTCGCCGCTTTGCGGATCGACCTCGGGCCCGACCAGTTCCTTCGACGGGATCCGAGCGCTGAACGGCTCTGCCGCCTCCTTGGTCTCGGCGAAG
>JAKACA010000124.1 GCA_021796455.1 Actinomycetes bacterium
CCTGTTTGCCGACACCTGCGAGGTCGACGACATGGCTCTCGCACACGGCGAGCGCGGGTGCCGACCACTGGCCATCGGAGTACGAGAGCGCTTGCGGCTCGGCGTCAAGCATCTCGGCCGCCGTCGAGCGCGCACCTTCGAGGAGCTCCCGGCAGGCTACGTAGACGGCCGAGCCGCCGAGAGTGACCGAACGGCTGCCGAAGGTGCCGACCCCCGCCGGGCCGGCCGCGCTGTCGCCGTGAGAGACCTCGACCGTCTCGAGTGAGACGTCGAAGCGATCAGCGGCAATCTGCGCGAAGGTCGTCTCGTGGCCCTGGCCGTGCGGGCAGGACCCGACGCGGACCAAGAGCCGACCGGCCTCGGACAGGCTCGCCTCGGCGCTCTCCCAGATCGCCGGTGCCGCACGCTCGACATAGCTTGCCACTCCCACGCCGAACAACCGGCCGGAAGCGCGCGCCTCGTGCTGTTCAGCCCGTAGCTCCTCGTACTCAAAGAGGTTGCATGCGGTCTCGAGGGCTCCGAGATAGTCGCCGGAGTCGTAGGTGAGCCCGAGACCGTTCGGATGGGGAAACGCCTCGGGCGGCACCAAGTTCCTTCTCCGGAGCTCGACTGGGTCGATCCCAGTCATCGCGGCGGCGATATCGACGACCCGCTCGAGAAAGAACGCTGCCTCGGGACGCCCTGCTCCGCGGTAAGGCCCGGTCGGGACCTTTGTCGTCGCGAACCCTTCGAGGTGCACCTCGACCGCTTCCAAGTCGTAGCAGCCGGTCATAAGAGTCGCCGTGGTCACCGAGACGTTGGCGGTGTTCGGATAGAGGTAGGCGCCGACGTCGGCGGCAATCCCTGCCCGGAGCGCGAGGAACCTTCCCTCGGCGTCGAGCGCCAGCTCCAGGTCCGCCTCTATGCCACGTCCCTGATAGGAGGCGAGGAGGTTCTCGCTCCGGTCCTCGAACCAGCGCACCGGCACGCCGAGATGGATCGCGCACCATGCGGCGAGGCCGTATTCGGGAGCAAGGGAGCCCTTCGAGCCGAAGGCTCCCCCGACGTGCGGGACGACGACGCGCACAGCCTCCGGCTCGCGCCGCAGCACCGTGGCGAGCTGGGCTGCCTGGCGCCACGGATCCTGCGCGGACGCCCAAAGCGTCACGAGGTCGTCCTCCGGGTCATAAGAAGCCAGGCACCCGCGGACCTCGATCGGTGCCGCCGCGAGCCGCGGGATGACGGCGCGGCACCGTGCGACGGTCGCCGCGCGCTCGAAGCACGCCTCGACATCGCCGGTTCGATGCTCCCAGCGTACGAGCACGTTGTCCGCGATCGCGTCGTGGACAGCAACCACGGCTCGGCGGGCATCCTCGACCGTCACGACCGGCTGCAGCGCTTCGTAGTCGACCCTTACCTGCGCGGCGGCGTCCTCGGCCTCGGCTGGGGATCTCGCCAGCACGACCGCGACCGGCTCGCCCACGTAGCGCACGGTCGAGCCGGCGAGAAGCGTCATCGGTGCGTCTGCGATCCCGGCACCGTCGCGCGACGGCCCGATCGCATATGGAGAAGTGCTGCTTGCGATATCTGCGCCCGTCACCACTGCGACCACTCCAGGGAGGTCGAGCGCCTCGGTCACCTCGACTGCGGTGATGCGACCGTGGGCGATCGGACTGCGAATGACCCACATCGTGAGGCGTTCGCCTGCCGGAAGGCCGTCGGCACTCCTCAGATCGTCGACGAAGCGAGCCGTGCCGCTCACGAGGTCGTCGTCTTCCCGTCGCAGCACCGACCTGCCGATCCAGCTGTTCGTAGCCATCAGCAGCTCCTCTCTCCGTATCGTTTTCTCCACAGCGACACCGCCTCGGACCGGCCGTGGCTCAGTCGAGCGCGTCGAAGGCGGCACGGATGGCTTCGGGGCGAAACGGCAGGTCACGGACACGTACGCCGGTCGCTTGCGCGAGGGCGTTCGCGATAGCGCCAGCCGCCGGCCCGCAGGATGCCTCGCCCGCGCCCACCGGAGGGCAGTCGGGCCGATCGATCAGCTTCGTGTGGATCGAGGGGATCTCACTGAAGCGCAGGATCGGGTACGAGTCCCAGTCCGAGCAGCTGGGACCATCCGGTCCGAGCTCGACTTTCTCCTTGATGGTCCAGCTGGCGGCCTGCACGAACCCGCCCTCGATCTGGTTGAGGAGCCCGTCGGGATCGATGATCTCGCCGGCGTCGGCCGCGATCCACGCGTGCCTGAGGGTGATCTGCGCGGTGCGCGCCGGAACCTCGAGCTCCACGACCACGGCCACGTAGGCCATCGAGTTCTCGTACTGGGCAAAACCAAGACCACGCCCAACCGAGTCGTCGCCTGCGGGTACCTCCAGACCGCCGGCCAGCTCGACTGCCGCCTCGATGACCGCCCTGGCTCTCGGGTCCGAGGTGTGCCCCAGCCGGAATGCCACTGGGTCGGCGCCGGCTGCAGATGCAAGCTCGTCCATGAAGGACTCGATCGCGAACACGTTGGCGAGCGCGCCGAGACTGCGCATGGCAGAGGTCCGCAGTGGCGAGGCGTCGTCCACGTCGCGCTTGACGACTCGCATGGCACCAAGCTCGTAGTGGGGGGTCCCGTTGCGGTGACCTCCCGCTTCGAAGTCGAGCATCGGCGCAGCTCGTGACCGCTCGACAGGCGGGTCCAGCGACCAGCTCGCGAGCAGCCGGGACCCCGTTGCCTGCGGTAGCGGCCGGGCATTGTGGCGATAGGTCAAGATGTCCTCGTCCCAGGAGCTGACCCGCCCGTCGCGGCCGAGGCTCGCAGTCAGATCGACGACCATCGCGGGCCCGAGCGGCTCGAAGCGATGCTCGTCGGCACGCGCCCAGCGAAGAGATATCGGCTGTCCTTGGCATGCTCTTGCGACGAGGGCGGCGTCAAGGGCCGCGTCATCGGCGCCGTTGTGGCCATAGCAGCCGGCGCCGTCGAGATGGTGAACCGTGACCGCGCCGCGGTCGAGGCCGAGGACGTCGGCCAACGACTTGCCGAGAAACCCGACGCCTTGGCTGTGGCTCCATACCGTGAGCGATGCGCCGTCGTGCAAGGCGACGGCTGCCGAGGGACCGATAGAGCCATGGAGGAGGAAGGGCTTCGTGAAGCGCGAGTGCAGCACCAACGCCGCATCGTCGTGGGAGATGGGATCAGGCGGCGCGGGCCCGTCACTTGCCAGACCGTCGATGATCGGGTAGCTCGACACGACGTGGGCCGCCATGTACGAGGGGTCGGCGGCATCGAGTGGGAAGCCCATGCCGCCTCGCCAGTCGAGCAGGGCTGCGAGACGTTCGGCGGCTTCCTCTGCCTCTCCTTCGCTGCCGGCGACGACGGCCACGAAGCTGCCGTCGCGCACCACATCGGCCGAGCCGACGGTCGCCGGGGTCGCCGTCTCGAGCGTCGCACCGGGGCGGGGCGGGCGCAGCACTCGGGCAAATCGCATGCCCGGGAGCCGGAGATCTGGCACGTAGGCCGGCGCGCCCGAGATCTTGGCCGGGAGGTCGAGCCGGGGAATGCCTCGACCGATGAAGCGGTGCTCAGCAGCCGGCTGCAACGGCGCGGGTGCGGTGACCAGGTAGTCGAAGGGCCCTTCGGCTGCGAGCTCGAAGTACGAGACGGTGTCGCCGTTCGAGGTGGTAAAGACACCGTCGTCAGCGACGAGCGCGTCCGCGCTCACCTCTAAGCGGGCAGCCGCGCGGTCGCGGAGCAACCGGTACGCGTGCGCGCAAGCCTGGCGGACAGCCGCACCGCTCTGCTCGATGGAACGGCTGCCGGCAGTGAAACCCTCGTCGGGGGTTGAGCCGGTGGTGGTGCGAGCGACGTCGATGCGGGCCGGGGACACGACGAGCTCCTCGGCCGCGATTATGGCCAGTGCGGTCCGTATGCCCTGGCCCAGCTCGACCTTGCCGGTGCGCACCGTCACCCGGCCCTCCTCCGGAAAGGCGAGCCAGGCGTCGAGTAAAGGATGCTCTACGAGAGAGCCGAGCAAGCGTCGCCGCGTGCTCTCGTCCCCGATCGCACGGCGCCCGTCCGCAGCGGCGAGGACCCCGTCCTCGGTGAGGGCGCTGTCCACCGTGGCTCCAGTTGTCGCGCCCTCTCCTCCGGCTCCAGTCACGTCTCCCCATTCCCGTGGCCAGCCCTGCTGCCATCCCCGGCAGCGTCGGGGTCGGGGTCGAAGATCCTGCGGGCAACCCGCAGGATCCGGGGATGAGAGCCGCACCGGCACAAGTGGTCGTCAAGGGCGCGCACGACCTCGTCAAAGGGAACGGGACGCCGCATAGCGAGCCAGATGAGAGTGACGGCGATCCCTGGCAGGCAGTACCCGCACTGAGCCGCGTTGGCCCGCAAGAGTCCCTCGATCACCTCATGGCCCTCCGCAGTCGCGCGGAGCGCCTCGAGCGTGGCGACCGGCCGGCCGGCCACGTCTCCGCACCTGGTCCGGCAGGAGGCGACCGGAACGCCGTCCACGAGCACCCGGCAGGCGCCGCACTGCTCCAGCCCACACCCGTACTTGGGGCTGCTCAGCCCAATCTGGTCGCGAAGCGCCCAAAGGAGCGGGAGGTTCGAGCCGATCTCGAGATCGTGCTCGCCGTCGTTCACGTACAGCACGGGCACTGCCGCACTCCTCTTCGTCTTCGTCTGGACAGGGAAGGGTCACAGGAGTCGAGGGGAACCAGGGACCCCGGGTTTCGGGTATTCTACCCAGTCGCTCGCCCTTCAGGCGTGCTGTCTGCGATCGTTTGCAGCCGCCCTTCTCTTGCGAGGCCAGCTACGATACGATGCCCGACCGGTGCGAGAGGAGCCGGCGGGGACGACGGGAGAGATCGAGGAGGCGAGATCTCGGTTCTCGCTCGCGGAGATGAGCAGGCGCCGCTCCCAGCTCGAGAGCCAGATGGACCTTGCCGGTGTCGACCAGGTGCTGCTCTACGCCGCGTCCCGCGAGGGCGGTGCGGTGCAGTGGCTGACCCAGTGGCGAGTCACCCAGGAAGCCGCTCTCCTGCTGGCTCCTGGGCGGGACGCCGTGCTCCTCGTCGAGTTCGCCAACCACGTTCCCAACGCTCTCGCGGAGGCCGACGACGTCGATGTCCGCTGGGGCGGCGAGGCGCTCGTGCAGACTGCGCTTGGTTTGCTCGGTGCCAGAGGGGCCGCGACCCAGCGGATCGGCATCGTCGGCCCGTTGCCAGCCAGCTACCTGGCCGCGCTCGCGAGCACCGTCGGCAGCTACTGCTTCCTCGACGACCGCTACCGCGAGCTTCGCCTCGTCAAGTCGAGCGAGGAGGTCGAGTGGCTCCGCACCGGAGCTCTCCTCAGCGACGCGGCAGTATCGAGCCTTGTCGCGCACGCCGATCTCGGCACGAGCGAGGTCGAGCTCTGCGCGCTGCTCGAGCGGGCATACCTCCCCTTTGGGGGCACGAATCACATTCACTACCTGGGCACCACGTCGATGGAGGCGCCTGCGCTCTGCGTGCCGCGCCAGTGGCCGACTGCCCGCCGGCTCCAGCACGGGGACGCGCTCACCTGCGAGGTGAGCGCAAGCTGGTTCGGATACCCGGGCCAGCTCCTTCGCACCTTCGCTGTCGGTTGCGAGCTGAACCGTGCCTATCGCCGGCTGCACGACGTCGCCGATGCTGCATTTGCCGCCGTCGCCACCCGGGTCGCGCCGGGCACGACCGTCGCTCAGCTGGCCGAGGCCGCCGAGCTGATCGAACAGGCGGGCTTTACGACCTATGACGATGTCGTGCATGGCTTCGGCGGTGGATACCTTCCGCCGCTCGTGCCCGGAGGCCGCCGCCCCGGCCTGCGCCCCGAGTTCGAGCTGCAGGCCGGGATGACGCTCGTGGTGCAGCCGAACGTCGTCAGCCTCGACGGCAGCGCGGGGGTCCAGACAGGAGAGCTTCTCCTTGTGACAAAAGATGGCAGTGAGTCCCTTCACCGCTTCCCACGGGGCGCGGGGCGGATTGCCTGATCGAGGCCGGGCAGGATCTCATTTACGATCGAGGAGGTAGGCGATGGCCGTGCCGCGTTTCAAAGAGTGGTTCCGGTACTTCCCTGACGACTACCGGTGGTCGGCAGCGCTTGCGCTTGCGCTCGGCTCCGCGCCCTACGGCGGAGCCGAGCTTGGTGAGATAGACGCCATAGGGCGCCGGCTTGCGGACAGAGTCGGTGATGATCGGGCCTGGTTCGCCGAGTGGTGCGCCATGGGCGCTCGGATCCAGGAAGAGGCCGAGCAGGCCGATCGCAGTGGCCACGCAGTGAGCGCGGCGGCGTCGTATCTGCGCGCATGCACCTACTACCAGGTCGGCGAGCGATTTGCCCTCCCGAAGGACGCAGAGGCCCTTCGTGCCTACAGCGCGTCGCTCGGCTGCTTTGGTCGATTCGCCGCGCTTGAGACCGAGCAGGGGCGGGGAATCGAAGCCGTGGAGATCCCATATGGGAACGCATCACTGCCCGCCTACCTGGTGCATGCCCCGACAAGGGAGCCTCCTGCACAGCCTCCGTGCGTCGTCTTCTTCGACGGCCTTGACATCACAAAGGAGCTGCAGTTCTGTCGCGGTGTTCGCGAGCTGACCCAACGGGGACTCGCCTGCCTCATCGTCGACGGCCCGGGCAACGGAGCCTCGATCCGCTACCGAGGGCTGCCCCTCGTGGCAGATTTCGAGCGGGCCGGCAGCGCGGCGCTCGATCACCTCGAGACGCGCTCGGACGTCGACGCCTCACGCACCGCTGTGATGGCAATCAGTCTCGGCGGCTACTACGCCCCGCGCTGTGCCTCTCTCGACCACCGTTTCGCGGCTTGCGTGGCCTGGGGTGGGATCTGGGACTACCGGGCGACCTGGCGGCGCCGCATCGAGCAGTCCTTCGAAAGTGCGATGTCGGTAGCGGGCGACCACATCTGCTGGGTCCTCGGCTGCACCGACCTCGATGAGGCACTCGAGCGGCTCGGAGACTTCGTGCTCGACGGCGTCGTCCAGCAGATGGCCTGCCCGTTCCTGTTGCTGCACGGCGCAGAGGACGAGCAGGTGCCTCTTGCGGACGCGCTCGCGCTCTTTTCTGCGGTCGGGTCCATCGACAAGACCCAGCACATCTTCGACCAGGTGTCAGGAGGTGCGACACACTGCCAGACGGACCGGCTGACGGCTGCCACTTCGGTGTTCGCGGACTGGCTTGCCGACAAGCTGCTTGCTCCTCGCGCGGATAGCGTGGCTTCATCTCTCCGGTCCAGTTCGAGTGGAGCCCGAGCTTGCTCCTCGCGCGGATAGCGTGGCTGTGTCCTTGGGTTGATAGCCACGGCACCGCCTGTCTTGCGCCTCTCTATAGCCGGGCCCGCCGTGCGGCCGCGCCTTGGAATCTTGCCTCGAGTGGCGAGTTGAGGCAGGAGGCTGCGGACACGTCAACCTGCATGAAAGCGGTTACACTACAGGTTAGGATCGATTGCAGCGCAGCTGCCTGGGAGCTGTCATCATGGCAGGCAGCGTCCGCAGACCAGATCGTCGAAATGACAAGCAAGGGCCGGGGCAAGGGCCGAGTGAGGGAGGAGGCAGATGGTGCAGCGGATCAGCTACGTCCCGCTAGAGGCAATGGACGACGCTATGCAAGAAGAGATGGCCCGGTGCGCGAGAGAAGGGACTCCCCGACCCGAGAGCTCGGCAGTGCGTGCCCATGTGCCGGCAGCGTTCTGGGCCTTCGCCAACAGCTGGCGCGCCATCTTCAAAGAGGGAGTGTGCGACCACTCGATCAAGGATCTCTGCCGGGTCTACGTCTCGCGCAGCGTCAAGTGCGAGTACTGCGGGAACCAGCGTTCGCTAAAGGCCGCCGCGGCAGGCCTCGTCGAGCAGCACTACGATCACCTCCTCGACTTCGAGTCCTCGCCGCTATACGACGAGCGGCAGAAGGCGGCGCTGTCATACGCCGAGGCAATAACCTGGCACCTTGACACCGACGACGCCTTCTGGGATCGGCTCCGGCGTCACTTCAGCGAAGCGGAACTGGTGGAGCTGGGTTGCTTCATCGCTCTCACGATGGGGCAGCAGAGCTGGATACGCCTGCTCGGGATAGACCACCACGAGGTCCTTGCCGGCTCAGCTGCCGCGATGGCGCCCGGCTTCGAGAGCGCCGAGAAGCTGCGGGCGAGCAAGGCCTCGCCCGACTACTGGGCTGCCTCCTGCTGAGTCGTAAGGGCCGGGCGGACGAATGCCATGACAGGGGATCAGCAGGAAACAGGAGCCCGTCGCGCAATCCTGCGAGACGTGGCACGACTTGCCGGCGTCCACCCGGCGACGGCGTCTCGGGCCCTCAACGAGGAGACGCGCCAGCTCGTGCACTCCGAGACGGTGCGGCGCATCGAGGAAGCTGCGCGGGCGCTCGACTATCGCCCTGACCATGTCGCCCGGAGCCTCAAGACACGCCGCTCGGCCACGATCGGAGTAGTTCTTCCGGACCTCACCAACCCGATGTTCCCCCCGATCGTGAGAGGCATCGAAGACAGGCTCGTTTCCTCAGGCTACGTGCCGCTCATCGGCAACACCGACAACGATGAGAGCCGGGAGCGGCTCGTGCTCGAGCGCTTGGAGGCACGCCAGGTCGATGGCCTCATAATCGCCACCGCGAGGCGTAAGCACCCACGCCTTGTCGATATCGCCCGATCCCGGCTTCCGGTCGTGCTTGTCAACCGCGTC
>JAKACA010000125.1 GCA_021796455.1 Actinomycetes bacterium
CTGCTCTACGTGGCCTGCACGCGGGCGGAGGAGGAGCTCCACTGCTCCTGGGCAGCGCAACGATCATTCTCCTCGGGCGCGCCGATCCCGCGCTCTCCCTCACCCTGGCTGGCAGCAATCGAAGCGGCCCATAATGATCTGGAGCGGCTCCGCCAGACCGCTCCGGACACCGCCCGTCGCGCCCTCGCTGAGAGCCGGCGTGCCCTCGAGAAGGCTTGAGGCGCTCTCCGCACGACAACTTCGGTGACAGCTCCCACTCCTCGAACCGGCCGCTGCCTTCCATCGAGGGGCCCGACCGTTGTAGGCTCTCACGCGAAGTGACGGCTCGGCTACGCAGCGACGTGGGCGAGAGACGATGCCAGAGAGTCGGAGCGGCGCCGAATGGTCCACCGCCAAGCGGTTGCGCTAGCTTTTGTGATCGGGAGGAGGACGCTGGATGGCGAAGGATGCTGACACAAGGGCGGCAGACCTCGAGGCGCGCAACCAGTACCTTGGCATCATCGACGACGCCTGGGAGATCTACCGGGAAGCCGTCGAGCGAGCCTGGGAGGCGTTCGAGACGGCTCTCGATCCCGCCAGGGTCACCTACGAGAGCATGCAGGCAGCCGCCGAGAGCACCCACGGGCAGCAGATCGACGAGGCCTGGGCTCTCTATAAGCAAGCCGTCGCGAACGCTCCGTCGACCATGCGGCGAGACATCGTCGCCCAGGCGCGTGCCACCTACAACGAGACCGCAGCCCAGGTGCGCAAGACGTACAACGAGAACATGGCGATCGCCCGCGACGACTATCTGCGCAACGTGAACGACGCGCGCAACAGCTACCGCGCTGCCGTCGACGGTGAGCTCGACGCGCATCGCGAAGCAGTCCGCCAGGCCTGGGGGAACTACCTCGAGATGGTCGACTCTCACCTCATGGTCGAGGACTGACCGCTCCTGTCTGCGGTGCAGTCAGGACCCAGCCTGCACACCGGCTCATGTGGCCTCAGGAGCGAGACCGGCCCTGGCCCGGCGCCGTACGACCCTACGTGTCAGCAGGCAGCTGTTCAACCAAGGGCCTGGGAGAGATCGGAGATCAGGTCGCCGACAGACTCCAAGCCCACGGAGAGCCGCAGCAGAGCCGGATCGACAGCGAGCGGTGAGCTGGCGACAGAAGCATGAGTCATCCTTGCAGGGTGCTCGATCAGGGATTCGACCGCTCCGAGCGACTCAGCAAGCGTGAACAGCTTGGTCCGCCTCGCGGTCTCGACGGCGACGGCCTCGCCCCCCTTCAGCACGAAGGACACCATCGCGCCGAAGCCACCCATCTGACGGCGGGCGAGGGCGTGGCCCGGGTGCGAGGCCAGACCTGGGTAGAGCACCCGAGAGACGGCCGGATGCCCAGCGAGGAAGTCGCTGATGACAGCCGCGTTGGAGCACTGGCGCTCCATGCGGACGGCGAGAGTCTTGAGGCCGCGCTGCACGAGATAGCAGTCGAACGGGCTCGGGACCGCCCCGGCCGAGTTCTGGATGAAGCCGAGCTGCTCGCAAAGAGCTGGATCACTCGTTAAGACAGCGCCGCCGACGACATCGGAGTGGCCACCCAGGTACTTGGTCGCCGAGTGCACGACTGCATCGGCACCGAGCAGAAGCGGCCGCTGCAAGTAGGGCGTGGCGAAGGTGTTGTCGACGATGCACCACCCGCCAAGTTCGTGCGCGATCTCGGCGATGGCCCCTATGTCGGCGACCTGCAGGAGCGGATTGCTCGGCGACTCCACCCATACGAGCTTCGTCGAAGGCTTCCACTGGCTCGCGACCGCGTCGGAACGGGTGAGATCGACCGGCGTGGCGGAGACGCCGATCTCTCCATAGACGCGGGCGATCAGGCGCCAGGTCCCTCCGTAGGCGTCGTTCGGGATCAGGAGGTTGTCACCGGGGCGAAGGCCTCGCAGCACCGCGTCCTCAGCCGCCATCCCGCTGGCAAAACAGAATCCTCGTGTAGCACCTTCGAGAGTAGCCAGTGTCGCCTCGAGCACTGAACGAGTCGGGTTTCCCGTTCTGCTGTAGTCGAAGCCCTTGTGTTGCCCGACGGCCTCCTGCGCGTAGGTGGTAGCCAGGTGAAGCGCCGGGATCACAGCACCTGTGGAAGCATCGGGCGGCTGGGCCGCATGAATCGCGAGCGTCTCGAAACCAAGTGCGCTGCTCATCGCACCGGCTCGGCGATGCGACCCGGCAAGGCAAGAAATCCGAGCGCGTCTGTTCGCGTGAGCACGCCTACGGGATGCCCGCGGTCGATCACGAGCACCGCCGAGGACTCCTCGAGCCGATGAACGGCGAGCTCGACGCTCTCCCCGCTGCCGATAGTGGGTAGCGGCGGGCTCATGACCTCGCGAACCGGCCGATCCAGGAGCGAGGCGTCCTTGAAGGCCCTCTGCATCAGGTCGCGCTCGTATACCGCCCCGACTACCTCGGCCTCGGCCAGCGGGGGCTCCGCCTGTACCACCGCCAGCTGGGAGACGTCGAACTCCCTCATGATCTCGATGGCTTCCCGGGCGCTGTCATCAGGATGCACATGGATCAGCTCGGGCAGCTTCGCCCCTTTTCGTTCGAGCAGATCAGCCACGGTCTGGCCCAGTGCCCGAAGGAAGCCATGGTCTGCCATCCATTCGTCGTTGTAGAGCTTTGACAAGTAGCCTCGGCCCGAGTCGGGAATCAGGGTGACCACGACGTCATCGCCGTGGAGCTCCGGAGCGAGGTGAAGTGCTGCCCACAGGGCCGTCCCGGCTGAACCACCTACGAGAATCCCCTCTTCCACGCCGACCCGGCGCGCGGTCAGGAACGAATCGGTGTCACGGACCATGACGACGCGGTCGACGACGGCGGGATCGTACGTGGTTGGCCAGAAGTCCTCGCCGATGCCCTCCACCAGGTACGGTCTACCCGATCCGCCCGAGTACACCGACCCCTCCGGATCGGCTCCAATGATCTGAACGTCAGGATTCTGCGTCTTCAGGAACCTGCCAATGCCGGTAATCGTCCCACCCGTGCCGATTCCCGCCACGAAGTGAGTGACCCGCCCGCCGGTCTGGCGCCAGATCTCGGGGCCGGTCGAGCGCATGTGTGAGTCCGGGTTTTCCGGGTTGTGGTACTGGTCAGGGTGATAGGCACCCGGGATCTCCGAGGCGAGACGGGCAGTCACCGAGTAGTAGGAGTCCGGATGGTCTGGCGCCACCGCGCTCGGGCACACGACCACCTCTGCCCCGTAAGCTCGCAGCAGAGCGATCTTCTCTGGAGCCATCTTGTCCGGCATCACGAAGATGCACTTGTAGCGGCGGCGGGCCGCAACTATCGCCAGTCCCACCCCCGTGTTGCCTGACGTGCCCTCGACGATCGTCCCTCCGGGCTGCAAAAGGCCGTCCCGCTCCGCCTTCTCGATCATGGCGACCGCCGGCCTGTCCTTCACGCTCCCGCCCGGGTTCAGAAATTCGAGCTTGGCAAGCAACGGGCAGGGGAGATCCCTGCCGATGCGGTCGAGTCGGGCCAGCGGCGTATTGCCCACGAGCTCGAGGAGCGATCCCACTACCTCCATGGGCGATCCCCTGTCTGTAAGAGGGAGGATCTCCACCCCGCCAAGACCCGGACGCAGATCGACGTCTTCGTCGGTGTGGAGACGCACCGGCAGGCCTGCGCGGTGCAGGGACGTCGCGACCTCGGCAGAGAATGGACCAACTACGGTGACACGGCGCGGGATGCGCGCTCGAAGATCGGCGATCACCGCCACCGAGACGTCCCCGCCGTCCAGCTCGACGACGCGGCCGCTGCGAGCAAGGAGGTAGTCGGGGACCTTCGTACTGCCGGCGACAACGAGCACGTCCATCACACCATGTTGCCGCGCCCAGGCGAAGGCTGCCGCCATGTCCGTTCTCCGGAAGCTTCTGCCCGGCTCAGCTTGGTCTGAACACGACGATCCGGTCTCTTCCCATCGCTTTGGCTTGGTACATGGCAAGGTCGGCCTCCCGGACCACGTCCTCGAGCGAGGAGCCGTGCGTGGGGAAAGTCGCTATGCCGATCGATGCCGTGAGGGCGCTGATCCCTTCGCACGAAGGAGGTAGAGCACGGAGCATCTCGCACACCTTCTCTGCTACGGGCTGCGCGCCCTCGCTATCGGCGCCGTGCAGTACGAGGAGGAACTCGTCGCCTCCGAATCTCACCGCGGCATCACCCGAGCGCAAGGCGCTTGCAAGCACGCGCGCAGTGTTTCGCAGCGTCAAGTCGCCGACAGCATGACCGCAACTGTCGTTGATCAGCTTGAAGTTGTCCAGATCCACGAGAAGGATCGCGAGCTCGGAGCCGTTGCGCAGAGCCTGCGCGGCCTCCCGTGGCGCAAGCTCGTCCCACCACCGCTTGTTGAGCAGGCCCGTCAATTTGTCTGTGATGACACGCTGCTCCAGCTCTTCGTACAGCTGTGCGTTGCGCCATGCTGCTGCGGCGAGATAGCCGATGAGGGCGCACCGCTCCACATCTTCGTCGCTGAACTTGTCAAGTCCATCGCGCCAGACGTCGAGCGCTCCGAGCCGGTGATCGCCCGCAGCCAACGGGATCACCACCAGGGACTCCTCTCGCCGTCCTCCGTCGCTTCCCGGAACGTGGGCGGCTGCTTCGTGAGAGAAGGCGTCACGGCAGTTGTAGGGCTCGCCCCGCAGGAAAGCCCAGCCCGTGATGCCGGCTCCCATGAGGTCTTCGACGTCTCGCAGGCCGTCGAGGCCTTCGCCGACGACGATGCGCGGGCGTAACGTATAGCTCTCCCACCGGGCCTCGAAGATCGCCAGGCGATCCACCGGCATGACACGGGTCACCAGATCTGCGACGGTATCGAGAATCTTGCGCGGATCGTGCTCAGCCTGCATCGTGCGAGCGGCCTCGCCGAGAATGCGGGCGAACTCGCGGTCGCCGGCAGGCCCGGTGCGGGGCGGAAGAGGCGCGAAGGCGACCGGGACGCTGTCTCGCTCCTGTCTGCCAATTGCGCGGACCGTTCTCTGGCGGAACCACGAGCGGTTGACGATCTCGTCTCCTGGCTCGGCCAGTCTGGGCTCGAGAACGACCGGAGGCTGCAGAAAGCGACCCGCGCCGAACTGCAGGCCGAGCTCGAGCCAGAGCCGAGCCGTGTTCTCGTCGTCGACGAACCGTGCAACGGTGCGCGTGCCGAGTCGGCCGAAGTACGACATGAGGGCGGCCACCTCTGCCCTGGCACGGGGCTCGATCGAGACGCGCTCTGCCAGCCCTTGTGCGAGCATCGCGAAGGTGGGGGTGAGATCAGCCACCTCGGCATCGGCAAGCGCCGCAAGCTCCATTCCGTCGAGAGCGAGCCCAAAGCCCATCGAAGTGAGCCAGCGCGCCCGCTCCATAACCATGACACGGTCCCGGGCCGAGTGACCGAACGGCAAGAGCCACACGAGCTCGCTCGGCATTACTCCCGCCGCCGCCGTCAACGCTGCAAGCTGCTCACCGATCTCGGCGAACAGTGCCTCTGTGGCAGGGACGACAAGCACCGCCGGGTTGACCACCGGCACCAGCTCAAGCGCGCGGACAAAGCTCGCAGCCGGCCGTGCGCCTCCAAGGGCTCGGAACACGGCCTCGTATCCAACTGTGCTGCGATCGCCGATCCCAAGGAGGGGCTGGAGCGCGACTCCCGCTACTGCAGCCCCGACGTCGTCGTCACCGGACTGCAGAGAACACCTCCGGGTGCCAATCTCAGTCCGTTCTCTCTCGTCTCCCGAGGCGGAGCTCGCGAGCGTGGAGTCGACCACGGGTTCCAAGCGTAGCCCTACCCGGGTTGTACTGCCTGCCGCCGTGGTTGCACAAGGCAATCCCACCGGCTCCGCTACGGTAGCGTGATCGTGGCGAGCACTGCTGCCAGATACTTGCCCCGACACCGGAGGTGATCAATATGTCGCTCAGCTCCACAGTCACCGACGGACCGTCCTCACGGCGCGGCTCGATCTGGACGGGGATAGTCGCGGGGATCGCGAGCCTGCTGTCGCCTTTGTTGCTCCAGGCAGGGCCCGCCGCCGCGTCTGCTCAGCCGGCGGCGGTTCGTTCGGTGCCCTCCGGGCCGTACGGCTTCGACGCGCCCGACGCAGTTGCTGCTATCCGCAATGACCTGTTCATCGCCAACCGGGCCGGCAACTCGGTCACCGAGGTCAACGCTGTCGACGGAGCTTTGGTCCGAATATTCAGCGGTGCCCGCTACAAGCTGAACCAGCCTACGGCACTCAAGGCGATCGGCGAGGACCTCTACGTCGCCAACGGCCGCGCCGGAGTGACTGAGATATCTCTCGCTCGGAGCATCTCGGTGCGAACCTTCGCCGGGCGCGCCTATCGGTTCTCCGATCCTGTCGCCCTCACCTCGAGCGGGGACTCCTACCTCTACGTCCTAAGTGCCGGCGGTGCGGTCACGAAGATCTCCACCGCGACCGGCAGACCCCTCGGGACGGCGTCGGGCAGGGGTTTCGGCTTCGACCACCCCACAGCGGTCACCTTGGTAGGCGACCACTTGTTCGTGAGCGAGAGCGCATCGAACGCGGTCACGGAGATCAACTCGACCACGATGAAGTGGGAAGCCACCTTGTCCGGTCACAACTATCAGTTCGCGACCCCGAGCGGCATCGCCGCTCACGGCGGTGATCTCTGGGTCACCAACACCACGGGACGGTCAATAACCGAGATCGCGGCGGCAACAGGTGACGTGGTGCAGGTAGTGCCAAACACCTCGGACTACCTTCCCACGCCGGGTCCCATCGCGTACGGCAACGGCTACTTCTTCGCCGCCAGCCCGCCCGGCTCATCACCGATGATCACTCAGATCGTCCCTTCGAGGCCAGCCAAGATGCCCTGGATGATGTGCAATACGAACGGCCCCTACCTCTTCAGCAACCCGCAGGCCCTCGTAGTCGTCGGAGACAACCTCTGGGTGGTGAACCAAGGCTCTCCGAGCCTTCGGGGTAACTCCCTCACCGAGATGAGCACCAGCACAGGAAAGCTGATCAGAACGGTCTTCTAGCCGCGGGGCTTTCGAGCGCGTCTGGCGGCGGCGCTCCCTCAGTATCCGGCATCGATGTCGACGCGGCCAAGCAGCGGCTCGCATCGATGGAAGCGCGAGGCGTTTTCCTTGACGAGTGCAACAAGGGGCGCGGTACCAAGCTGGAAGGTGTTGGCCGCGTGCGGTGTGATGATGCAGTTATCGAGGGTCCAGAGGGGGTGCCCGTCTGGCAGCGGCTCGGGGTCGGTCACGTCGAGCGCGGCTCCGCCAATAGCTCCACGACGTAGCGCTGTCACGAGGTCGGAGGTGACGACGATCCCCCCGCGCGCCACGTTGACCAACCAGGCCGCCGGGTCCATTAGCTCCAGGAACTTCGCGTCGACGGACCGTTCGGTCTCCTTGGTCAAGGGAAGAGCAAGTACCACGGCGGCGGCACCAGCCAGCGCATCTGCCATGCGGTCGGCCGGCTCGACGCGCGCACCCTCGATGCCAGCACCGCTGCGCCTCACGACCACGACGTCACAGTTGAATGGCGCGAGAAGGTCGATCAGGGACCGCGCGATGCCTCCTCCGCCGATGATGGTGACTTTCGCGCTCCACAGGCTGGTCTGATCGAGGGGCAGCCAGGAGCTTGCCCGCGCGAAGCTCCCAATCTTGCGGAGGCCCGCGAGGATCAGGGCCAGCGCCAGTTCGGCAACGGCCGGCCCGTAGATGCCCTTGGCCGCTGTCCAGACGCGATCCTCCGAGAAGAAGGTGACAAACCGCTCGACCCCGGCAAAGGGCAGCTGGATCCATTCGAGATCCGGTGCGGCCTGCAGTACGGCCGCGAGGCCCGAGGGATCTGGCGAGCACCAGATGAGGGCCTTGGCACGCCGGACGTCGGATACGACCTCGCAGCCCGCTGCCGAGACGGCAGCTCGGAGCTGGCTCGTCAGCTCGTTCTCAGGCAACAGGGTCACGCAGCCGCCACCTTGAGAATCCATGGCACGTCCATATGTCATCACGGGAACCTAGTTCATGGATTCCGCGCCGACTGTGGCATCTTGCTCGCCACCTAGTCGGCTCACCGCGCCCCCGCCAGGACTTGAACCTGGGACCGTCTGCTTAGAAGGCAGCTGCTCTGTCCAACTGAGCTACGGGGGCCACCTAACTCACCCTGAGGAGGAGATGGTCCTCCCCGTGAGCCGACCACCGGGTCCGGCGGACCGGGTGCGCCCCCTGGGACTCGAACCCAGAACCTGCGGATTAAGAGTCCGTTGCTCTGCCAAATTGAGCTAGAGGCGCCTGCGAGTAGCCAGACTAGTCGGTTCCGGCAATGCGCGAGGCGAGCGGGAGCTAGCCGCCAAGAGGGTTGGCAGCTTGCCCCGGCTCGTTCGCATGCGGGTGGCCGAGGGGACTTGAACCCCCGACTTCCAGGACCACAACCTGGCGCTCTGCCAACTGAGCTACGACCACCAAGTAAGAGAGGCCTTGGCCGCCCAGGGACCTCGTCTCCACCAGCATTGCACATTGGCAGAGCAAGTCGCGCGAAACAAATCATTGCGATGTCCTCGAGTCCGGCTGGGTCGTCGGGGCCGTAGCTACGCGGACCGCTGCGACGTCGAGTCGCATCTGCGCCACGAGCTCGTCACCGTTCGCG
>JAKACA010000126.1 GCA_021796455.1 Actinomycetes bacterium
ATCTCGTGGTCCTCGTAGAAGCCCCCGTCATGCCCGGCCGCCCTTTCGAAGCCGACCTCACCGCGCAAGATGGTGCTGAACTCGACCATGCCGACGGCGGGTGTCGTCATGGCCGGCGAGGCGGATGCCGAGAGTGAGGGGCGCGCCCGGCCGGTCCTCGGCGCTTTCGCGACGGACCGGTTCGTTGTCGCGGTGGAAGGGGCCTTCGTCCTGTTCGGCCCGACCCCGGCACGCCGGGCTGCGTCGAAGCAGTTCGGCGATCTTGGCGCTGACCGGCTCCGGCGCGGGGACCATCATCGCCTCTCGGCGGGCTCGGCGGGCTCGGCGGGCTCGGCGGGCTCGGCTGGCTCGGCGTCGAGCACGGCCAGGACCTTCTCGGCGGCGGAGGTGATGGCGTCGAGCTCGCCTGGGCTGACCCGGTCGATGAAGAGGCGGCGCACCGCCGCGACGTGGTGGGGGGCGGCGGTCTCGATGGCCTTGCGGCCCTGCTCGGTGCCGACGACGAAGGCGCCGCGGCGGTCGTCGTCGCAGCGCTCCTTTTTCACCAGGCCCCGACTGCTCATGCGGGCGACCTGGTGGGAGAGCCTGCTCTTCTCCCAGCCGAGGACCTCGGCCAGTTCGAACAGGCGGGCCCGCCAGCCCGGCTGGTCGCCGAGGGCGACGAGGACCATGTAGTCGGGGTAGGACAGGTCGGAGGTGGCAGCGAGATCGGCAGCCAGGCGGCCGGTGAGACGCATCTGCATGAACTGCAGCGCCCGCCATGCCCGCTCTTCGCGCTCGTCGAGCCACCGGACCTCGGTCACGTCTCCACTGTACGTCGCCGAATAGTTGATCCGTCACCTATATTACACGAGACGCCCGCCAATTCTAAGAGCGTCCATCACACGGTGCTTTTCGTCGCCGACCTGGACCGTCCGGTCCGGTTCTTCGGTCCGGTTCTTCGGTCCGGTCCTATAGTGACAGCACCAGGGCGGCTCTGGCGGGCTTCGACCGGTAGGTACTTTGAGAGAGGGGAGACCAAGTGGAGGACAAGCGGGCGCGAGAACTGCTCCAGGCTGAGCGCACACGGGTACAGGCCCTGCTGGCCGATACGGCCAAGTCAGGACGAGCCGACAGGACCGCCGAGAACGAACCGGGAGACTGGGAGGATCGGGCCGAACCGCTCACGGCCGAAGGCACCAACGACGCCGTCGTCGCCGGGCTTCAGGCCCGGCTGGAAGCCCTGGACCGTGCTGAAGAGCGCCTGGCCGCTGGCACGTACGGCCTATCCGTGCTGAGCGGGCGCCCTATCCCCGATGATCGGCTGGAGGCCGACCCAGCGGCGGAGCTGACCATCGACGAGGCCAACCGGCCGTGACATCGCTCCGCAGTGCAGAGAGGCCGGGCTCGCGTGCTCCTGGCGTTGGAGCATGCGAACTCGATCTCCGGGCAGATCGTCAGGGCCTTTGTCGTGGGCGGTGGCGGTGGTCTTGGACCATCGCACGACTTCGGGCCGCAAACCCGATGAAGCCGCTGGTAGCGGATGTACTCTAGGCAGCGGGAGGAGCGGCTGTCCTGCTCAATGAGGGCCAGCTCGTGTCCCAGCCGCCCCGAGAAACTCCGAGCCGCTGCCACGACGCCTTGACCGTCGGGTCGCCACCCGAAATGTCTCCCCAAACGGGGAGCGGGGTCGGGCGTCCATGTCCGTAAGGGAGTCCGCTGCCGCCTATTCATCGGACAGTCGCCGAGCGTCGACCAGGTCCTCGATGATCTGGAAGTCGCCGATGTTGTGTGTAAGGAGAGGCACTCCCTCCACCTGAGCAGTGGCCGCGATGGCGAGGTCGATGTGGCGCCGTCTGGGGTTGCCACCACGGCGGGCCACCGCAGCCGCGAGTTGGCCCCAGACCCGGGCAACCTCGACGCTTATAGGCAAGGGGTCGAACGTGGCCTCGACCACCGCAAGCCGGGCGGTGCGGAGCGCCCGCTCGTCATCGTCGTCGGCGACGAGGACACCGAAGTGCAGCTCGGTGATCGAGGCGACGCTTATGGCGGCCTCGACGTCGTCAGGTGGGGGAAGGTCGCCTATGAGTACCGACGTGTCGAGCAGGGCCCTCACGAATCGAAGGGGTCCACGACTTCTGCCGGCAGTCGCTCGAGGTCGGAATCGAGATGCCGCGGCGCTTTTGCCCGCCAGATCCCGGAGAGTGCCGTACCGCTCACCCAGCGCCGGCGATGTGCCGGGCCGAGCTCGGCAACCGGACGACCGGCGACCGTCACAGTGAGCGTCTCGCCCGCCTCGACCCTACGGAGCACCTCACCGACCTGATTGCGCAGCTCCTTCTGTGCTATGTCGCTCACGACACCATGGTAGCAGAACTGCTACCACGGTGTCTCGTCCAAGCAAGCAATTGGGCTGCTCTCCGACCGAGCATCACGTGCACAGCTAAACGGCTCGGCTACGACAGGTTCCGGTGTCCCAGCCTGTTCGTTACCAGTCAAGTCTCCAATGGCATGGTCCAATCAGTCTCGTCGTCCTCACTCTTGCGGGCGACGATGTTGAGGCGGACATAGTCGATTACCGGTTCGGCCATCTTGGCGGCGACACGTTCCACAAAATCACGCCTCATAGCTGGAGGAAGAGTTGCGACGTGCTCGCGCAAGCAGACGACCTCCAGGAAGTCGACAAGCACTGTCCTGTCGGCGAAGAGAGTCGGCTCGGCATTGGTCCACACCTGAACCTCGGTGAATCCTGCAGACCGGAGCCGAGCCTCAGTATCGGCAACTGAGGGATAAAGCCACGTTCCAGCCCGCTTCACACCCAATGAACGCACCGCTTCGAGCAGTTGCTTGATGTTTCCCTCGGCTCCACATTGAGCGACGAGCTGGGCGCCCGGGCGCATGACCGAAGCGAGATTGGCGAAGAGAACGTCATGGTCGGTGACCCAGTGGAAGGTAGCGGTGGAGAAGACGGCGTCGACAGGCATGTCGTCTCCAAGCATCGCTGGTTCAAGCTTCAGCAGGTCAGACTGCACGAACCGGACTTGCGCCAACCGCTCGGACAGGCGGCTACGAGCCTTCGACAACATAGACGAGGACGCATCGAGTGCGACCACTCGCCCGCGGGGCAGGCGGTCCAAAAGTGCCTTGGTAACCCGTCCGCTGCCGCATCCTGCATCGAGGACGGTCTCTGAACCCTGGAGTTCAAGACGGCTCAGGACCGCCCGACCCCAGCGCGCCTGGGGATCAGCTAAGCGGTCGTAGGCTGCTCCGTCCCAGTCAGTCACGCCGGACATCCTTGCTGCTCAATTCGCGCGCGGCGCGAGCCGGTGGCCCACCGGCAGAGGCCGAGACGGGCGCGACATCATGTGGCTTGAAGCCGGAGTACCAGGGCAGTGCCGAAGGTCCATCCCACAGAGCTCAAACGACACTGAAAGCCTCAGGCAGGCCGCCGCGCCCGCAGAGGGCGAGCAACACGTCCGGCGCGCTCGGGAGACCGGCAGCGATCTCGCCAGCAAGCATCGTCGACATGGCGATGGCTGGTCGCAGGACTTCTGGAACCGGCAATCCGAGCGCGGTGGCCAGGTCGAGAGTGTGCACAACCAGCTCAAAGGTTCTGGTCGGCAGATATCCAGCGAGCGTCATCTGTCCTGCCGGGCTGGCCACGGGCGTATCACCGCCCATGGTGTCCACGAGGTCGATGACCCGCTCGGCGAGCGTGCGGACAGTAGCCGCAGGGTTGTCGCCGAGGGCCGCCCCCGCCTCCCGTCCCCGTTCGGCGATCATGTCGTCGCGCCGCCGACGGGCGTCGCTGCCTGGCGGTGCCTCGCCGATCTGGGCAAAGTACCCCGCAGGGCCTGCAGTTAGCGGACCCTCGATCGTCCGTCCGCCATAGCTCTCGATCGTCGACAAGGCCCGGCTGGCGTGCCCGATGAGATCGCGAATATTCCAGCTACCTAGTGCCCCCTCGGAGAGCCTGGTGGAGGGAACGGCGTCAACAACTGCGACGAAACCGTCAACCGCACAACGAAAAGTCGATCGCACGTCTGCGAACCCAGCGTTGTCGAACATGTAATTGGTTATAGTCTTGTCGCTCCGAGCAAGTCAACCGAGACACCCCTCACGCCGGAGTACTGGCCCGCCTGTCCGCGGCGGATCATGTCAGCTAGGTCTTCGGCTGCAGTTCCCCGGCTTTTCTAGTGCACGCACTCGGCCGCCAAGGTCGACTTCACCGGTTTCGCGCGGTCTAACGAAAATCTCAGAACCCTCGGGTGCCCGCAGGCTGGGCTCACGCCACGTCTGCTCGCCGAGCAGCTGCTCGGCGTGAGCGTGCGGGCTTGGTCCGGGGGCGGATGCTGATGTCGCTGGGTCGGAGCTGCTGCCCACATTGGTCGCAGGTGAGCTGTGGGGTAATCCGGCCGCCGCACTCGTTGTGCTCGACGATCTGCGGCGGTCCGCCCGGGGAGGGGTAGTAGCGGTCGCCCCATAAGAGAAGATGCATCAGGACCGGCGATAGTGCCCGGCCTTTGGTAGTCGGAAGGTATTCGAACCGTTCAGGGTTGGTCTGGTATGGCCGTCGCTCCAGCAGTCCTTCGTCGACGAGCCAGGAAAGCCTCTGGGTGAGGACTCCGCGGGTGATGCCGAGGCTGGCTTGGAGATCGTCGAAACGGTGGATCCCCCGATAGGTGTCGCGCAGGATGAGAAGCGTCCATCGCTCTCCGACGATCTCGAGGGCCCGGGCGATCGAGCAGGCCTGATCTCGATAGGTGCGGTTCAACACGGAACAACACTACCAGCCAGTTGCATGATCCGACTCACTACGTCTAGAGTGAGTCGCGTGATCAGACGGAGCGAGATGCCGGCACCGGGCTCGGGTGAACTCCAGCTATCGATCGAGGGTCTCGTCAAGCGGTATCCGGGGTCGGAGCAGAACGCGGTCGACGGGGTGAGCCTCGGGGTACATGCGGGCGAGATCTTCGGCCTGTTGGGCCCGAACGGGGCGGGCAAGACCTCAACCATCTCGGTTGCGGCCACCAGAGCGCGCCCGACCGCCGGCCGGGTCACCCTGGCCGGCGTGGATGTGGTCGCTCATGGTTCGCTGGCGCGAAGGCGCCTCGGTGTGGTTACCCAGGTCAACACTTTGGATCGCTCGCTGTCGGTGGGAGAGAACCTGTACTTTCACTGTCGGTTCTTCGGTCTGTCACGCCGGGAGGCGAAGCAGCGCAGCAGCGATCTACTGGAACACTTCGACCTGGCCCATCGCCGCCACGACAGGGTCGATCGCCTTTCGGGTGGCCTCGCTCAGCGGGCACAGTTGGCCCGGGCGCTCGCCCACCGTCCAAGCGTGCTGTTCTTGGACGAGCCGACGGCGTGGTTGGATCCGCAGTCCCGACTCGCCTTATGGGAGCTCATCCGTAACCTGCGTGAGCGGGAACGATTGGCCGTCGTGTTGACCACTCACTCCATGGACGAGGCCGACCGGCTCTGCGACCGGGTCGCCATCATGGATCACGGTCGGATCCTCGTCTGTGACACACCTGAAGCGCTCAAGCGCAGCGTGGCCACCGCGGCCACCGTCGAGCTTCGACTCAAGGCACCGCCCTCACCTCGCCTGTTCCAACAACTCGAAGCCCTGCACGGCGTCGAAGGGGTCCTGGCCGAAGAGAACAGAGTCAAGGTGCTCACCTCGGCACGAGACGGACTGGTGCCCCAGCTCATCGCCAAAGTAGGAAGCGGACTGCTGGATCTGTCCGTCTCGGAGACGACGCTCGAAAACGTGTTCATCTCGCTTACCGGAAGGAAGCTCCGTGACTGAAACCCCCACCGCAACCACACTGTCCGAGTCGGGGGCGCACGGTGGAGCCCAGCACCGCTATGGCAACCTTCGAGCCGAGCAGTGGCGGATCATCTCCGCCTCATTCGCTGCATTGATCGCTCGCGACCTGCGGGTGCTCATGCACATGCCCTCCACGTTCCTTCTCCGAACCGTGCTCAACCCGCTCATGTTCGTCTTCGTCTTCACCTACCTCTACCCCCACATCGGCGCCGCTCGCTTCGGACAGATCGCCGGTCAGAGCCTGGCCACCGTCGCGCTCCCCGGGCTGGTCGCTTCGGCCATCTTCTTCCAAGGGCTCACTGCTGTGGCGTTGCCGCTGTCCATGGAGTTCGGCGCCACCCGAGAGATCGAAGACCGGGTCATGGCCCCCGTCCCTTACGCCCTCGCCGCCGCCGCCAAGGTGTGCTTCAGCGCGCTTCAGAGCCTGCTCGCTGCGGCGATCGTGTTCCCCCTCGTCTACCTGATCCCCGCTACGCCCATCCACATCCAGATCGCCAGCTGGTCGACCCTCGTTCTTGCCGCCGTCATGGGCAGCCTGCTTGCCGGCTTCCTCGGCCTCTTGCTCGGCACGGTCGTCGAGATCCGCAAGATTTCCATCGTCTTCGCTGTCGCCGTCGTCCCCCTCACCTTCCTGGGCTGCGTCTACTACCCCTGGGCGTCGCTCCACGCCGTCCGCTGGGTCCAGATCGTCGTGCTCGCCAATCCGCTCGTCTACCTCAGCGAGGCCCTGCGGGCCGCTCTCACCCCCACGCTCCCCCACATGGCCACCTGGGCCAGCCTGCCCACCCTGACGGTGTTGACCGTGGCGATCGCCTGGGCAGCCACGAAAACCTTCACCCGCCGCGTCCTCGCCTAGGCCCCGGAGGCACCCAGCCGGCGAGGTTGTGTGGCTATCGGTGTGTTCAGCGCGCCCGTGCGAACCCTTGCCCGGCCCTGACGACGCCGATTCGGGTTGTTGAACGGCACGGCAGTATGCCTCGATGTACTGCTCCGCCACAGGGGACCTCCGCACGAAGTTGTCACAGCGGGCTCTCGGCTGGTGTCTTCATGTCCGGAGCTGTACCGAGAGGAGAGACTATGGTGAGCACGACGAGGATCCCCAAAGCCCAGCTGACTGGCATCTATGGCGTCGTGGTGAAGCGCATGTCTCGCAAGATGTTCGGCGAGGTGCCCGAGCCGGTCGAGGTGGCTTGGCACAACCGCAAGGTGCTGAACCTGAGCTTCACCATCGGACGAAAGTTGCAGAAGTGGGACCGATGTGACGAGAACTTGAAGTCCTTCGCGCATATGGCGGTGGCGAGTCTTGTTGGCTGCAGCTTCTGTCTCGACGTCGGCTACTTCCACGCGCACAACAAGGGGCTCGACGTGGGCAAGGCCCGCGAAGTCCCCCGGTGGCGGGAGTCCGGTGTCTTTACGCCTCTAGAGCGCGACGTGCTGACCTACGCCGAGGCGATGACCCGGACTCCACCGGTGGTCACCGACGAGCTGTCCGCCCGGTTGCTCGAGGCGCTCGGCCCGGCCGCCATGGTGGAGCTCACTACGTTCATCGCCTTGGCCAACTTCATGACTAGGTGCAACACGGCCTGCGGTATCGAATCGCAGGGGTTCTCGGCCGCCTGTGGCCTCCCGCCGATTGCCGCAGCCTACTCGTCAGTGTGACCGACGACCCCTTCGTCACCTACCGGAGCCTGCTCTTTACCGTTGCCTACGAGATGCTGGGCTCCGCCCAAGATGCTGAGGACGTAGTCCAGGAGACCTGGCTGCGCTGGTCCCGGATCGAACTGGATGAGGTACGCGACCCGCGCGCCTATCTGGTGCGGATTGTCACCCGGCAAGCGCTGAACCGGCTTCGGACGCTCTCGCGCCGTCGGGAGGAGTACGTCGGGGAGTGGTTGCCCGAGCCACTGCTCGTGGATTCTGATGTAGCCCAAGACGCCGAGCTCGCCGAGAACGTCTCCATCGCCATGCTCACCATCCTGGAGACGCTCCGACCGGTCGAGCGGGCCGTCTTCGTCCTGCACGAGGTATTCGACGTTCCCTACGAGGAGATCGCCGAGGTGGTGGGCAAGACCCAATCAGCAGTGCGCCAGATTGCACACCGAGCCCGTGCACACGTGGCGGCCCGACGGCCGCGGATGCAGATCGGCCGAGCCCTACAAAAGGAGGTAGTCGAGAACCTCTTGGCCGCCTTCACCTCCGGGAACGTCGAGGAACTGCTCAAGGTCCTGGCCCCCGACGTGGTGCTGGTCGCCGACGGCGGCGGCCAGGTCCCGGCTGCTCGCAAGCCGATCATCGGTGCCGCGCGGGTAGCGGCGTTTCTGGCCCGGGCGGCGGCGCTGCCTGACCTAGTGACGTCCGTCGCGTCGTTCAACGGGATGCCGGGCCTCCGGGTCGAGGTTGCCGGCACGCCCATCGTTGTGAGCGTGTCGGTAGAAGACGGGCGCATCACTCGCATCTATGCGATCGCCAACCCGCTCAAGCTGGTGTGGCTCAACAAGTCGGCGAAGCTACGACGGTAACGGCACGGCTCTTGGAAGAGCTCTGCAGGGATCTCGGGTTTTGCATATCGTCTAACGACAAGCACGGCTGCGAACCGATCCCCACAACACGCCCGCTGCATTTACGACCGCCGTCTTCACGGCTGAGGGGCTTGGTCATTAGTTGCCGACACGAAGCTACGGGAGTCAGTTCAACCGCGAGTGGTTCTTGCCTTCGACCGGCGCACCTGAGGTATAGGGCAAACGTCTTTGCTCCGTCAAACGGGAACGAGTATGGCTCTCGCACGAAGTTGTCAGTGGGGCCGCTCACGAAGTTGGCCGGCGTTCAC
>JAKACA010000127.1 GCA_021796455.1 Actinomycetes bacterium
CGGGCGGCGGGCGGCGGGCGGCGGGCGGCGGGCGGCGGAGCCGATCAGGTCGACCTACACTGCTCGCACAGACAACCGTGCTGCGACACCGGTCGCGATGAGGAGGGTGCTCGACTTGGGGAGGCAAGCGGCGCCGGCCCCACTCGTGCTCGGCGGGACGGGCGGGTTTCTTGCCGGAGGCGAGATGTCGGGCCAACTGTGTGCGGAGAGTGACCGAACTCGGGCTACCCGGTCACTTTGGGCACAAGGTTCGCTCCGCCGGGCGGCTGCAGTGCTCGCGGTCCTTCTCCTCGTCCTCGGCGCGCTCGCGGGGGCTCTGTCGGACACCGGCCGCGGCACATCCACCCTGCGCGCCGGTGCCAGCTCGATCGTGCTCTCCGTCGCCGTCACGCTGGGGGGCCTCGTGGTCCTGTTCGCGGCCGCGGCGATCGTGTATGGCCTGCTCACGAGCCCCGCCGCCTCACACTACGGCGAGTCCTACACCCGCCGCTCGTGGTGGAAGGGACCGATCGCTCTCCTCGTGCTCGGGGGGCTCGTGGTAGTCGTCACCCTCCTCCTCAGCCACCGGCGTCGCGGGCGCCAACCCAGCCAGGTGATAGGCACTTCGCCTTTCGCCCACTCCAGCGCCGCTCACCACTCCGCAGTCCATTTCCTCCCCTCCACCTCGGCCGCCACGGTCGGGATCGTGGCACTTGTGGCTGCCGCCTTGCTGGTCGCGAGCTGGGTCAGGTTCCGGCGTCTCGGGACCAGGTGGAATCTCGGCGAGATCCTCCGGACCCGCAGCGCGCCACCGAGCGCCATCTCCTCGCCGGCTGGCCTCGCGATGTCGCTGACCGAGGTGCGGATCGCCGATCCCGACGAGGAGGCCGATCCACGAAGGGCGGTGGTGGCTGCGTACCTCGCGATGACAAGGGCCGCCGGGGATGTGGCCGGAGTGCGGGCCGGCGGTGGCAGGGCCGCCGGGGGTGTGGCCGGAGCGCGGGCCGGCGGCGTCGGGGAGCGGCGCAGCACCGAGACGGCTTCGGAGTTCCTGCAGCGGCTGCTCTCCTCGCTCGGAAGCTCCCGCGATGCTGCGTCCCGGCTCACGTCGCTCTTCGAGGCGGCCCGCTACAGCAGCCACACCTTCGACGAAACCCTCCGCCTCGACGCGATCAAAGCCCTCCGACGGGTTCAGCTGGACCTTGCAGCCGGGCACGGCTCGCCCTCGACCGTCGAAGACCCCCTCCCGGCCGCGCACGGCTCGGCCCGATGACACGCCGTCCCAACCGTGCGGTCATCTGGGCGGTGGCTCTCGCGGCGCTCGGGACCGCCGGGCTGGGCCTCGCTCTCGGGCTCGGTCTGCCTGATCCGGGTACGGCAGAGCGCTCGTTCGCGGGTCTGATCGGCCTGCTCGGGTGCATGGTGGCATTTCGCTGGCTGCGCGGGACGACCGACAAGAGGGGCGTCGGGACCCGTGCGATCGCCGTAGATGCCGGGCGCGACGCTCTCTCGACAGAAGCACCGGCCGTCGCGGCATCAAAGGACCTCGCGCGTGCCCTCGACCTCGGGGTCGAGACGATCGGAGCTTTCACCCAGATGGTCCTGCCGCGCTTGAAGGTTCTCGCTGCCACGAAACTCGCGAACACAGGCTGCAGCCCGGACGATCGAGATAGAGCTTCCGAGCTTCTCGGAGACGGGTGGTCACTTGTCGACCCGGCAGCCCCCAGGCCGGCCGACCGAATGTCCCCGGGGGTATCGTTGGCGCGCGTCGCCCGGCTCGTCGAGACCCTGGAGAAGATGCCTTGACCTCCAGCTCTGAGCTCGGGCCGCTCCCCGATCCCGAGAAGCTGACGCCAAGTGCCGTCGCGGAGCTGGCGAGCGCGATCCTCGACGAGGTCGAGGTCGCAATCGTCGACAAGAGAGAGGCCGTCGCTCTCATGCTCCTCGGCGTGATAGCCGGTGGCCACGTCCTGCTCGAGGACGTCCCCGGCGTCGCAAAGACGCTCGCCGCGCGCTCGCTCTGCCAGGCGACCGGCCTCAGCTACTCGCGCGTGCAGTTCACGCCTGACTTGATGCCGGCCGACGTCACAGGGTCGTCGTTCTACGACGCGCGGCGCTCTGCGCTCGAGTTCCGCCCAGGCCCGCTCTTCGCGAACCTCGTGCTCGGCGACGAGATCAACCGTGCCCCCCCGAAGACGCAAGCAGCCCTCTTGGAAGCCATGCAGGAGCACCAGGTCACCGCCGATGGGACCACCCACCTGCTGCCCAGGCCGTTCGTCGTGATCGCGACCGAGAACCCCATCGAGTACGAGGGGACGTACCCTCTACCTGAAGCACAGCTCGACCGTTTCCTCTTGCGAGCAAGCATCGGCTATCCCGATCGTGCAGGCGAGCAAGAGCTGGTGCGCCGGCGAGCGGCGCGTGGGAGAGAAGAGGCCGGACTCCGGCCGGTCACAGATGTCGCGGGCATCCTCGCGATGCAGGCAGCCGTCGAGAGGATCGAGATTGCCGAGCCCGTGGCCGGCTACCTCGTCGACATCGTCCGGGCGACACGGGTCCTCGCCGGTGTGCAGGTTGGCGCCAGCCCCCGAGCGTCGGTGGCCCTTCTTCAGGCATCGAGAGCCCGGGCAGCTCTGGCGGGGCGCGACTACGTGCTGCCCGACGACGTCAAGGCCGTCGCGGAGCCCTGCCTGGCTCACCGGCTGTCGCTCCAGCCTGAGATGTGGTTGCGCGGCGTCCAATCGTCCGAGCTGGTGCGCCGCTGCCTGGCCGAGGTTCCGGTGCCGGTCGGCTACGAGGTAGCCGATGCGGCCTCCGGCGCAGGGGCTGGCGCAGGTGCTGGCGGAGGGGCTGGCGGACGGGCTGGCGCTTCAGGGTGACCCCGGAGACCGTCGCGGGAGCCTGGACGGGCCGCCGGCCTGGGACTGGCGACGCCGCCGGGTTGGCGGTGCGCACCGCCCCCGCGTCGCTCAGGTGGAGCATCAGCGTCAAGGTAGTGGTGGAGGGCATGCTTGCGTCGCTCGCGCTGCTCGGCGCGACGGTCACCGGGGACAGCGCGCTCGTAGCCTTTGCCACGCCTTTGGCACTCGCCGTCGTCCTCGGGCTCACACGTTCGCGCCCGCTGGCTCCGGAGATCGAGGTCTCGATCTCCCCTCTCCTGAGCGGACCGTCGGAGCCGATCGAAGTAACTCTTGTGGTCCGCTCACCGACGAGCTCGATCTGCCACCTTTCGCTTGTGCTGCCAGCCGCCGTATCCAGTCAGGGACCCGCCGCCTGGACTGTGCTACTGCGGCCAGGTCGGCAGGAGGTGCTCGCGTGCACGGTGCGTGCGTCCAGAGCTGGGCGTTACTCTCTGGGAGGCATCGAGGTTCGGGTGACCGACACGGCTGCGGCCCTCGTCGGAGCCGGCGAGATCGTCGGAGCGGTCACGATCGAGTCGAGGCCCACTCCCCTGGCGCTCAAGACGCTCGTGCGCCCCGAGCACGTCCGCGCCACGGCCGGAGATCGCGTCGCCCGGCTCGCCGGTGACGGCATCGAGTTCGCGGACATCCGCGAGGAGCACGTCGGCGCCCTGGAGCGCAGGATCAACTGGCGTGCCACTGCCAGGACCGGCACTACCTGTGTCAATGTCCACCACCCCGAGCGCAGCACGGATGTCGTCCTGCTCGTCGACACCTTCACCGAGGCTGTCCTACCGGAGGTGATCTCCGTCGCCGTCAGCCTTGCCGACACCTACATGCGCCGCCATGACCGCCTCGGGCTCATCGCGTTCGGTGGCATCCTCGACTGGGTCGAGCCGGGCACAGGTCCGTCTCACCTCGAACGGATACGTCAGTCGCTGCTCTCGTCCACCGCGTACTTCTCCTATGCATGGAAGACAGCGGAGGTGATCCCCCGGCGGCTCTTCCCCGGCGGGTGCCTGGTGCTGGCGGTCTCGCCGCTCGGAGATCCTCGTTTTGCGGCCACCATCGCATCTCTTCGCTCGAGGGGGCTCGATCTCGCTGTGATCGAGGTCGAGCCCGCGCCGCCCGACGCCGACCCGAGCTACCCAGCCGAGTCACTTGCCCGCCGCATCGTCTCCATGGAGCGCCTCGAGCTGCGCCGGAGATTCTGGCGTCTCGGTGTCGCTGTCGCGACAGTGGAGGGACCTGAGGGGATCGGGGCCGCTCTGGTCGAGATCTCTTCGTTTCGTCGCTCGGCGCGCGGGCCTGCCGGTGCCGGGCCTGCCGGTGCCGGGCCTGCCAGCGCCGGGGTTGCCGGCGCGGGGCGTGCCGGTGCCGGGCCCGCCAGTGCCGGGCCTGCCAGTGCCGGGCCTGCCAGTGCGGGGCCCGCGACCTACCGCGCTCTCCGCAGCCGGCCGTGAGTGCTCCCCCAGCCGCTCGTGGCATCAGGGCGATGTTCACGGCTGCCCCTCTGGCCGTCTCGGTCGCGATCACTACTGACCTCGCGCTCACCGTCGCGGCCGTCGCATTTGCTCCAAGGCACCAAGCGGTCGCAGTCGCGATGAGCGGAGCCGTATCGATTGGCGCTCTCGTCCTCGCACTGGCGACGCACGGCCGCCGTGCCTTCCTCACCTGCGCGCTCGCTCTCGCGCTCGCCTGCGCGCTCGCCGATCTGCCCGTCCACCGGGGCAGTAGCGCCACCTTCGCGGCGATCGCCGGCGCCGCCATGGTCGTGTTCGCAGAAGCTGCAGGGGCGGCAGTCGAGCCCGCGGGCGGCGGCAGGTCGCTTGGGCGCCCTGGAGGGGCCCAGGCTCTCCGGGCCGGCACCGTCGCGGTCATCGGTGGGGCGATTGGCTGGCTTGTCCTATCGCTGCAGCCGGAGCTCTCCGATCTAGGGCTCGTAGCCCTCGGGGTCGGCGCGGTATCTGCCGTCGGCGTCATGGCCCTCGCCGCGCTGCTGGCAGGCAGCGCGGTCTCCGGCCGCCCCAAGCACTGACGCCGACGGCACGCCAATATCGCCGCCGTGGGGGCCAAGCCTACGGGCAGGCTGGGACCCACCTCCGGGCTGAGGAGGGCGGAGCCGTGGCCACGGTTCCTCGGGGTCGGGCCGCATGCCTTGTCGCAAGCGTGGACGTCCGTCGACATCCCACCGGGTCTCTCGGACGACCTGGATGGCGTCGTGTTGTGAGTGAACGCCGAGCTTGAGAAGCACCGCCCGGACCTGGCTCCGCACGGTGTTCAGAGATACGAACTCCGTCGCGGCAATCTCCTCGGCCGTCATGCCCTGGCTCAGGCGCTGAAGTATGGCAGCCTCCCGCCGAGTGAGGCGCCGCAGGGCCACCAGCGAGGCCTGGTTGCGGCGCCGATGGGCCTCCAACTCGGAGAGCAGGTCCTCGCGAGACTGGACCGGGAACGCCGTCTCACCAGCCTCGAGACGGCACACCGTCCAAAGCAGGATGTCAAGCGGGTCCGCCTTGTCGATCAGCGCCTGGGCGCCTGCAGCGACGGCCTCGGCGAGGCGCAGGCGGTCGCGAACCCCCGAGAGCACTGCGACGCTGACGCCGCGCCCCCGAAGGGGACCGATCAGCTCCACGCCGTCGAGATCCCGACTGATGTTGAGGTCGACAAGGGCAATCGTGCAGCTTGCAGCTACACGCTCGCCGTCGACGGCAGCGAGAAGGCTCTCCTGGTCGAGCCGAGAGGTGTCGACGACGACGGCATGGTACCCGTGTGACCGCAGCACCTCGGCCAAGGTTGCTGCAAGCACCGTGTGGTTCTCGATGAGAAGGACAGTGGTAGCCGTTGCATCTGGTAGCCGCCAGCTGTCTCCGTCGGAGGTTGAACCTTGGGCCGGGAATGAGGAGAGAAGACCATCGGCTCCTGCGCGCGTCCCTTGGCCTGTCATGACGGCACCCCGCCCTCGATGGCTCGCGGTCGCGCGGCCGGGCCTCGTGGGGTCAGAGACGAGCAATCTGGCCAAAGGTGGTCTGGGTTGGGCAATCGGAGCGTGACCAGAGTGCCCACGTCTCCGTGGCCGCGGCTGATCGCGATGCCCTCTCCGTCCCGCTCGAGCAGGTGCTTCGCAATCGCGAGGCCATATCCCTGGCCGGGACCCAAACCTCCTTCTTCGCGCCATCCCCAGGTGAAGGCCCGGGAGGGGTCGCCGCCGATACCGGGGCCGTCGTCCTCGACGCCGACTTCGATGCCGTCCGGCGTCCGCCGGACTCTCACCACGGCATGTGCCCCTGGAGCATGGAGGCGGACGTTGTCGAGAAGCTCCCGAAGCACGCGAGCGAAGACCGTCGGGTCACCGGTGGCCCTGTGCGGTGCATCGTCGTCCACGTCGAGGGTGACCTCAACGCCGAGGAGAGACGCCACGCCCACCTCAATCTGTGCAATCCCGATCACGTCGAAGACTCGAGAAACCGGGGACGTTTCCGCCACGAGCGACGCCAATGTGACGGTACCCTGGCGGAGGTACGCAGCGGCCTTGAACACCTCGCCTGGGGCGCTGCGGCTCGTTGCGTTCGCTTCGAGCAGGTTGAGGCCGCTATTCATGAAGAGAAGCGCAGAGCGGACCTCGTGTTCGAGGCCGTCGCGGTCGACCACTGTCGACTCGAGAACGTCGCTGAGCGTCTCAGCTTCGCTGAGAACGCCATCGAGCTCCTTGGCCTGCATGCGAGCGCCCATGACGACCTCTATGGCGAGGGCAACTGCACTAAAGGCCAAGGCTTCAAACTCGAAGAGACTCACTGCAATCAACTCGCGGCTGGAGCCAAGAGGGAGCAAGGCGGACGCTAGCGCGGCTTCGCCAATCGGGCCGAGACTGACAAGGATGACTGCATCTGTCCTACTGCCGAAGTTGCGTCGCGTTCGTGACGTCCACACGATGCCGGCCAGGCAGGCGGCGACCAGAACCGGGGCAGCTAGACGCGTCCTCGCTATGGCCTGGAGGTCGAGGGACAGGAGTAAGGTGGCGGCGAGGCCGACCGCGACAAGGCACACAAGCATGACGGTGCGGGCGCGACGTGGCGCCGTCCCGCGGCCACAGGCGAGGCGCCACCAGAGCACGATGCACAAAGCGGCGATGAGCAACGAAAGTGGCAAGCCCGCATCGAGTGGTGATCTCTCGTATTGACCACTTCCGAGCGCGCTCTTTACCTCTCGCAGTGTCGTGGCCGCGTTGGCACAGGAGACGAGGAAGAACCCGAAACCAAAAGCCAGCCAGCGACGATCCAATCCTCTCAGCTGCCAGTTGGTGACGGACAAAACGGTATTGACCAGCGCTAGCACGAGGACGCCGGCCGACAGCATGCTCGCGACCAGTTCGAGGTGCCGAGGCACGAAGCCCGGCCGGCTGCTCAATGCGCCGACCGAGATCCAGGTCACGGTGCTCGCCAGGACGGCGATCACGGCAAAGATCTGCAGGGGCGTCGGGCGGATAGACCGGAAGTGGCTCATTCCCTCCGCCCTAGGTACCGCTTCCCCGTCATACGCGCAGCTATCGGTCATCGAACCACGACTCCGCACTTGGCCTTGGCAGACCTTCTCGCCTGAAACGATTAGCAGCACTCTATACGTGTCACCATCTTTCCGCACGTGGCGAAGGCGCTATCATCGGCGACCTGCGCCGTCGGCAACCTGCACCTTCGGCGAACTGCGCGGCGGATCAGCCGCCTCTGGCTCGACAGAGCGGGATCTCGCCTGCTCGTGCGGAGAGGCCCTCCATCTCGGTGACGATCGCCTCGAGACGTCTGCGGTTGGCGATCCAAGATGGGTAGAGCTCAGCCTGGGCGGGATCGAGTCGCCGGCTCACGGTCTTGCCGCCGACGGCCCTGCTCCACTGGTAGTACGGACCGTGGCGCTGCGGCGGGTTTGCCTGGCAGCGACATCCTGGCTTGCCACACGAGGTCGGCGGCACGACGAGACTGCCGGGGCTGATGAGGCCATCCTCGGCGAGCTTGGCGGCGAGAGATCTGTACTTCTCTTCGTAACCTTCCGACCTACGCACGTACGCACCTGCCTGCCTGCCTGCGAGCTTTCCTCGGCCGGCATCGAGGTCTGCCCAGCCCCAACGCCGTCGCAAAGCTCCCAAGGGGCCTCGCCTACAGGCTCCGCGCGAGCGCGCAGAAGATCCTGCGTAGCCCACCTTCAGTCATTCGGGGCCGCAGCCCTTGAGTACCGGGGGGCACCTCCTTATGGTCACTTCTACCAGCAATCGCTGGCGGCAGGGGACGGAGAAGCGGCGAGAGTGAGTCTGCTCTTGGGATCTTCCGCCTCGAGCTCCCCGTGTAAGAAGGAGAGGCATTCACATGAGACGAATGCAAGGCCAAGTGGCCCGCACCGGGAGCGCTCTGCTCCTTGCCGGCGCCACCCTCGTCGGGATGATGCTGGCGGGAGCCGGGGTCGCCTCTGCGACCTCCGGATCCGGATCCGGCTACAGCGGGCCCGTGCTGAACGCCGGCTACCCGAACCCGAACATGACGACTGGACCTGTCAGCATCCAGGTGCCGACGCAGGCGAACGTCGTCTCCGGCGGCGGAGACGGCGCGAACATCGAGTGCGCGTGGATCCTCCCGGACCTGAACCCGAGCGGTGGCTCCCAGACGAGCAACACCGACCCGACTGCCGTGGACTACACCGGTGCACCCTATTCGGCATCACCAGGGGCAACG
>JAKACA010000128.1 GCA_021796455.1 Actinomycetes bacterium
AAATCCTCCTACGGTAAGAGAGTTGGGCGATGGTGTCTATGAGGTCATTGCAGGGCAACGCCGAGTTCTTGCGTGTAAGCAGCTTGGCTGGACAACCATAGAAGTGTTTGTTGGCGACATGCCCGATAATCAGGCCCTTGGTACGTCACTGGTTGAGAATCTACAACGAGCTGATATGCACCCATTGGACAAAGCTGAAGCGCTAAAGCACCTCGTGGCTGCTCATGGGTCCGAGGCAGAGGCTGGCCGCCAAACGGGGCTAAGCGCGGCCACGGTGCGCAAGTATCTGAGCCTCCTAAAGCTTCCGGCGGAACTTCAGAGTCGCCTTGGAACAGGGGATGGAGCCACGGGCATCGGTGTGATGGCACGACTTGCGAACACATTTTCCGATTCCGATGAGATGCTTGAGGCTTACGGAATGATCGGGAGCTTCAAGGGCAGCACCGCCGAAGACATTCTGAGGCACTCGGGCGGAGATATTGAGGCTTTGGAAGATTTGCGGGAGCGTGCACTGGAAGGCGAATTTGACGTTCACCGATGCGGTTCAAGCCTGCTCCAGTGTCCATGGCTGGCCGAGGAAGACGACCAGGTCAGAGAGCGCATCGTCTCGGCTATATACAGGCGCTAAGTCATCCAGTGCTAGCAGTGTGGTAGATGGGCATACCCCAGCCTGACGTCAGATTCAGGCCGTGGCGGCGTGACGCCCTGACTTCACGACTGTGCCGGAGCGCATACCGGTACAGGGGTCTTAGGGGCCGCGTGGGAACAGGTCGCGCGCTTCACTCAGCTCCGTCCCAGGTGATGGCCTCAACACCGTGCAAGTAGATGGCACGCGGGCCCTTAGACCCCAACGTGACACCGCAGGCAGGCCCCGGGAGCTTGGCGCAGGTCAGCGATGATGCGAAACAGCTCCGCCTGGAACGGGGCGTACTGCGGGGGCAGGGGACGGAGATGCCGGAGGTGAGGCTGGTACACCACGTGTGACAGCCGCTCGCCGTGGAATGCGTACACGGCGATGCCCGGACGGTCGAGATACGTGCCGAATATCTCGGGCTGCCTGTCCGGATCACACCAGTGGAGCCCGAGGTGATCGCAGAGACGATCCATGTCCCCGGGAACCGGTGCCTCGATGAACCGAAGCCACTCCGGCGATCCAGGTCGCCAGGCCATCAGCTCCGAGAAGGCATCCCGCACACACCACATGTCTCCCGCAGGGCCTCGCAGGGAGGGGATCGCGCGAGGCGTCCAGACGAAGCCATCCATGGTTGCCCGCTCGCCTGGCAGAGGCGTCTCGCCTATGTCCGATCCCTCACCGGGAGCCATCGGTACAGCGTAGCGATCGAGACCCCAAGGTCCGAGGCGATGCTCCGAGGTGACGCGCCGCTGGCAAGGAGCAGCCTGGCCGACTCGATCTTGCTGTCCGTCATGATGCGCTTACGCCCACCCAGGCGGCCGGAGCGCCGTGCAGCGTTGAGCCCTGCACAGGTTCGCTCGACAATCAGGTCCCGCTCCATCTCGGCGAGGCTGGCCATCACGTGGAAGAAGAAGCGACCCGACGGGGTGCTCGTGTCGATCGAGTCCGTGATGCTCTTCAGGTGCACACCGTCTCGCTCGAAGCCGCTCACGAGATCGACGAGCTGCTTCACGCTCCGGCCAAGCCGGTCGAGCTTCCACACGACGAACGTGTCGCCGTCACGGAGCTTCCCGAGCGCCTCTTGGAGCCCTGGCCGAGCGGCCAGCTTGCCGCTCGCGGTGTCCACGTACAGCCTCTCGCATCCCGCAGCCCGGAGCGCTTGCTCCTGGACGTCGAGCCGCTGGTCCTGCGTCGAGACGCGGGCGTAGCCGATCAACACATCCGATCCCCCGATGACCGGTTCTCACTGGCCCGTCGAGAACCGGAGGTATCGAGACAATGATACGGAATCGGGTTGTGAGAACGTCGGCCGAGATCGGTTGCTGGGACCACGCCCGCGGAAAGATCGTTCTCGCTGGACCCTCGTTTTTGAGAAGGCGCCTCGGCTACTTGTTCTTGCGCATGTCGGTTTCGATCGCATGGCCTACCCAACTGGTCAGACCCGCGCCGATGACTGCACCGATGGGGCCGCCGATCACTGCACCGACAACCCCCCCGACCGCTCCACCGATTCCGGCCCCAACGACCTTCGGCTCCTCATTGGACTGCTTTGCCATTCCTGCTCACCTCCTTCTGTGTTGGCTATGTCGAGGATGACAGGTGGCTGCGACAACAGCCTGTCGCTGCACCTTCGTCGGCGTCGGTTCATAGGCGGTCGGAGCCTGGGATCCCTGACCCCTTCCCGTTGACGTAGCGGTCCCCGCCGGGGAGCCATCCGGTCGCCCCGTGGAGGCAGCGGGAGCACGGGTGATGGAGCGATGGTGTCACTGGTCCCCGGTAGCGTCTCCTGCCAGCTCGGATCGTTCGTGATCCCCTCTCGACCGCCAGCCTCGGGATGTCCGGGTGTGCTGGAGCGGTCCCTCGTCCGCCCCATGCGGGCCTCTCTGCTGTTTCACCCTGGCAGAGCTGCGTCCTACGGGCTGCAAGCCCCAAGACGTGCTCAGGACTGCGTCCTTCGGGGCTATTCCGCCCGGCCTTGCCCTGCCGTGTCGGGTGCATCAGATCAGCACCACATGGAGGGACTCAGCAATGACCGCCAAGAACAATCACCCGGAACTCATCGAGAAGCTGGCAGAGGGGATCAGCAACCTCACGACGTCCGAGGAATGGCAGCGCCACCTCGACTTCCAGTCCAAGTTCCACCGCTACAGCTTCAACAACGTGCTGCTCATCGCTGCCCAGTGCCATGAGGCGAGTCAGGTGGCAGGCTTCAACGCCTGGCGGAAGATGAACCGCTTCGTCCGCAAGGGAGAGAAGGCCATCTGGATTCTCGCCCCCATGGTCTACAATAACGCCGATGCCGAAGACGGCGATCCCGAGCGCATCGTCAGGGGCTTCAAGTTCGTCCCGGTGTTCGACCCGTTATCCCAAGTTTCCAGCATCTGGCCTGGTCAGAGGCCATGTTACCTGACTAACTCGCGCAGCTGCACCTGAAGTTTCGACTCGCTCCCGCGGGTGGGTGGTGCTCGGCGCGTCCGTGACGCGCGCCGCCTCCGATCATCCGGAGCCTCCTTCACGTCTTCGTCCTGCGGGGCGGAAGTTCTCTCACACGGTCGCCGGCGAGCGTCAAGGGCCGCTGCGAGCCTCCGCTCCGCTCCGGTTCTCGCTCGGGCTGCGCCCGTCCCTTGACCCTCGCCGTCGCCCGTGCGCGCGGGCTCTCAAGCCAGCAAGGCGAGGCCTTGCTGGCGATGACCAGCACACAGCAGAAGGAGTTTCTGATGGCGAACCGCGACAAACTCGAAAAGACGCACGACCGTCTCGTGCGGGCGGTGGCATCGATCACGAGCGGCGAGGACTGGCGACGGATGCTCGACGTCGCTGGGCGCTTTCACACCTATAGCCCGGGCAATGTTTTCTTGGTCCTCGCACAGCGTCCCGACGCGACGCGTGTCGCCGGCTTCAACACCTGGCGCAAGCTCGGCCGCCAGGTGAAGGCTGGAGAGCACGGCATCGCAATCTTGGCCCCGTGCCTTTATCGCGCGCACCGCGGCGATGGGGAAGTGGCAGAAGATGCCGAAGAATCAAGGGCCTTGCGGGGATTCCGAGTCGTTCACGTGTTCGATCTCGAGCAAACCGTGGGCCAACCCCTCGAAGAGGTCGCCCCGGTGTCGCTTGCCGGCGACGCTCCGGCCGAGCTTTGGGAGCGGTTGGCGGCACAGGTTGCGGCGGCTGGCTTTCATCTGCTGCGCGGCGACTGCCGTCCGGCAAACGCGACGACGCACTTCCACTCCCGCGCCGTTGTTGTCGGGACGCACCTCTCGCCAGCCCAGGCCTGCAAGTCACTCTGTCACGAGCTCGCCCACGTCCGTCTCCATGACGGTGGCGAATACGCGCGGGGATGTCGCGGGGTCACCGAGGTCGAGGCGGAGTCCGTCGCATATCTCGTCTGCAGTGCGGCCGGACTTCCGACCGAGGAGTACACCTTTCCCTACGTCGCGCTGTGGGCCGGCGGCGACGTCAAGATGGTGCGACAGACCTCGGCGCGGGTGATCGGTTGTGCCCGGGAGATCCTTCGGGAGAGCGGCCTTGGTTCTGCGGACGGCGGCTGCCCGGAGAGCTGACCCTCACACCGCCTCGAGTGCCTCGGCCACTCCTTCGGTGAGCTCGGACGCTCGTCGCATCGCGCCGGCGATCCGCTCGACCTCGAGCTCGCGCGCCGCGATCTGCCCGGCAGGCTCGCCCTCCTGCCGGGCGCGCACGAGGGCTCGCTCGTGGCTCGCCAACATCCTCTTGAACACCGGGAGGGCGCTGCGCTTCGGCTGGGCATGGCCGCAGCCGAGGCAGACGAGGCCCCGAGAGCAGTGCTCGCCGGTCGGCAGCGCGCAGATGTGGGTTCCCATGTCGCGAAGCGAGCAGCTCGCCGAGAAGGCCGCCCACTCCTCCTTGCTCGGGGTGCGCCGGGCCTCTTGCCCGTAGACGTCGGCATAGAGGCTGCGCATCGCCTGCCGGTAGCCGTCGACGAGCGAGCTCGGGTAGAGCTTGGCGTACACCATGACGGTGTCGAGGGTCGCGTGGCCCAACAGGGCGGCGATCACGTGGACGGGTGTGTTGTTGTTCAGCTGCTCGGAGGCAAAGACGCGGCGGCAGTCGTGCGGGCGCAGCACGAGCGGCGAGCCGTCGGCGCGCCGCAGTCCCGCCACCTCGGAGAGCCTCGCGAGCCGGTAGCGGACGGTGTTCGTCCCGATCGCGCTTGGGTGCCCGAAGCCCTGGAGGAGGTAGGGGGCCCGGGGGAGCGGCTCCTTCTCGTGCTGATCGCGGCGGTCGCAGAAAGGGACCGAGTCGGTGCCGTAGAAGGCCTTCACCTCGCGCATGATCTCGGCGAGCACCCGCCCGAGGACGTCGCCGATCGGGACGAAGCGCGCCTGGCCGAACTTCGAGGGCTTGACGTGCAAGAGGTAGTAGCGCCGGCCGTCTCGCAACTCGCGGCGCAGCAGGTCGAAGGTCGTGAGCTCGCAGGCCTCCTCGACGCGAAGGCCGCTTGCGCACAGCAGCTCGAGTAGCGCCCAGTCCCAGAAGGCCCGCCGCCGCTCGTGGTGCGCCGCGAGGCCCTCCTCCTTCGGACCCTGGGACTCGTGCCAGCGCCGGAGCGCGAAGGCGCGCAGCTTCGGCATCTCCCGCTCCAGGTCGAGCACGACCGCCGTCATCCTCGCCGCGGTCTTGCGCTTCGCCTGCAACAGACCGCTCTCGATGAGGTCGTGGCGGTCGAGGGGCGCCACCGCAGGCATGAAGGCGGCGAGCGGAGATCCCGGCTCGGACCCCCAGCTCGCGAGGTCGGCGAAGAAGGTGCGCACCTGGATTGCCCAGGAGTAGGCGGTCATCGACTCACCCTCGTCGGTGTGGCCGGCCGAGCGTCGCCTCCTCCCTGCCGCGGTCGTCTTCGCCCAGGAGAGGAAGCCCCGGCCGTGCTGAGGCCGCACTTCGGCGACGCTCGTGAGCCCGTGCTCGGCGGAGAGGTAGGTGAAGAAGTGCGCGAGGGAGGAGCACTTGTGCCGCAGGGTCGCGTAGCTCGTCGACACGCGGGCCTCGTAGGTCTCGAGGTAGCAGGCGACGGGCTCGGCGAAGCAATCGGGAATCCCCGAGCAAGCGACGAGCTCGCGGGCGCTTCGCCGCGGGGTCCGGTGCGCGCGCACGCCGCCGCGCAGCGGCCCCCGCGCCAGCACCCCGAGCTCGCAGAGGACGAGGTCGAGCCCGTCGGCGCCCTTCACGAACGGGAGCGTCGCCACCTCCTCCCCCGAGAGCGCCACCAGCTCGTCCCGCCCGCAGGAGAGCAGCAGCCGCAGGCCGGCCACGACGGCGTTCTGCCGGGCGGGGCCGGCGACGCGGCAGTGCTCGAGCGTCTCTGTAAGGAGCCGCCGCTGGGCGAGGAGCGGGTCGTCTTCTGGCAGGCGGTCGAGCCACTGGTTGACGCGGACCGGTGAGAGCGTCGCGAACGAGGGCTGCACGAGGCGGGAGCCGACGAGCGCCCAGACGCCCCAGGTCCAGTAGTCGCCGAGCGCCAGGCGCTCGCGGCCCTCGACCCAGCGCGGCCAGTAATGCTCCTCGAAGTGCCGCCAGCGCAGGTCGAGGCTCTCCCCCTCGAGCGTGTCGAAGAGGTCGAGAGTGAGCGTCACGGCGCGCTGCGCCCGGCGGCGGGTGTCGTGGTCGAAGCGAAAACGCGCCAGCTCCGCGGCGAGGTGGGCGCGCAGGCGGTCGGAGTCATAGGGGGCGGAGCCGAGGCGTCGGGCCTCGGCGAGGACATTCAGCCGGGCGACCATCAGCGCTCTCCGAGGGATTTCGGTGAGGAGATCGCATCGAGCTCGGTGATCGTGAAGGCGTCGTAGGGGAAGACGAAGCCGCCACCGCCCTCCTCGCGGCGATCGCGGGCAGCGGTGCGCCGCGCCGCGTCGGCGAGCGCTAGCGCGACTTGTTCCTGGTCGGCATGGGTGTACTCGTCGGCCGTCGTATGGAAGTGGCGGTGGCCGAGGACCTCCTGGGCGACCTTCAGCGATGCCGAGGCGACGAGCTGGTTGGCGAGGGTGTGGCGAAACTGGTGGGCGCTCACGCGGCCGACCCCGAGACGAGTGGTGAGCGCCCGGAGCGAGGCATCGAAGGCGTCGTAGGTGAGGGGCTTGCCCTGGCCGCGACGCCTTCCGATCCACGCCGCCTCGCCCTCTCCCTCGCCGCGCTCGAGGAGGTAGCAGTCAAAGGCCGGCCAGAAGTCCTCGGTGACGGGGACGCGGTGCTCGTCGCGGGCCCCCTTCAACACGACAACGATCGCTGATCGCCGGCGGTCGAAGTCCAAAAGGCGCATCCCGAGGATGCCGTGGCGGCCGTGCTCGGCGCTCCAGTCGCCGATCCGCTGGCCGGTGCGAGCGAGGAGGAGCAGGATCGCCCGGTCGCGCGCCGAGGCCGCCTCGGCGATGAGGCGCTCGGCGAGGACAGGGTCGACCTCTCTTGGGACCGGGCGCGGCTCGCGCCGGCGCAGCTCTGCGCGGCGTCCCCGCGGCGGCCGATCCCGGCCGGTCATCAGGTGCCGCCCCGCCGCCTCGGACTGTGGGACGGGGTTCAGCCGCCCCGCCCAGCAGCCACCTTCGTCACGGGCGCGGCGGATGAGGTCCTCGAAGAACGAGGAGAGGACGCTCAGGCGGTGGTTGACCGTGCGCGGCGCCCGCCGGGGCGGCCGCGCCACGCCGCTCGAGAGCTCGAGCACGTTCGTCGAGGTCGGTGGGCGGGCGCCAGCCGGCGCGGCGGCGGCGAAGTCAGTGATGTAGTCCTCGACGTCGCGCCGGTCGACCTCGTCCAGGTGCCGGTCGCGTCGTTCCAAGAAACGGGAGAAGTCACGGAGCGCCAGCTCATAGGAGCGCCTCGTGTACGAGCCGGCGCCCCGGCGCTCCAGCGAGGCGAAGAAGCGCGCGATCTCCTCGTCCTTGATTCCTGCGGTTCCTGCCACTTTGCCTCCTTCGCCCGGGACCGTAGAGGCCCACTGCGCCAGAGGCCGAATCTCGGGAGAAGATGTCGCCCAGACCGACGGCGAAGACCTTCCCACCATCTGCAGCCGCCTCGACGGCGATGACCCTGCCGGGCACTACGCCACGCTCCTCACGGTGGCCGACTCCATTGGCTTCACGGTCGAGGACCACGAGTTCAACGGGACCACGAACGGCGACTGCACGCACAGCGAGCATCGCATCCGGGTCGAGACCCGGAACACCCCCGCCCAGCGGGTGAAGACGCTCGCCCACGAGATCGCACACGCCCTGCTCCACGAGAGCTTCGACAGCCGGGCACTCGCCGAGCTGGAAGCCGAGTCCACGGCATACGTCGTCTGCCAGGCACTCGGGATCGACAGCAGCGACTACTCCTTCGGCTACGTCGCAACCTGGGCCGGTGGCGGCGAGCAGGCCATCGCCGGTATCAAGGCATCCTGCGAGCGCATCCAGCGCACCGCAGCGACCATCCTCCGGGCCTTCGAGCCCGCAGCACAGGAGGAGGCGGCGTAAGCCGTCTCCTCCCCAGTGTCGCAACTGGTACTTCCAGCCCCAGCACTGCGACACAGGCGGCTACGAATAAGGGAAGACGTGTCGGAAGCGTGATTGGCAGTCGCTACCGCGATAGTACGGAACCGCCTACCCCTCGCGCACGAGGATCGAGCAGATGATGTCCTCCGGACACGACGCCGGATCGACGGTCTCGGCATGCCGGGCGAGGTCCTGAAACTCCCGGCGCGTAGCGCGAAGTTCGGCAAGCCTTGCGTCAATCTGCGCCAGGTGACGGTGAAGGAGGTCCCGCACGTGCACGCACGGTGCTCGCCCCTCGGAACGGATGGCGAGCACCTGGGATATCTCCCGCAGGGTGAGCCCGGCTGCCTGCGCATGCTGCACGAACCGGAGCCGCTGGAGTGCGTCCCTGTCGTAGGAGCGGTAGCCGTTCGCCTCCCTCTTTGCTGGGGGCAGGAGCCCAATC
>JAKACA010000129.1 GCA_021796455.1 Actinomycetes bacterium
AGTCCCGAGCGAGGTCGGCCTGGGTGATGCCGAGTTCGAGACGCCTGGCCTTGACGACCGCTGCGAGCTGGGTTGTCGTGGTGATGACTGCGGCCACCATTACTCCGAGCCATGCAAATCTCGCAACGAGCCGTGCAAGCGAGCGTGCGAGCGCCGCGCGCTCGGAGAGCCCGAGCCGTGAAATCGCGGGCCCGAATCGACCGGCGTTGCGTGGGCGCCCCAACCACTCGCTTCGGCCCCCGCCGGTTTGGGTGCCGACTTCACCGCCATGAGCAGGATGTTCGCGCGAGGTCGCCCTCAAGGAAAGAGTCGCGGTGAGTAGCAACAGCGACGAGAGAGAGCGTGGAAATAGGTAGCTTAGAACGCTGTACCTGGGTTTTTGCGGTGAGGTCTTCACGTTTGCCGATGACCTGCCCGTTCGTGACGCGATGAGCAGTTCATTCGCGGGCTAATGGCGAGAGAACCGCGCATTGTCCACAGCGTGGCGCCCTACGTGCTGCGGTCGGTCTCGGCCGAAAAGCGGGCAAGACCGATCGCTTCTAGGCGTCCGAGCAGCTCACGCATTCGGCGGTCGTTCTCGATGAATGGCCGGTAACGTTCGGCCTCCTCTGGCGAAAGCCACCGGCCGACGGTCTTCGCGGCAACCTTGCGGGTCCACTGGTAGTAGGGACCATGAAGACGGGGCGGCTCGCCGTGGCAGGCACAGTTGGGGCGGCCACAGCGAGTGCGGCGCTCACCGATCGAGCCGGGCAGAACCTTGCCGGAGCGGGCAATCAGTGCCAGCTCCTTCGCGATCTCGGCGAGTTCGACGATCTCGCTGTCCATCGCGACAGCTTCGCAGGGCGGATCCACCTCTTTGGTCATCTCCTACTGTATATATACCTCAGTGCACGCGACCCGGGCTGGGCAGGAGGTCAGCGAGGCGATCGCCCGCTACCGGCCGCGCTCGTTCCCCCCCGAGGTCGCCGCGTTCGCACGAGCCATCGTCGGCGCTGCGCCACCGGCACGCCCCGAGCGGGCAAAGGCGCTCTTGTTCGCCGCTTCAAAGCTCGCCGACTTCGCACTGCGCATCGGCTATGAGCTCGATGGCGAGGTGCTGTTCGCCCCCTCGGTGATCGAGCGTTTCTGCAGCACCCGCGATGCCGGCTCGCCGCCGACGCGCCGCACCCTGCGGTCCAACCTGCGCTTCCTCGCCAAGACGGCTGGACCAGCCGTCCGCGGCCCCGCAGCGATGTCCCGCGAGCGCGCGAAGGCCCCCTACTCTCCCGCCGAGATCTCCTCCTACTTCGCCCTTTGTGACGCCCAGCGAAGTGCGCTTCGCCGCGCCCGGGGGAAAGCGCTCATCTGCCTTGGCGCCGGAGCCGGCCTTCTTGGCGCCGAGCTGCGCCACGTGCGCGGGAGCGACGTCTGTGTGCGCTCGGGCGGGGTGCTCGTCGAGGTCGCCGGACGCCGTCCCCGGGCCGTGCCGGTGCTCGCCCCCTACCACGAGCGCCTGCTTGCTGCCGCCGAGTTGTTCGGTTCCCGCTACCTCGTCTCGGGTGCCAACCCCGACAGCCACAACGTGACGAACCCGCTCATCTCCTCGCTGTCGGGTGGGATCGACCTTCCCCGCCTCTCCATGGCACGTCTTCGCTCCACCTACCTCGTCGCCCTCGCCGGACAGATCGGGCTTGCGGCCTTCATGGACGCGGCGGGGATCACCTGCACGCAGCGCCTCGGCGATCTCGTCTCGCACCTTCATCGCCCAAGCGAGGAGGACGCCGTCGTGCTTCTTGGCGCGCAGCGCAGGTGACCGACCTCGCCCGGATCGAGGCGGTGCTCGATCGGCCCGAGGTCTCCTCGGCGCTTCGTGCGCTCGAGGGACGCCTTCCCCTCGGCGTCCGGCCGCGCCAATGCTCGGCCCGCACGCTGCTCATCGGCATGTGCGCCTGCCTTGACGACGGCCACAAGAGCGCGCACCTCACCGCCGTGCACGCCGCCCTGTCGAGCCTCCAAGAGGGCGACCAGGTCCGCCTCGGGGTGCTCGCCTCCTGGAAGTCCGGGACGCACGCCCTCACCTATCGCCAGGTCGAATACACCGCCTCGCTTGTCTTTGACTCGCTCGAAATGAAGCGCCCCGACGGCACCCCATCCGGCGATCTCCAAAGGCTCTGCGACGCCCTTGTCGAGGCAAGCATCCCCGGCCGCTTCTCCGCCGCCTCTTCGAGCTACGCGATCGACTGGACCGACGTCGCGAGCTTCTCGCGTCCCCCGAGCGAGCCGGACGGTCCCTCGGCCGATCCCGAGGCCGCATGGGGGCACCGGCGAGGCGACGGACCGGGACAAAAAGACGAGCTCTTCTTCGGCTACTACGCCTCGGTGATGACGATGGTGAGAGATGAGCAGGGCGTGGCCGTCCCCGAGCTCATCCGGCGGGTGCAGCTCTCTTCGTGCCGGCATGACCCGGTGCCGTCCTTTGTCGCCGTCGTCACGAACGCCGCGGCGACGGGCGTCGTCGTCACCGACGTGCTCGCGGACTGCGGCTACGCCTACAAGGTGCCGGAGCGCTTCGCCCTCCCGCTTCGGGCCGCAGGCGCCCGCCTTGTGATCGACCTGCACCCAAATGACCGCGGCATGAAGGGCACCTTCGCCGGCGCGATCTGTGCGAACGGCAACCTGTACTGCCCGACCACCCCAACGGCGCTCTTCGGGCTCGGACCGCTTTCGCGCGGGGCGAGCGCAAAGGACGTCTCCGCCCACGACGAAAAGAGTGCAGAGCTCGCCCGCTACAAGCTCTCTCGGGCCACAAACGATGACCAAGACGGCTATCACCGCGTCGTCTGTCCGGCGGTGATGGGAAAGCTGCGCTGCCCGCTGCGGCCCGCCTCGATGGCCCTTGGCTTCGAGCGACCCGAGGTCCTCTCACCGCCCGAGCACCCGCCCACCTGCTGTGTGCAAAAGAGCGTCACCGTCCCCCCGCAGGTGAACGCGAAGACGGCTCAAAAGCACGACTACGCGTCTCCGGCCTGGCGCAGCTCCTATGGACGGCGCAGCGCCGTCGAGCGCTCGAACAGCCGCCTGAAGGACCCCGCCGGGATCAACATGGCTCTTCGGATTCTGACGGGGTCACCGGTCCTCACCGCACGACGATCGAGCCGAGCACCCGCCAGTTCGGCTTGCCGGCATAGAGCAGGACGCGGATGCGGTAGTTGGCAAAGTTCCGGAACCCGAAGCCGATGCGCTTCACACGCTTGATCAGGTTGTTGAGCGTCTCGGTCGGGCCGTTTGTCACCTTGGCGACGTGGTAGTTGCAGAGCTTGTCGAACCAGCGGCGGATCGTGCGCCCGAGCTTTTGGATCTCGGGCGGCATGGCGTCCTTCAAGCAGTGCTGCTTCAGCTCCTCGAGGAGGACGCGGGCGGCGGCGGGATCGGCGGTCGCGTAGAAGTCCCGGAGCCGTTCTTTGACCCGGTAGGCAATCGCCACCTCACCATCGGGATCGCCGAGCACAAGGAGCGAGGAGAGGCGTTCTGTGGCTGGCGTGTCGAGACGCTCTTCACCCATGAGCAGGATCTTCCGCGCGCGATAGAGCGGGTCGTCACGGTGTCCACGGTGTTGGATATGCGGGTGATCCACCACCCGGCTGTTGGGAGCGGCAAGCCTGGCGCGATGGAGGACAGTCCTGCGTTCGTGCCGCGGGTGGAACGCCGGGTTGATGGGGACGGTCAGGTGGTGATCACGTTGGGGGACCCCCTGGTGGACGACTACCTGGCGTTCGTCGCGGCACGGGCTCGGAAGAACACCTTGCTGGCGGTGGCCTCGGATCTGAAGGTGTTCTTCTCCGTGGTCGGCAAGCGACCGACCGAGATCGGCTCGAGGGATCTGTTCGAGTTCCTTCAGCATCAACGACGACCGCGTCATGGGGCCACGGTGGTGCGGCTGGAGGATCGAGAGCGAGGTCTGTCGGCTCGGACGATTCGGCGTCGCCTGTCGAGCGTGTCGGGGCTGTTCGCCTACCTGGTCGTTCGCGATGACGTGGCCGTGATGGCGAACCCGGTGCCCAGAGGGCTGGCCACGAGGTGGTCGCGTTCAGGGCCGAGGGCGAGGACGGTGCCACTGATCCGCACGCCTCGGACGCTGCCGAGAGTGTGCTCACCGTCAGAGGTGGATGCCCTGATGTCGGCGCTCCGCACCGACCGGGACCGGGCGATGGTCGAAGCGATGCTGTTGGGTGGCTTGCGTCGCTGCGAGGTGCTCGGTCTGCGCCTGAGCGACGTTCGGGCCGGGGAACGGCGGCTGTTCGTGGCTGACGGCAAGGGTGGCGCCCAGCGGATCGTTCCGGTCTCCTCCCGGTTCTTTGCCAGTCTGGGCAGCTATCTGGAGCGAGAACGCCCGCCGGCATCCTCGACGGACCGGGTGTTCGTCGTGCTGAAAGGTGCGCGCCGCGGTCAGGCGCTCAGCTCTGCTGGGCTGGACGAGATCATCGGCGGCGCCCGCCGACGCGCCGGTCTCGAGCGGCTCACGTGCCATCAGCTGCGCCACACCTGCTTCACCCGCCTGCGGGAGGCCGGGATGGCACTCGAGGCGATCCAGGCGCAGGCGGGACACCGGTCGATCGAGTCCACCCGGATCTACCTGCATTTGGCCAACGACTGGCTGGCCGACGAGTACCTGCGTGCCGTGCAGGTGATCGACGCAGAGGTGCTGGCGTGACCAGCGTGCCAGCCCTTCGGCCCGGGCAAGGCCTCGCCGACGCCTATCTCGAGGCTCTGGCCTCAGCCGGGATGTATGTCGGTCCCCCCGTGGTATCGGTGACCCGCGTCTTCTTCGACCGGATCGGCGCGGACGGCTGGGCGGCCATGGGCGTCGACGAGCAGTGCCGGCTGCCAGCCAAGTATCGACGGACGGTCGGGTGGCTCATCGCCACCTGTCGCCTCACGGTGAGCCCCGAGTACCTGGTCCGGGTCCCGGCCTATCTGGGCGGCATCAGCAAGTGGGTCTATCCCGACGAGTTCGCGTCCTTCACCGCCATGGCCGCTGAACTCGGCTTCGGGGGCAAGTCGCTCGTCCAGCAGTGGTCGGCAATCGCCAAGGCGGCAGGCATTCACGGCGTCGAGCCTGACGCCGTGACCTCAGAGCAGCTCCTCGACGCTCGCGACCGGCTCCTGGGCGCCATGGCTGGAGCGGGGACCTATCGCGATGGGCACGCCCTCGCGCGGGACTTCCATCAAGCCAGCATCACCGCGTTCCACCTGGGATGGATCGATCGTCCGTTGGCCCGGCGTGCCTGGAACCGGCGAGCCGAACGTCAAGCGCTGTGGGACTCCGTTCCCGAACGCTTGCGCCGCACCTTCTTGGACTACATCGACCAGGTGCGCCTGTCGCTGCGCACGTCGACGGTCGACTCGATCGAACGGGCATTGCGGGAGTTCGTCACCTTCCTGGCCGGCTTCGATCCCGACGTCGCTGCTGTTGCTGACATCCGCCGCCGCCACATCGAAGGGTTCAAGCTGCACCTGTCCCGGAAGCCCTCCAGCAAGGGTGGAACGCTCCACCGCCACACCATCGCCCAGCATCTGGGTGCGCTGCGCACCTGTTTCGAGCGGCTCAGCGAATGGGACGGCGACGACATCCCACGAGGCGTGCTCGTCTTTGCCGGAGACTTCCCCATCCGCGATCAGCCCCTGCCGCGCTTCATCGACGACGCGGCAGCCGCCAGGCTCATCGCTGCGGCCAGAGCCCATCCCGACTTGTTCACCCGTGTTTGCGTCGAGTTCCTGGCTCGCACCGGGATGCGCCGCGGCGAGTTCATGGCCCTCACCGTCGACTCGGTCGTGCAGATCGGCTCCAGCTTCTGGTTGCGCGTCCCGCTCGGGAAGCTCCACAACGACCGCTACATCCCGCTCCATCCGCAGCTGAAGGCTCTTCTCGACGAGTGGATCGCACAGCGCCCCGCCCGCCTGCGCAGCGACCTCCTCTTCATCCGCAATGGCAGACCGATTGGCGAAGCGATGCTGGAGAAGGCGCTCACCGAGGTCTGCGAAGCAGCCGGGATCGACCGGGTCACCGCCCACCAACTCCGTCACACCCTCGCCACCCAGGCCATCAACCGAGGCATGTCGCTGGAGGCGATCGCTGCTCTGCTCGGCCACCGGTCCATGCGGATGACCATGGTCTACGCGCGCATCGCCGATCGCACCGTGGCCGACGAGTACTTCTCCGTCAGCGAGAAGGTCGAAGCTCTCTATAGCGCGCCCCGACAGCTCCCGGCTGATGCCGAGGGCAGCGAGATGACCAAGCTCCGCCGGGAGATGCACCAGCGGATGCTCGGCAACGGATACTGCGCCCGGCCGGTCGAGCTCGACTGCCACTACGAGTCCATCTGCGAGTCCTGCACCTTCTTCGTCACCACCATCGAGTTCAAGCCCACGCTCCGACGCCAGCGTGACGATGCCGCCCGCAAGGGTCAGGTGGGACGGCAGAAGATCTTCGACGGTCTCCTCGAACGCATCGACACCCAGGCCGGTTGACAGAGGCCAGAAGCGGGGTTCTTGACAAGATCACCCGCATAATGACCGAGACGCTCTTGTTGGACCCGGCGACGGACCTCGTCCAGTGCCTGGTTGGCGAGCTTGATCGCATGGAAGGGGTCGACGACCTGCAGGGCGTTCGGCAGGACCACCGAGTAGACGGCGGCATAGGTGGCGGACATGTCGAGCGCGCCGAAGCGGATCTGGTTCTTCCAGGCCTCCGGCTGGCGGTCGAGGAAGCGGGCCACGTCCTTGTAGTCCCGGGACTCCAAGATGTCGATGATCTGGTGGTGCTCGACGTCCGCGACGGTCGTCGCAAAGCTCGTGTGCCGGTAGCGGCCGAGGCGGACAAAGCTCGTCTCGTCAAGACCGATCGCGCTCGTTCGCGCGAGGCGCTTGCGGTCCGCGTCGAGCAGCGCGGCGCCGTAGGTGGTGACGGCGTCGTTCACCGTGTGCCAGTCACAGTCGAGTTCGCCGGCGACCTCTTTGACCGTGCGGCCGGTGCCGACCTGGACCGTCGCCCACTTCGCGGCTCTCGTCGTGAGCAGGCAGCTCTTCGCCGCGATGCGATGGTCCGCGAGCACGAAGCTCTGCACGTCACAGTGGCGGTTCGGACAGGCCATCCGGTGCTTCTTCCAGGCGAGGCGCATCGGGGCGCCATAGACGGGCAGGTCGACATAGGAGACGACCGGGCGCTCCTTTACCCTCGCTCGCTCGCCACAGCGCGAGCAGGACACGGTGTCGACGACCTGCTCGATCATGAGCTCGACCTCGTGACCGCGTCGTTGGTATTGGAGCACGCGGACGTCTTTCAGCCCCACCAGAGCGGCGAGGATCTCAGTAGGGTCGGTGAGGACGAAGGTGCTTCTTGATTGTTGGCTCACACCTCAAGCCTGGAGCACCTTCGTCACCGAAGTGGTGGACCCCACCCCGCTCAAGTCCGAAGAGCCGTCAAAATCAGCTTCCGCCGCTCCGGACGCGGCCCGAATCGAGGCGCGGAGACCCGGTAACCCAATACGCGCCGAAGGCCGGCCAGCACCAGCTGCCCGGCCTTCGGTCGGTTTGGAAAGAACCCGGATCAGGGCTTCGGCGGCGGATCTGGACCGATCACCGAGGGGTCAGTTGCCCCTTCGACGGTGGCGACCGGATACAACGCTTCGGGCAGCTCGACCCGCCCCATCTCATCATCGGTGACCTCGTCGTCGATCACGGAAGCGGCTTGTTCGAGGTTGTGCGCGACCGCAAGGAAGACCGCACCAACCCCGTGTGATTCGACGCCGAAGGACAATACCGACTCCCGGTCGAACCCTCTCCTCTGCAACTGGCTGAACACGCCCTCGACGATGTTTCGCCTGCCGTAGCTGAGCGCCCAGGCGTGCGTGCCATAGGGGGTCTCCTGCCAGTCGTCTAGACGAGTGATTCCAAGGGATGCCGACTTGTCCAGCATCCACCCCGGGCGCGCAAAGGGCGTCCATGATCGGCGTTGCTAACCCAACGATCGACCCTGGAGGCCTCGTGGACACCGACCTGGACACCCTCGCAACTGCACTGTACGTCAAGATCGACGACGAGCTGAAGATGCGCCCTCAGCTGGGCAGAGCTCGGCCCGAGGTCGGCCTTTGCCCGAAGCTCTCGGACGCCGAGCTCATCACCTTGGCGGTGATCCAGGCACTGTTGGGCTTCACCTCCGAGACGCGCTTTTTGCGCCACGCTGCCGCACACCTGCGTCACCGGTTCCCCTACGTGCCCGGCCAGTCCGGCTACAACAAGCGCCTGCGGCGCGGCGCTTCGCAGCTGCGAGCGGTGACCCGCCTGCTCGGGGCAGAGACGGCGAAGTGGAACGAGGCGATGTGGCTGGTCGACTCGACACCGGTCGAGTGCGGGCGTTCTCGAGAGACCGCCAAGCGGTCCGAGCTCGTCGGCTTTGCCGGCTATGGATATTGCGCGAGCCACTCTCGCTACTTTTGGGGTCTCCGCCTCCACCTTGTCTGCACGCCCGCCGGCCTGCCGGTCGCCTTCGCCCTCGCGAGCCCGAAAGCCGATGAGCGCGAGGT
>JAKACA010000130.1 GCA_021796455.1 Actinomycetes bacterium
GTTCAACACCTATCCCGGAATGATCCTACCGATCTGCGTCTCGGCGACCGGGATATTCATGATGCGCCAGTTCTTCCTGCAGGTGCCAGTGGCGCTCGAGGAGGCCGCGCGCATCGATGGTGCCGGTGTCTTCACGACCTGGTGGAGAGTCGTGCTCCCGGTCGTCCGGCCCGGGCTGATCACACTCACGATCATCTCGTTCCAGGGGGCCTGGAACGAGTTCGCCTTCTTCGAGGTGGCCACGATCTCGCCGAAGTACTTCACGCTCACGACCGGCCTTGCCAACGTCGTCGGCGGGGGCCTCTCGGCCGGCAACCAGTTCCCCCTCAAGCTGGGAGCTTCGCTGCTCACCACGATCCCGATCGCAGTGCTCTTCTTCGTCTTCCAAAGGTACCTCGTGCGTGGCCGCCTGGAAGGCTCGCTCAAGCAGTGACGGTGCCGGGGCTCAGGGGCCGCGCGGGGGGCCAACACAGGCGCGCCCGGCATTAACGCCCCCCGCCCGGCGCGGGCGCGGGCCCCGCGTGGACACTCAGGCCGAGATTGCCGCTTTCGTCTCGACATCGAAGAAGTGAAGGCGGTGTGGGTCGATATAGAACCGGACGCGGTCACCTCCGCCGATCCGCGCTCTCGCGTCGGCTCTCGCGACACCCTCGCCTCCCTTCGTGAGAGTTCCCTGATCGAGGCCCTGGGAGTCGTCGTTCTCGACTTCGGCCACCTGGACGGCACGGGCATCACTCGTGAAATGGACGAGCAGCTCCGAGCCGAGCGCCTCGACCAGCTCGACATCGCATTCGAACGGTGCCCAGCCCATGGCGGCTTGGTCGTGCTCCCCGCCTGGCATGAGAAGATCTTCGGGCCTCAGGCCGACCACAACCCGCTCGTTTGCATATCTCCGCAAAGCAGGCCTGGACTCATGCAAGGTCCCCGGAAGATCGATCCGTTGCGTGCCAATAAGGACATAGGCGGCGTCCTCCCCGACCGAGCCCTCGAACAGGTTCATACCCGGCGACCCGAGGAAGCTCGCGACGAACAAGTTGCTCGGGTGGTCATAGAGAGCCTGCGGGACATCGCACTGCTGCAGCACACCGGCGCTGATGACCGCGACCCTGTCTCCCATGGTCATGGCTTCTACCTGATCGTGGGTGACGTATAGGGTTGCCACCCCGAGACGTCGCTGGATGCGCGCGACCTCGGCTCTCATCTGCACCCGGAGCTTCGCGTCCAGGTTGGACAGCGGCTCATCCATGAGAAAGGCGCTTGGCTCGCGCACAATTGCCCGACCCATCGCCACTCGCTGGCGCTGCCCCCCGGAGAGCTGACCAGGCTTGCGATCAAGGCTCTCGGTGAGACCGAGGAGCGAGGCGGCCTCCTCGACCTTCCTTCTGATCTCGCTCTTGGGGAATTTCCTCAGCTTTAGGGCAAAGCCGATATTCTCTGCGACCGTCATGTGGGGATAGAGGGCATAGTTCTGGAACACCATGGCTATATCGCGATCACGCGGCGAGACCTCGTTCATGACACGATCGCCAATGTGGAGAGTCCCGTCGGTGATGTCCTCGAGACCCGCCACCATGCGCAGGGCGGTCGTCTTTCCGCATCCGGACGGACCGACAAGGACCATGAACTCCCCGTCGGCAACGTCGAGACTCAGCTTGTGGACGGCCTCGAAACCGTTCGGGTAGATCTTGGTGACATGCTCGAGGGTGATCGCTGCCATTAGTTTTGTCCCTTTCGGTACCCGGCGGCCAGCATAGCTTCCAAGCCCAGCACGGTAACCTCTGCGAGCCGGCGGCGGTAGGGGCCCGCCCCATCCCGAAGGGCGCCCCGCCGAAGGAGCAGGCGGCGGGGAGCCAGACCCCACATCACGGATTCGACGACCCGAACTGGATCGGCACACGCATGACCTGACGACTGACCCATCGACCAGATGGGACCGCAAGAGTCCACACCCTGAGCACCGTGTCGTTGACGGCGAGAGCATCGAGGGCCTGCCCAGGACCATCAGCGACCGTCGCCGTGCCGGCTGGAGGCGAGGGAAGCCGGCGCCAAGAGCTCCGGGCTCGATTGAAGAGCTCCAGCCTCGCGTTCCCCCCCGGTCCGGAGAAGAGGGCGAAAAGACCCCCTCGATCCGAGCCGTATGACACAAGGTGGTAGAAAGAGGCGGTCTCGAGCACAGGGGACAGCTGCCACGGTCCCCCGTGCACCATCTGTGCGACAGCCAGCTCGGAACCGGACCGGCGCGACCCTGCCACGAGGGCGTCAAGGCCGCTCTGGATCGCATAGACCCCGAGAACCTCGAAGCGGACGCCCGCGGGCACAGCGGCGAGCCCCCGCCCGGCGAAGCTCCACCTGCCGGAGCGTAGGGCGAAAAGACCGACCACGCCGGCCCGGCCGCAGCTCGTGCCAAGCAGTGGCGCTGCGGCCGCGGGCTCGTACGCGACGGCAGTCAACCCGTCGGGGCTGCACCCTTTGGCCTGAGCGCTCCCGGCCAGGCTTTCGAGGGTGACGAGCGGCTCCCACCGGGAGAGCCCGCCCTTGCTGGAAAGGACGCTGCCGCCGGCCCGGCCGCCGACGATCGCGAGCGCATCGCTGCCGGGCCCGATCGCGAGAGCGTCCGGTCGAGCTGCCACCGCCTGGTCGATGAGTCCATTGGACCACGCGGCACCGGAGTCGTGCGTGGCGATCAAAGGAGTGAACTTGAGGTCGATCGAAGGCCGGATACCGACCACGAGGGACCCGCCTCCTGATGCCGCCAGCACGAGGCCGCCATTAGTGGCCGTAGCTGTTGCCTGTACCTTGTCCGACCACGTGCCACCGCCTGCCGGTCTGTAGAGAAGCTGCCAGAATGTCTCGGCCACATCGCCCGTATGCCCCATCGGCACCGTGGCCCAGCTTCCTCCTGCTGTCTCGACCGAGGTGGCAAGCGGGGTCGGCAATAGGGGGGCGGGCGATGGCGGAGCCTTCGCAGCCGTTGAGCTCGTCGCGCACGCTCCGAGCACGACGGCGGCTGTCGCCATGACGACGGCGCGGCGCACAAGAGCTGCCGCGCGCCCGCGCGACCCCGGGGAACGGCTCACGACCGGGACGCGATGACGCTCTTGATCGTGTCTGTCAGAGTGACGGCAAATGAGGATTGCGTCGCCGCGGTGCCAGGTCCGGGATCGCTGTTGAGCAGGTAGCGGATGTTGCCCGACGCATCTATCACCTCGGCGAACTCGCTGTGGTCGACCATCGCCCCACCGGGGAGGTACTGCACCACCGCACCGAAGGCCCGCCAAGCAGCCTCGAGCTGGTGGAGGGACGAGCCCGTGAGGTAGAGCCAGTTCGCCAGGTGAGTGAGACCCTCCTGCTGATCGAAAGCCCGCAGGTAGTCGGGCGTGATGAACCGCGGGTTGGCGTCGATGGCCACGATCTCGACCCGGCTGGCATCTGCTCCGAGCATCCCGTCGGCGACGCGGAGCTCCTGCGCGATGATCGGACAGGTCGAGACGCAGACGTCGTCGAGGAACGTCACGAACACGACCTTGCCGCGCAGACTGGCCAGCGTCACCGCCGCGCCGTTCTGGTCGACGAGGTGAAACGGCGGGGCCGGGGTGTCCTCGGCCTGCGGTGCCCCGTTGATGGCTTGAGAGAGGATGGGATCGGCGTTGGGGTTCGTAGCGGCAGCGGCGATCGGCGCCACACCGACGAGAGTGATGCCAAGAGCTCCGATCGCGGCGATGCTGCGAAACGCGAAGGCGGGATTGGTGCTCAGCTGCTCACGCCAGCGGCGCCGCCTAGCCACGGCGCCGGCGCCGCCGTCAACAGCGGCGATGGGCGCAGCGACCCCGGGCCGTGGCGCAGGCAGCCGGGTGACAGCAAGATAGCCGACGATCAGGAGAATGACCATGGGGACCATGCTGTTCGGGTCGGTGCCGACCCCCCCAAGGAAACCCAGATCTTCGATCAGCACCCAGTCGGCGAGGAACACCACGGCCCCGACGAGCACGGCAAGCCTGACGAGCCCTGGTCGAGCCGACAACAGCGCGGCTCCCAGGCCAAAGAGGCAGAGGACGGCAAAGAGGTTGACTCCCCACCCGTGCGCCGCATCGAAGCGGCCAAACGCGGACATCCACGCGGTGATGAGGTGGGGCTGAGGGGTATGTGCCATCTGGCGGACCATCTCGGTCAGCGTCCCCGCAACCGCGTGAGGGCCAGCTTGACCGCGCCAGAACCCGCGTCCGGGCCAGGCCTGCAGAGCTGCCATCCCGACGAGGAAGAGCCCTAGTGAGCGAACAATGATCCGGCCGAGGCGCGCGCTGGTCCAGTACCGGTCCGGGAGGGCGACGAGAGCCCCGGCTGCGCAGTAGAAGATGGCGGCCCCAGGCGCGCCGAACAGCACGGTCAGCCCGGGAGCGAAGATCTGTCCGAATGCCTCGCCGAACACCCAGACGACAAGGCCCCAGCCAAGGCTGGCCACACCACCCAGGCGCGACCAGAGGCCCCGGGACGCGAACAGCAGCCATATGCCGATACCGACCTGAATCCACACGGCCGAGGCCGGAGCAGTGGTCGGGTGGTAGCTCCAGATCGTTGCCACGAAGTTGTCCAGGTGCTGGACCCAGGAAGGAGACGAGGCGGCTACGGGCTTTAGGACCTCCGGTGCCATGCCAAGGGGCATCGAGGACTGCGCCTGCAACACCCCATCGAAGATCCAGATGAGGCCGAAGGAGATCCGCGCCACGCGCCGGGCCGCAGGCTCTGGATCCGTGTGCATCTCCGGCACCAACGCGCCCGGGAGGCCCTTTTCCGCGACGAGGTGGAGCTGGCGGACGCGCAGGATGCTCCAGGCAACCGCGACGAGCGCCAGGATCAGGAGGACCACGAGACCCTGGTGGACCAACTGCCAGTCGAAGGCAGAGACGATGGTCGGGTTGTTGGCACTAAGCCCGGTGCTCATGCCCGGCATTGACAGCTATCTCCTCGCTTCGACGGGCGCTTGGCGAAAAGGGTATCGACAGTGGCGGGGGGCACTGACGGCGGCAGCGCTGCCCATCGCACTTTGCCGCGCCGTGCGTCTGGTTCGTCCAATCAGTCTAACGGCGCGGGCCAAGAGCTCCGGTGTGGCCCGGGCCAGGGTGAACCTGCTCCGCCATCTCGGCGAGGGCGATCACAGGCGCGCTCTCCAGGAAGGCGAGAGCCGGTACCTTTAGAGCAGAGCAGCTGCGCCTTCGCGAAGCATGTCAGCCGGAAAGGTGGAACGGCTACAGATGGAGAACACAGTGGTGTCGTTTGGTCCCCGTCGTAAGTTGCGCTCCGTGCTGGCAGCCGCAGCTGCGGGCTTGAGCTGCGTCGCGCTGGTGGGAGTGCTGCCGCTGAGCGTGCCGTCCATAGGGCTGCAGCCGAACCGTGTCACAGCCGCTGGACTGCTGCTGCCCAAGACCACTGGCGGCCCGAAGGTAGTGACCCGGGTCGCGCACGTGAACAGCACCAAGCCGCCATACGCGGTGGTGGTGCGGGCTCCCCAGCTCAAGTGGCCCGGACATGCCGGGATGACTACGCGCTTCGACGCGCGCGTCGCAGCCCTCGTAAAAGGCCTCGTGGTGAGCTTCATCGCCCGTGACGCGAGGGACGAGGCGCACCTGTCGTCCAAGACCCCGGCCGCCCGTCGCGTCGGCCACCTCTCGCTCGACTACCAGACGACCCGAGTCACCACTGGAGTGGTCTCGGTCCTCATCAACTCAGACATCGTCTATCCCGGCCAGGCAGACGTGACCGAGATACCCGCCGGCCTCACCGTTGAGCTGCGCACCGGCGATGTGCCCTCCCTCGCGTCGCAGTTTCGCGCGCCGGCCAAGTACCCCGCCCTGCTCGCCCGTGAGGTCCTGCCGCTCCTCGAGACCTGGAGGCCCTCCGGCGACCGCTGCTACGTCGGGCGTGGCAAGGGCCCGGCGCCCCGAGCCTCCAGCTTCGCCGCGTGGAGCCTTGACAGCGACGGCCTGGTGCTCGCGTTCCCAGGCGGTGTCTACACAGCTGCCTACTGCGGGATCCCGGTGGTCACGATCCCGTACTCGACCCTCTCCGCCGTGGCCGCACCGGGTTCGCTGATCGCCACGCACGGTGTAGCCGGGAAGTGACGCGTAGCCGGGAAGTGACGCCGGCTGACGGCAGAGCCTAATGTCTGCACGAAAAGACTCGATCGCGCTGAACCCTCTCTTCGCCCGACCGGGAGAGGCAACGGAGATTCCCCGGTTCGTCCTTCCGCCACGAGAATCCCTGCCAGATACGGCATATCAGATCGTCCATGACGAAGCCATGCTGGATGGCAACGCTCGTCTCAACTTGGCGACCTTTGTCGGGACCTGGATGGATGACTATTCGGCGAGATTGTACCTTGAGACTGCTGATAAGAACCTGGTCGACAAGGACGAGTACCCGCAGACGGCTGCAATCGAGACGCGGTGCTGGCGCATGCTTGCTGATCTATGGCACGCCCCCGAGCCGGCAGCATCGATTGGAACTTCGACAATTGGTTCTTCCGAAGCATGCATGTTGGGTGGATTGGCCCTCAAGAGACGGTGGCGCCACCGCCGTCTAGCAGCCGGCGAGCCGGTCGACAGACCGAATATCATCCTGAGCTCAGCGGTTCAGGTGTGCTGGGAGAAATTCTGCAACTACTTCGACGTCGAGCCCAGATACGTACCTATCTCGTCAGAGCACAGAGTCCTCGACGGCCATGACATAGCGAGCTACGTCGACGAGAACACCATCGGCGTCGTCGCCATTCTTGGCGTGACATATACCGGTATGTACGAGCCTGTGAAGGCAATCGCCGCGGCACTCGACAACGTCGAGTCACGCACCGGTCTCGACATCCCGGTCCACGTCGACGCAGCCTCGGGTGGCATGGTCGCACCCTTTCTCCAGCCCGAGCTCGAGTGGGATTTTCGCCTCGAACGAGTCTCCTCTATCAACACATCTGGACATAAATACGGTCTGGTCTCCCCCGGCCTCGGCTGGGTGATCTGGCGTAGCCAAGATCTCCTACCGGAAGACCTGATCTTCCGAGTCAGCTACCTCGGTGGAGACATGCCCAGCCTGGCTCTCAACTTCTCCAGACCCGGCTCACAGGTACTCGTGCAGTACTATCAGTTTCTTCGCCTCGGCTTTGCGGGTTACCGTGCTGTTCAGGCGGCATCTCGAGATGTCGCGATGTACCTGGCAGGCGAGATTGCGGCTCTCTCGCCGTTCGAGCTCTGGAATGACGGGTCGGACATTCCTGTCTTCGCCTGGTCCCTAAGACACGGCTACACGGAGAACTGGAACCTCTACCATCTTTCCGATCGGCTTCGCATGCATGGCTGGCAAGTGCCGGCGTACCCGATGCCGCCCAACTTGCAGGACCTCACAGTCCAGCGCATCGTGGTCCGAAATGGGCTCAGCCGTGACCTTGCGGAAAGCTTCCTGGCAGATTTCAGGAGCGAGGTTTCGTACCTCGAGTCTCTCAGCCATCCCTTGCCACTTGAGGGACAGCAGCCTGGGTTTTCCCACTGAACTGCAACGGCCGACCACCGCGGTCGTGTCCGGATCCCCTAGAGCGCTGAGCTCGCCCCCGTCAGAGGGAGCCGTCCGGGGCTCAACTGCCGGGCGGGACCTCACCGGTCTCCACGAGGTAGGCCGCTACCTCGCGCAGCTTGATGTTGAGGTGTTGGGAGGCTCGGCGCAGCACCTGGAAAGCTTGGTCTGCGGTGATCCGCTCGCGCTCGATGAGGATGCCCTCGGCCTGGCCAATGACCTCGCGCGAGGCAAGGGCGCCGCGGAGGTACTCCAGCCGGCCGATCTCGCGATCAAGTAGGACGCCAGCCTCCTCGCGCCCTTTTGCCACACCCAGAGCCACACCGGCATGAGCCGCGAAGATCACCGCTTTCGTGCGGTCGATGGCGCCGTAGGCCCGGGGCAGCCTGGCATAGAGGTTGAGTGCCCCGAGCGTCGCGTCCTCGGCCGACAGCCGGCACGACAACAGGCTCCGCAGCCCGAGGGCCGCGGCCCGGGGTCCGAACAGGGGCCAGCGCTCGTCGTCGGCCAGGTCCTCGGCATAGATGGTGGCCTTCTTCTCGATCGCATCCAGGCAGGGGCCTTCACCTGTCTCGTACTGGATGTTGTCAACCTCGAGCGCGTGGGGCTCGGAGTAGACCGGCGTCTCTATGCCTCTCTCACTTACAAGGCTGATGCCGGCCATATCTGCTCCCTCTACGGTAGAGACCGCAAAGTCGACGATCCGCTGCAATGTTCCCCTTACCGTCGGATCGAAGTACAAGGTCCCCGCGATCCCGGCGATCGATGTCGCCAGCTGACCGTATGTGTGATCCGTCTCGGACATGGTCTCTGCCAACTCCCTTCCCTCTTACCAGCCGGTTCAGGAATCAATACTTCTGTTGCACCGACATGGTACCGTGACGGTAACTTCTCAAGCGAGGGTCCGACAGGCTATTCGCAACCCACAGACCCTGCAGGCATGGCCCTATGGTCCCGTGTGCCGGCGAC
>JAKACA010000131.1 GCA_021796455.1 Actinomycetes bacterium
AGCCGCCCATCTGCTCCTTGGTCTCCGCGTAGGGTCCGTCGGTCATCGACACGCCCTCAGATGACGAACGCACGACGGTGGCGGACGAGGCCGGGTGCAGGCCGGCGGCGAACACCCAGGCGCCTGCGCCCTGCAGCTCGCCGTTGAACGCGCCAACCTGGGCAACCCGGCGCTGCGCGTCGTCGGTGGAGAAATCCACCTCGTAGGTGGCGTCGTGCCAGACGGAGATGAGGTACTGCGGCATGCGGGGCTCCCCTCTCATTGGAGGCGCTCGACAGCGCCCACCATGTCCACGAACGACCGACCCGAGATCGACACTTCACGAGGAGTTCTTCCGTCCCTGATCCACATGGTGCAGTCGAGCGGCGACGGACTCGGCGAGCGGTCGAAGCCAACCCATACCGGCGCCGCGGGCGAAGTCACGTTAGCTCACCAGCGCCCGGGCCGTCTCGATCGGCTCCTTGCATGGTGGCTTCGCTTTGGAGAGCGCGAGCAGATCAGGTGATCGGTGTCATGAGGGCGGGCGCGACGTTCAGCCACCAAGGGCATGCCGGAATCGCAGGAAGAAGGCGGCGAAGACCAGGACGATGCCGACATTGACGAGTAAGCGCGGCAGAAAGTGATGTCTGAAGAACAACACATCCATTGCGACAATGCTCACCACGACAACAACCACATAGACCGCGATGACTGCTCGTCCACCCACACGAACAGCTTAGCGATCGCCACTTCACACAAACACTGCTTCACACCATCGCGTGGGGGCCGGCCGTACGCCGACCGTCAATGCGTGTGACCGTCCCGCGGGCGCTGGCAACCCGCGCGGCATGTGCATTCTGGTCCGACCGCCCTCAACGCGACCGACCGATCCGGAGTCGATTGTCAACCGTCAATAGCCCTATTCGCGAATCTCCGACACCCGCTGGGCCTTGATCGGGAAACAGCCTCGGGCAGCGCCCTGCTGTTTGGTGCATCCCGTCCATCCCTCGAGACAGATCTCGTCGCCTCATTGGCAACGTCTTGGCCGACGAGTCAGCGCGCCGCTGAGGTGCGAGCGCCTGGCCGAGGTTTCACCTGTGGCGGTCCAACAAGTCGTTGTCATCCTGCAAGATCACGAGCTCAGCCATCGGGCGTTCATCGCAGTTGCGCTCGAGTACCTCGCGGAGCCCAATCTTGCGCCGCTGGAGCGCAGCCTCGGGTCGTACGCGCTCGAATCACCAAGAGGACGAGCGATCTCTCAACCAAGCACGTCATCACCGTCGTGCTCATCTCTGCAAGCAGCACGTCGAGGTTCTGTTCAGCCGCAGAGGAACAGCTCACGCACCCCGCGTCACCGGAGTGCGACAAGGGTGGATTTCGCTGGGTGCGCTGCGCACGGCGACCTGTCGGTCGGCAAAGTCCACGCGGCATCGCAGCGTGCCTCACGGGCGAGATCGTCCCAGTGCTCCACCCTCCCTGCTTCAGCCCCACGGACGGGCTCGGTCGTTTCGTTTCCCGTCAGTCCTCCGGCACGGTTGTGGTTCGCTGCCCGTGCAGGACGACGCCGGCGGCCCGGCTTCTCCCTCTGCGACATGACGTCCTCTCCCTCCCTCCTCTGGCAGGAGTGAGCGTCCGGAGGGGAAAGTCACCCAGGTCGGCAACACCGGCGATCAGCGCGTCACTACGCTCGGCGTCATTCCCCCGCACCCCCGCCGCGCCCGACGGGCGGGGCTTGGCAGTGACTTGCATCGCGACGTGCATGTTTCGAGGGTCGTCGTCTCTAGCGACTTCTCGTCAATCGAGCGTCATGGCGGACACTGCAGCCGAGGCTCACGCAGCGTGCTAAGACGCTGGACCACGCCAGGCCCCGCGAATTCGTTGCAACACCCCACCACGACTCCCAGGAGTTCATCGAAATGCGCGACCCCTGTCGCATGCGCAACCTCCCCACACACCTTCGACCGGCCGAACGAACCGTACGGTCCCAGCGAAATCGACCTCACCGCAACGGGCTTCGCCGGTCGGCTGGAGGGACTGCCCTGGCCGTTGTCGCGGGGATCGTAAATATCCCCAACCGTCCAAGGCCTCGCGGTCCAGACCTAGGAACGCTTTGGGAACGCCACGGTCGCCAAGATCTCCCTGAGAGCGCAGTCAGCGGGAGGAAGTCCGCAGATGCCTGCCGGTGGGCTGATCGAGAGCGCGACCCGGTACGCTTCGCCCACCGTCGCGACCTCCCAGATCGTGCCGTTCACGCCTCAGCTGGACACGGACGACCTCGTGCTCTACGAGCTGTCCGCGTTCGCGGGTGGGGCCGACTACGTGACGTTGCGAGAGAGGGCACGCCTTCGAGGCATTTCCGCTGTTGCCCTCGTCGATACCCTCGCGCACCTCGTCGATGCCGGGCTTGTCGAGGCACTGGCTCCGACCTGCGTTGCTCGCTACCGAGTGACACCGGACGCGAAGACGGCAGTCATGGCGCCCCTCGACGCGGGTGTGCAGGACTCGGTCCGGGACCACCTCGGCTGGTGCATCTCCCTTGCCACGGCAATGGCGACGCGCCACTCGGCCGACGACCAGCTGTCGGGCATGCTCAAACACGACGGCGTCGAGCAGGCGAACCTCGAGGCCGGCCTCGAGGCTGCACTCGGCTTCGGCGACCACGACGCGGCGGCCCGTCTCGGCATGGCCCTCTGCTTGTTGTGGGAGTTCCGGCGCGCACCTGCGAATGCAGCGAGCCAACTGCGCCGCATCCTCAATGGTGCGCTCGAGCCTGCCACTCGCATCCAATTGCGCGCAGGGCTCGCGCGGCTCGCGCTGCGCGAGGGCGATGTCGACGCCGCACTCCGGGAACTCGACAAGGCGCTCGCCCTCGCCGGAGAGGTCGCCGATGCTCGATGCCGAGCCCGCGTGCGCTGCGAACTCGGCCTCGCCCGGCTGTGCACCGGCGATGTCGCAGGCGGACATCGCCTCATCGGCCGTAGTCTCGCTGAACTCGACGACCTCGACGCCCCCTTCGAGCTCGGTCGTGCCGAGTGGGCGATGGCGGTCGCGCACATTGCTGGTAGCAGGCGCACTCGAGCCCGGTTGCATCTCAAACGCGCGATTGCCCTCCAGCTCGCGATCGGTGACGAGGGCGGCTATGGCCAGAGCCTGCTGGCAAGTGCCATGGCCTTGCTACTCGATGGGGACCGCGGCCGAGCGCTCGAGGACGCGACGGCGGCGGCCGAGGTCTTCATCGACATATGCGACGACGATGACCTTGCCTGTGCGCTGCTTGTCGCCGCTGGAGCGCTTGGCCAAGAGCACTTTGAACTCGCCCTCGAGGCTGCAGGCACCTCGACCGCCCTGTCACCCCAGAGCGTCGTGGCACACCGCCTCGGTTGGTCCCGGGAGCTGGACGTCGCGCTGGCGCCCGCCCGCAGGCGTGCCCGCGGTCGGGCCGGCGAGCTCGCAGAACAGGGCGCCGCGTCCACGCCGGCGGTAACCGTGCGGCGCCTGCGCGACGTCCCCAAGGCCGGCCCTGCCCCTGGACGGGTGGAGGTGCAGATGCTCGGGGGCTTCGAGGTGCGTCGCGACGGTCACGAGGTCTACCTCGCGCCCCAGGTGGCTCGCCTCGTCAAACGTCTCGCGCTGAGCCCCGAGGGCCTCCACGTGGAACAGGCCATCGACTTCCTCTGGCCTGAGTCGACGTTGCCAAGGGGGAGGCGGCGGCTCCGCAACCTGCTCGCCCGGCTCTCCCGCGCGGCTGGTCCCGTTGTGCTGCGGCGAGCCGAGACCCTGCGGCTCGCGCCGGACACGGCGGTCGACATGACCCGCTTCGAGGCGGCGGCGACCGAGGCAATCGGCGCCCTTCGCAGCAAGGAGGATCCGCAGGACGCGTTTCGGAAGGCACGTGCGGCAAACGACCTCTACGCCGGCGACCTCCTGCCCGAGGATCGCTACGACGACTTTGCTCTTCTCGCGCGTGAGCGGCTTCGCCGTTTGCGACTGCGCCTGCTCGACGCGGCGGCGACCGCGGCACTGGCTGAAAAGGACATTGCCCTTGCCGAGTTCTGTCTCAGACTCACCCTCGATTCCGATCCGGCCGACGAGGGTCGCTACGTGGCACTCGCCAGGCTCCTGGCCATCTCGGGACGCTTCCTGCCCGCCGCTGACCTCTGTGCGCGGGCGCGGGCGCTCGCCCGAGAGCTCGGACTACGTGTATCGCCCACCATCGCGGAGCTCGAGCTCGAGCTCGCCCGGCAAGCGGAAGCGAGCGAGAACGCGGGCGCGATCGCCGCGCGCTGAGTTTTCCGTTGAAATGGGCGTGATGGGTGCGCCGCGGATGCGCGCAGGCCGCGTGCTCGCGATGCGATGAGCGTTTCGGCATCCGTGGTGCACCACCTCGCCAGCGAAGCCCCACTCGTGGAGACCGTGACCCCGCGACCGTCGCCCGTGCCGAAGACCTTGCCCGCTTCATCCCAATGCCTCAGGTGGAGGCCGACCTGCCGGTCGCCGACCCATTTGTGCGCGGCGCGGGCGCCGTGGATGCGCCGACCGATCACGCTCACCGAAAAGACCGCGGAGACCGGTGCCGGGGCCGTTTTGCGGCGCACGCGGGTCCGGACGAGCACGTGGGAGGGGACATCAATGCAAGGAAGGAAGCCATTCTGGGGGGCGAACCGTCGTGCTTGGGGGTACGGGCCCCGGCGCATCGGCCCACGGCGTGCTGCAACGGCGACCATTGTCCTCGCCGGCATGGCGGGTGCAGGCTTCTCCCCACTCGCCGAGGCGGCGGGAGCGGCAGGGACCGTGTTCGTCGCGCCAGCGGGCAACCAGTCGAACGCGGGCACCTCGTGTGCCACCGCAAAGTTCAGCGCCATCATGGCGGCAATCGGCGCAGCGGTGCCAGGATCGACGGTGGTCGTCTGCCCCGGTATCTACCACGGCTCGGTGGCGGTCACCAAGCCGATCACCCTCGAAGGCGAGCACGCGAGGATCGATGCCGCCGGCGCCGACAACGGCGTCACCGTGCCCACCTCAGGCGCAACGGTCGAGGGCTTCACCGTCACCGGGGCGCTCGGCGAGGGGATTCTCGTCGTCGGCAAGCCGGGCGTCCCCGTCACCCACGTGACGGTGAAGGGCAACGTGGTCGAGGGCAACGACCGAGGCAACCCGACCGGCGCGCCGATCAGCTCCTCGCCCTATCGCGAGTGCAACGCCGCCGGCAAGGTGCCTGGGGACTGCGGTGAGGGGATCCACCTCATGGTCGCCGCCAACTCGATCGTCGAGGACAACACGGTCGAGCACAATTCGGGTGGCATCCTTGTCACCGACGAGTTTGGCCCCGCCGACCACAACCTCATCGAGGACAACCTCGTGAAGAACAACGTCCTTGACTGCGGGATCACGCTCCCCAGCCACTCGACAAAGGCCTACGTGAACGGCACGCTCGTGCCGGCCGCAGGCGGCGTCTACGACAACACCGTCGAACACAACACCGTCATCGGCAACGGGACAAAGGGCCAGGGTGCCGGTGTCCTCCTCGCTGCCGCGCTGCCCGGGGGGGCCGCCTACAACAACACGATCGAGGACAACATGATCGTCGGGAGCGGCATGTCTGGCGTGACGGTTCACCTCCACGCACCCGGCCAGTACCTGAGTGGAAACGTCATCGAAAACAACACCATCAAGGTCAACAACCTCCTCGGCGACCCCGACTTCAAGCCGGTGGACGACGCGACGACCGGGGTGCTCGTCGGCACGGTGGCACCGCTTGTCATCACGATCGCCCACAACACGATCGTCGGCGACACCTATGGCATCTGGTACCTGCACCCCGCCACCGTGACTGGAGCGGCGTCCAACACCTTCCGGGGTGTGCGCGTGCGCGTGTACGCGCCATAGGAAGAGCTGAAGATGCCCGGCCTTGAACGGCAAACCTGGGACCTGCCGGCGCCGGACCGGCGGGCGCCTGGCGGGGTCGCCTGTCGCCCGGCGGACAGACCCGGTTGGGGCGACGACGAAGGACGGTGATGCGATGATCAACGTGGGTGAGCAGGCTCGCCAGGTCCGCTCGATCGAACCCGTGGCCGGCGTGGCCGCGCCTGGGCGGATGTTCCAGATCGTTCCGCTGCGGGGTCTCCCCATCGTGGCGGTGATCGTTGCCGGCCTCGTCGCGGCGATCGCGACGAACCGGCTCTGGGCGCTTGACGCGTTCCACGTCGTGGGCGGCGGCATGTGGACGGCCCTCGACCTGTTCCTCGGGTTCGTGCTCGGCCCGATCCTCGGACGACTGACGGTGCCGGCACGAATGGAGCTCACGACTCGTCTCATGCCGAAGTTGATCCTCATCATGCCGACGATCGTCGTGTCCACACTCGCCGCCGGCTGGCAGCTCGCCCGGCACCTCGGCACGATCGACACCTCCTACTCGCACCACTCCTGGGTGGTGGCGTCGTTCATCGTCGTCGCTGTCCTTGCGGTGGTCGCCCTCGGGGTCCTCGAGCCGGCAAACCTCGCGGTGCTCTTCGAGCTGCGCAAGGCCTCGCCAAACGGACAGGTCATCGCGCGGCTCATGCGGCGATTCATCATGACGGCGGGCATCACTGGAGCGATGCAGGTGGCGACGCTCGTCATCATGACGAGGTTGGCGACCACGTGAGCGCGCAACACCCTGCCCGAAGATTGGACCATGCATCGGTCCTTGGCCGGCGCCTGCCACCCATCGCCGAGCTCATCGTGACCTCCATCGCCCTCATGCTCTCGGGCGGCGTCTACCTCGCGGCGCATCTGCCCAGCCCACCGCCACTCGGACCCGCCATCGGTCTGCTCGCCGCCGGCGCGGCGTGCACCGTGGTCGCACTCGGCCTGCTCCTCCGGGTACGCAGCTTCGCGTGGAGCACCTTCTTCCGGGTCGTCCGCTGGGCGCTCCTCGCCTACCTCGCGATCGCCGCCCTCCTTGGATTCGTCTTCGTCTACGACCACACGAAGGGGACCACCCTGGCCGTCCTCGTTCTCACCCTCGTCGTGTTCGCCTTCGACGTGCCCACGGTGATGGCGTTCACGGTCGCTCGCTATGAGGAGGCGGGCGACCGTCCGTAATCGATCAGGGGACCCGGCGGGGGGTCCTTGTCCTGTTCGATCCTCCTCACGATGTCCCCGCCGGCAGCGACAACGCGACGACACGTCAGCGTGTCGAACCGTCATTCACCTCAAATGGCGCCCGGCCCCTGGTGGCCATGGCGCAAGTCGCTCGGCATCGCTCCACCTACCATCCCGGTTTCACTGAGCGCGCTCGGAGGTTCGTCGGACAATCTCGAGTCGACAGCTAGAGGTGTGGCCAACGCAAGGCCTCACTCCTAACATGATGGTGGTGGCGAGAGTTCGGCCCGCCGAGCTGGACGGCTGCACGCGGCGTGTCGGGCGCCGCCGAACTGGAGTGCCCAGACTCGCGGCGCGCTGCGGGGTGTATCTCGCTCGTTGGGCTGCCGGTGTCCGGAGTTGGTTCTCGTCTTCGTGCGGGTGGCTGCGCTCACCATGGCGATCTGCTTGCAAGAGGTGTGCAAACAGCGCCGCGCGCACTCCTGGTGGGCCGGCGCCGGCCCCGCGGTGCTCGTTCGTCTCCCGCGCCAGCCGAACCGGGCCGATCTCGCTGAGGTACCCGCTGCGCCAATTCGTAAGGCGTGCGGAGCGCATCACTCCCGCCTTGCTCTTTTCGGGAGCGTCGCCTCGCTTGGTCGGCACGACGACCCGCCCGCGCGACCTCGAGGTGCTTCACGAGGATGCACTCGAAATTTCCGGCTGCACATTGTGTGAATGAGGAGTGGAGTGGGCCGTGCCCGCCGCCTTGGCTCTTGAGCTCGAACTACTCGGCACGTTCCGGCTACGTTGCGCGAGTCCCCCCGATGACGTCGCACTCCCGGCTCGCTGCCAAGCGCTTGTCGCGTACCTCGCGCTGCGATTCGGCGCGCCGGTCCCACGAGCTCGCATTGCCGAGCAGCTGTGGCCCGACTCGACCCGGGCCCAGGCGCGCACAAATCTCAGAAAGGCGCTGCACACCTTGCTCCGGGCATCGCCGCAAGTCGGCCAGATGCTCGATGTCTCCACTCAAGGGCTCGCCTGGCGATATGACGTCGCTGCGGTGTTCGACGTCGGTGTCTTCCGGGCACTGATCGCGGTACCAAGCCTCGCGTCGCTCCGGAGTGCAGCGCGCTACTGCCTCGACCCGTTGCTTCCCGCCTTCGACGACGAATGGGTGGTCGAAGAGCGTGCCCGCATTCGCGCCGAGCAGCGCTCGGCGCTCGAGTTGCTGCTCGAACTGCTCGTCAGCCGGGGCGAGTTGCGCGAGGCACTCGCCCGCACCGAGGATCTCGCCAGTATTGACCGGTTCGTGGACGACCCGTTCGTGCAAGCCATCGAGCTCGTCGGCCGGCTCGGCGATCACGACGAGCTCGAGCGCCAGTGGCGTCGCTATCTCGATTCATGCCGCCAACTCGGCCTCGAGGCGAGCCCGCGGGTCGCCGCTGCGTACCGCTGTGCTCAACAACAGCT
>JAKACA010000011.1 GCA_021796455.1 Actinomycetes bacterium
AGCTTCGCGCCGTGGCCGCAGAAGCCACCGACCTCATCATCGAGGAGGCTCGCCGAACGGGGGCGGAGGTTTAATTGCAAGTTGAGGATCTACCTTGCTTGGTACGCAGCACGGTGGCTCCAATCCCTTTGCGAATGGGTGTTCGGAGCCATCGTGCTAACATTCAGCGTGGATCGGGGGGATCGTCTTGAGACAGACGCCCTGGTCAGGGGCTATTGCCAGCTTTCGAATTTCCGGGGAAGTAATTACAAGCTCAGCCGCGTGATCGCCGAGTACTGACTCGTTGCATGAGGTGAGCCGGCGCGTATCTTGGCGTCCGTAAGTTCAGGAACAGTCACGGCTCAGATCAGGACGCGACTTCGACTGCCACCTGATGACCGCTAACATGAACAAGCTCAACTCCGGCGGCGACGATCGCCGCGACGCTAGGATGGTCGGGTAGCGCATCGGTGACGAGCACATCGATCCCTGTGAGCGGCGCGATGTTCGCCAACGCCACTCGTCCGAGTTTCGACGAGTCAGCTACTACGATGCAGCGCCGAGCTGCTACGAGTGCCGCCTGTTTCACGCTCGCATCGTCGAGGTTGTATTCGGTCAACCCTTTTTCGGCGTCGACACCCGCGACACCAAGGAACACTACATCGCAGTTCAATCGCTTAAACGTACTTTCAGCCGCGGCGCCGACTAGGCTGAGTTCGCCAGAGCGAAGTACCCCACCAGTGACCAGGATTCTCATCTCGGGTTCGTTACCTAGCTCCGCGGCGATAGCTATACTTGGCGTCACCACTGTTATGTGTCGGCGTCCGTGGAGAGACCGCGCTATCTCCAGCGTCGTTGTGCCCACGTCGAGGATAGCGGTCTCTCCATCCGCGAGTAGCGCTGCTGCTGCGCGCCCGATAGCGGCTTTCTCATCGCGGGCATGACCCTGTCGCAAAGCGAACGTCGGCTCGTACGAACGGCTTACGGTCGATATGGCGCCACCTCGTACGCGGCGAAGTCGTCCCTTGTTCTCAAGCAGCTCGAGGTCTCTGCGTATAGTCATTTCCGAGACACTGAGAGACGAGGCGAGTTCTGCAATGCCCACGTCGCCAGAGCGGGCAAGTGCCGACAGGATTGCCGCCCGTCTATCATGAAGCGTCATCGGGAGACCTTTCTCGTTCTCAGCACGCATGTGATTCATGCCCTCAAATTAGGAATTATCACATACTGGGCAGTATATATACAGCCGGTTCATCTCAATCTTCAACTTGACGGCTTGCCTACCGGTCGGAGAGAAGGGTTGCCAGCGCTTTCGTTTAGTCGATCAAATCTCTAGTCCGAAGTTCCTGTGGTCAGCATACGTGAGCGCACCCGGCCACTGAGGAAAGGAGGTGGTGTTGTTGAGCTGACCCATGTCGTCAAGAGCGCATCTGCTTGCCGGTGCCCACAGGTGGCGTCCCCTCCGCGGCGTAAAAGTGAGACGGGCGTAGGTTCCCTTCAAGCCTGAGAGCACAGAAAGGAAACCCACACCCGTGACGAAACGAGTATTCCCCATCGAGCGCGTCCGCTCCGACACCGATCAGTTGTATCGGGTATCCCCTTGAGTACACCGGCTACGACGTCTTGTGGGGCGTCCTGGCAGGACTGCCTGAGCAGCCACTACCGCTGTCCCCAGGTGTAGTTAACCGGATACGCCATTCAGTTGTTCGCCTCCGACCGCGAGCTCGGCGAGGTCCTCGAAGAGGTAGCCCACCTGGGCGTTCGCTTGCTCATGCAGGCAGCCCTCGAGGCCCAGGTGACCGAGTTCTCGGGCCTCGAGCGCTACGTGCGTGGCGAATGGTCCCGGGCGGGCAGCCGCAATGGCCACTGTTCCACGACCATCAAGACCACCTCGGGCCCGACCACCCTGGAGCGCCCGAAGCTCCGGGGAACCGACGAGGCATTCGCCTCCCGCCTGGTCGGGACCGGGGTGTGTCGCACCAACGCCTTGGAGTCCCTGGTGATCGCCGGCTTCGTCCGGGGCCTGTCGGTTCGCGGCGTGGGGGCCACCCAGGCCGAGGCCCTCGGTTCGGAGGCGGCCCTGTCCAAGTCGACGCTCTCCCGGATCTGCGAGGCCATCAAGGTCGAGTTCGAGGCCTGGCGCACGAGGGACCTGTCGGGGGTCACTTTCGACTACCCGTTCCTCGACGGGTCGCACTTCAAGTTCCGCTCCGGTGCCCCGTCCGAGCCAGTGCTGTTGAGCGCCGAACGATTCGAGGATTCGCCGACGCCTAAGGCGAGCATGAGCCACAGGAAGGCGGCGTCAAGGCCGGCCGAAGGCCGTCCGCAGGACTCGGCCTTGACACCGCCGCTGGCCAGCCTCTTCGCGGGGCCACAATGGATCGAGTCCCCCGCCAGGGGGACCTACTTGCCGCTTTGGTCGTTCGGTCGTAGGCCAGCCCCGTGAGCGCCCTGAGCGACCGCGGGTCCTCAAACAGCGTGGCGGGCAACAAGTGCTGTGCGCCTGGGGCATCACCACGGAGGGAACACCGGTGCTTGTCGGCCTCGCTCCGGGCGAGTCCGAGAGCCACGACGCCTGGGCCGGGTTCCTCTCCGACCTCACCGGTCGTGGGCTGGCCCCGCCGCTCCTGGTCATCTCCGACGGGGCTCCAGAGTTGATCGGGGCCGCCGAGCAGGTGCTGGCCAAGAGTCTCCGTCAACGAGGCCTCATCCACCGGGCGAGGAACGTGCTGGCCAAGGTACCGAAGGTGGCCCAGGCCGAGGTGAAGGCCTCGTTCTGGAAGATCTTCGACGACATCGAAGCCGAACCGGGACAGGCGGCTGTCTACGTGCCCCGTGGACGGATCGCCGCCTTCGAGAAGCGCTACGGCACGACCTACCCGGCTGCCGTGACGTGCGTCACGACCGACGTGGCCAGCCTCACCGTCTACCTGCGATTCCCGAAGGAGCACTGGAAGCGCATCCGTCAGTCCAACTTCATCGAGCGCACCTTCGGGGAGACCAGGCGGCGGGTGAAGGTCATCGGACGACTGCCCGGCGAGCGCAGCTGCCTCTCGCTGGTGTGAGCCGTCCTCGACCGGGCCTCCCAGGGATGGAGAGGGGTCAAGCACACGCCGACGACCACCCGGCTGCTCGTCGATCTCCGTCGCCAGCTCCTGGAGCCACTGCGCTCGATCGCATCGACCGACAGTTCCCAACGGGAGGAGGGCGAAACCGTCACAGCTTTCGCGTAATCTCATCAACCAGGAGCCCGCGTCCGCCCAGCTTTTACACCGTCACCGGAAGCCACCGCTCCGTGCAACCATCTTCGCAACCCGACTCGGCTGAATTGCCGTCTTCCAACTGGAGGGACGGCTACTCCCTGGAACTCGATACCTGGCCTGAGCTGCCCAAACTCGACGCGAGGAATCCCGCTGGACACTGATGTCGAGCCTGGCAGAACTGGGAGGTGAGAGTCTCGTCGAGTTGCCGGCGTCCACGTCGAACGTCTCAGTCCGTTCTGCAACTCGACTGAATCCGATCTTGCGGTTACTGGACTCTTCAGGTGTGGTCAGCGCAAGAGCTCTACCGTATGGGAAAGCAGAACGAGGGCCTGTCAGCCGTGTCGTCGTGGTGGGTTACCGCTGGCTTCGGCGCAACGAGAAGACCGGCGAAGTCTGGCACGAGCGCCCGCTTGCGATCTGAGGCGGAGATCTGGTCGCCTCGTCCACGGCGGTGATCGCGTCGCCGCCAGAGCGACAGGGAGGTCATTCCGCCGGCGAGACAACAAGTCAACCTGGTCCTCGAACCGGCGCTCGAGCCGAGCACTTGACACCTCAATGATGGCCCGAGCCGATCGTGTCGGCCCGTTGACGAGGGGCGCGAGGTGGCCCCATGCTTCTGGCAACGAGGTGGTCCCTTGAGACCGGCAAGCGACATCGTGCTCTCGCAAGAGAATCACGAGTTCTTGGCTGCCGCTGCCTTGCCAAAGGCTGAACTTAAGTGTACTCGTTTAACATGCGGGGAGTTCGAGGGACTCGCGCCTTCATACCAGTCGAGCCTCTAGGGAGGACTGGTCGAGGGGGGTTGGCAGGTTGGCTCTGGAGAGACGGGTGTGAATGGAGGAAAATATATGAGAACGTGCTAAATGTTGTTCCATCTGTCGGCGAAAGCGCGGACACCGCGAGAGCCCTCGGCACATGTTGGGTGATTGTCGAACCTCGCGGCCGGAAGTCCGGCGAGCTCGCGTTGTGCGATGACCTTGGTCCGCGTATGAGCTGGGCTCCCGCCGCGGGCGAATCGCGGTTCGCCCGCGGCTGATAGGCATGATCGTCGCCCCGGTGTTGGCATCTGAACTTTGCTGTCACGCGTCACCTACGATCGCGCTCTGTGCGCATCGTCGAGGAGATCGACCTCCTTGACCTAGATGACTGCAAGCACAGTTCGGGGATCACCGAGGTTCTCGCTGACATCCGGACCTCGGTCACCCGACTGGTTTGGCCTCCGGGAGCCGACAAGTTCACAATCTACCCGGAGTCGGGCAAGAAATCTGGCCAGGGCAACGGCGTTCGGCCTGTCCGAGACGCCTTCGTGATGCAGCTCGTCGACCGGGGTTGGACTCCCGAGCTGGACTTCCCCGTTGTGAACCCGTCATCGATGGCTCGATTCGGGCCGCTCGATGCGGCCAAGCTCGTGGATGGGAAGCCCTTCGTGGTCGAGTGGGAGTCGGGCAACATCAGCTCGTCACACCGCTCGATGAACAAGATGGGGCTCGGCCTCGTTCGCGGCGTGATCGTCGGCGGCGTTCTGGTGCTACCGAGTGCCCGTCTGGCGAGCTTCCTGACTGATCGAATCGGCAACATTCGTGAGCTGCGACCCTACTTTCCGGTTTGGGAGGCTCTGAAGCCGGCTGCTGGCTACTTCGGTGTCATGGTGATTGAGCACGACGCCGAGTCCACCGACGTCCCGAGAATCAGAAAAGGGACTGATGGGCGGGCACTTCTCTAGTCGGCCTTTTCTGCTGACCCTTCGCGGCATCCCCTCGATTAGGGGCCGGCACTACAAAGGTCCGGCCCTCGAGCCTGGCGATGATCGGCTCGACCTCGCCGAGTTCACTGCCCAACCAACGCCGATGCAGTCTCTCGGCTACGGCGAACGTTGTGCCTGATCCGCCGAACGGGTCCAACACAATGTCACCCTCGACGGAGCTGATTGTGACCACTCGCTCAAGCAGCTTCTCGGATAGTTCGTTGGCGCCACGGCGCTTCGTCCGAGCGTGCCGAACCGGAGGTATGTCGGTCCAGACGTCGGTAACGTTGAGCCCTGCCGGGTTCAGCTTGTTCCGGTGGCCGCCGTAGTCCTTGATGTCGCCTCCGCAGTGTCGACAGACCGGGATAGGGACTCTCGGCCTCACGAACCTCTTGGGCTTGCCCTTGGTGTAGTAGAGCAATGAGTAGTGCGACGGGTACAGCCGTCCAGGGATCGGCATCACCATCTTGATGTCTACCGCTACCCAGTGACGGAACAACATCCCGTTGTCGTTCAGCTTGTGACCGAGCTCGACATTCCAGCGTGGCAGGTTGTACAGCCAGAAGGCCCCGCCCTTCGCCAGAAGCCGGCAGCCCTCCTTGATCCACTGGCCGCACCAGTCCAGGTAGCGGTCTTCATCCAAGTCGTCACGGATGCCGCTGCCGTAGTCCTTGTTCAGGTTGAACGGCGGGTCAGCGAAGATCAGATCGATGGACTCATCTTCGAGCGATGCCAGAAGGTCCAGGCAGTCGCCCTGAAATAGAGAGCCGTGGTCAGTGGAGAAGATCGGAACTGGTGTCATGAAGCCTCGCTTGGGCGGTGAGCGTGCAGAAGGCGGGTGTCTGAACACCGATAGGAGGTCGACCGGGGTTGGGGCCGCGACGCAACATTTGCGTAACTCTACCGAGCGGGATCTCGGCGGACAGGGACGCTAGCGAATCGTTGGACCTGCCGTACCTCTTGGCTGGCATGCCGCCTGACCTCCTTGGCTACCGTTCCCACTCCAACCTCCGTCAGAGTCTATCGAACGGGTGTTCGCTCACGGTGCCAAAAGCGTATCTGCAGGTCAGCAGGACATTTCGGCCGGTTCAGTCTCGTCCTTCGTGGCTGTTACACCCCCAGCATATGGTAATCGCATGGCTTCACCGTGGTGGTGGTGGGAGAAGGCGCTGGATGGGTGGCTTGGTCGCCGAGCCGGGCAGGTTGCGGCCGCCATCACGCTCGTTGCGCTCTCGCTCGGTGTCATCCACCCAGCGCTGACCGAGTGGCTGTTTCGAAGCTTCGGCGACTGGGGCACGCACGAACTGATGTCGAGGCTGGCTCCGATACTTAGGAGCCTTGAACATCTGAACTACCAACGACCGATCCACTCTGGCGCTAAGTGATGAAGGCAGCGGAAAAGGACCAGCTCTTGGCGAGATCGCGGACAAGCTAAAAAGCGATTTCGACAAGCAGTATCTCACTCAGTTCGCCGACGAGTGAGGATGAGATCCTATTCCCAGTCGTTCCGATGGCAACAAATAGTCTCCCTCAAGACAGCAGGCCTGGCCACTTCAGGATTGACTCCATAGCCTCGCTGCCCTGCCCGTCATAGACCTGAATATGGAGACTGTCGGGGTTGAGATGCCACCCTTGAAGAACGTCAGGGAGTTCCTTGGTGCGCCGCGCGATCCTCAACACGGCTCCGCTGTCCTGCGCGTTGTACCAACGTCGGATGGCCTCGTTGACGTGAGCATCTCGGAACGAGTAACCGATCACGACTAGCTTGCGTGCTTGATCGAGCGCTGTCAGGGACTCGGCGTACAGATCGAGGAACGGACCGTCGGCTCTCAGCTTGTTGCCGTCACCAAAAATAACTTCGGGTGTGTCGCGACCGGCATGCCTCATCTCTCTGTTGACAAACTGTCCGTGCTCGATCGGGTCCATCTCGACGACTTCGCCATCGTTTGCGCTTCGTCGCCAGGTCACCGATCCGTGCAGTTTCACGAGCCGCAGAGCCGCTGCAGCGCCAGCGTCGTTGAGGTTCTCGAACGGATACGGTCCGCAATCCACCTGGAAGGTGTAGCCGGCCGCACCGACCGCGGTTTCGAGTGCTTCGTCGTAGTTCAGTGTTATAACCGTCCGCCCCCGCATCACGGAACCCAAGTGCCGGAGGTAATCGAGCCGATTGTCCCGGGGCGATCCGGTCCAACTATACGTTCGTGCGAGCTCCACGTATAGCTCGTCTATCAACTGACCGGTCGGGCTGCCCTGGATCGTGGCCGCTTGATTAGTAAGGTAATCGCCGATCTCGGGCTTCTACGTGCTCACCAGCTTGGCGATGTCGAGTGACTCGATGACCGGTCGTCGGTCTGCCTCCCTGCCCACGGTCTCCATGCCGTGTAGGAAGTCGAGCACCCTAAAGAGCCGCTCCGGATCGTCGGCTCCGTTGGACCCGAACGCCAGCTGACTGAGGTTGCGGTAGAGCGGGCCGAGAGTGTCGAGTAGCGACGCCTGGAGCTCTTCCGCCGTCGGGAAGCCGGCATCGACCGAGGCGCCCGCGCCTAGCAGGACCAGAGTGTCGGAGGGCAACTGGCGCTGTTGACGTCGTCCATCTCTTGACCAGGTGACTGGTGGCACAGGGCAGCGTGAGTAGTTGCAGATGGAGGAAGAGATGTGCTCGTGAGATCACCGGGCAGATGCGGCACCTCCGGGAAGATGACAACTCCCCCAGCAGGTGACCGCCAACGGAAGCTGTCAATGGCGCTCGGTGAAAGAGTCTGGCACGCCGCTTCCACTGACATCCCGGAGGAGCGCTTCCTTCGGAATGATCTCGACTAGTCAGTGATCGAAACGCTTGACCTTGTCGAGTCCCCGGTCGAGCGGCCTCCCGAGAGGATCGGGATTCGCTGGTGTTTCAGAGCTTGACTCCGGAGCACAGCCCCCAGTAACCACCACGCCTTCGTTCTTGTTCGTTGCAGGCTCTCACCGCTCGCCGGCTCTCGCCGTCTCTCGGCAGCAGCAGGGCCGAGTCCCGAGTGACGGCAGGTCGGATCCAGAGCTTGTTCCACGGGCTGGTAGTTCATGGTGGTGCGATTGACGGTGACATGCTTTCCTCGCCGCAGCTTCTCGTTGTCCTGGCCGAGCACGGCTAGATCCCGCCCCTGTCACATGTTCTCCAGTGCCTCGGCCGCGCGGGCGTCCTGGGCCTCGAGGAGGTGGCGGTAGCGGTTCACCATCTCGACCGTCTTCCAGCCGTGGCGATCCATCACCTCACCTACGCTCGACCCCGACTTCAACAAGGCCGTTGCCGAGTGATGTCGGAGGTCGTGAAGCCGCATGTGAGGCACCTTGGCTGTGACGCACATCTCGATGAACACCCGGGTCATCGTGTGCGGGTTGTAGGGGTTGCCACTGTCGGCGCTCGGGGAGAAGACGTAGGCATCGGGCGAGAGCGTCGTCTTGCACGCGGTCGCCCTCTCCTCGCACCGCTCCTGGTGCGCGCGAAGGATGGCGACCGTCTTGGTCCCGAGGGCGATCCGGCGCACCTCGCCGGTCTTGGTCCCCTTTACCTCGACGCCGCCCGGCACTGACACGACGGACTGAGCGATGAGGACACTCTTGCGGTCGAGGTCGACGTCCTTCCAGCGGAGCCCGCAAACCTCTCCCCGGCGGCACCCTGTCCAGGCGACGAAGGCGATGGCAGTTCCCCACTCGGGGTCGGACGCGAGGGCGTGCTCGACGAGCGTGCGAACGTCTCTCGAGGCGGGAGGGGAGATTTTGCGCTCGCCGAGCGGTGGCAGCTCGATCCCGTCGGTGGCGATGAGGACGGTGTAGCCGCGCCGGTGCGCCCAGGCGAGGGACTGGCGCATCGCCCAGTGCACCTTGCGGATGGACGAGCCGGACTGCCCCTTGGCGAGGAGGTCGGTGTAGAGGTCCTCGATGTGGTGGGGCCGGAGCTTGGCGACGGGGAGCTTGCCGATGGAGGCGAATTCGACGTGCTTGATCGCTACCTGGTAACGATCCACGGTGGAGGCGGAGAGCACCTGGCGACGTGCCTCGAGCCAGCGGTCGAGGACCTCCTTGACGCTGAGCGCTCCGGATTCGACGGCTGCGGCGGCGTGCTGTTGCTTGTTCACCTCGCTGACGAAGTCGGCGAGCGCCTTCTCGGCCTGGCGCTTTCCACCGTGGACGGTCTTTGTCATGTAACGGCGCTTCTTCGCCGTTGCATCCCACCCGACATACGCCGTCAGGAGCCATGAGCTCTCGCCTCGCTGGCGCATCGATCCAGACATGTCCACTCCCTTCGCCCAGCCTAGCTGGGTTTCTTGGGAAGCATTGATCGACAACATTGATCGACACCCGGCGGCACCCGGTCCTCACCACCTGGCATAAAAGGCCGGTGAGCTGGACTTCTAAGTGGCGCCCTCGGCAGGACTTGAACCTGCGCACCCGGCTCCGGAGGCCGGTGCTCTATCCACTGAGCTACGAGGGCGAGACTGAAAGGCGCGAAAGTGCGATCTGAGCCGTCCTGAGGCGCCGCTTGCATGCTACTCCCACTTCGGCCATCCTCACTTGTGCCATGAATGCTGCCGACGCCCTTGCCGAGTCAATAGTCAACGAGCTGCGAGCGCTGGGCATCGACGTGGCCCTCCGCGATGTCCACCTCGAGCGCCCGGCCCGTAAGGAGCATGGCGACTTCTCCACCAACATCGCTCTCGTCCTTTCCAAATCCCTCGGTCGCAACCCTCGGGAGCTCGCCGGTGAGCTGGCTGCCTCCATCAATGCGCGGCCACCCAGGAATCTCGAGGTGGCTCAAGTCGCGGGGCCGGGTTTCCTCAATTTCAGGCTGAGACCTGCGTGGCTGCACGAGGCTCTCGGGGAGATCGTCACGGCGGCAGAGTCAAGCTATGCCGCACCGGACCTGGGCCACGGCGAGCGCACGCAGATCGAGTTCGTGTCAGCCAATCCTACAGGACCTGTGCACGTCGGAAACGGCTGGTTCGGCGCCTACGGCGATGCGCTGGCCCGCATCATGACGCGGACCGGCTGGAGCGTGAGTCGCGAGTACTACGTCAACGACACCGGCGGCCAGATCCGCCTTCTCGGTGAGAGCGTGCTGGCCCGCAGGCGTGGGGAGGTGCCTCCCGAACAGGGCTATCAGGGTGAGTACGTCGGCGAGATAGCCGCGCAGTACGAGGGGTCCGACGATGTCGTCGAGGCGGGGCGCTTTGCTGCCGAGCAGATACTTGCCAACATCCGGGCGACTATGGAACGCCTTGGCATCCATTTCGACGAGTGGTACTCGCAGGCTTTCATCGAAGAGAGCGGTCGGGTCGCGGCCACGATCGAGGAGCTTCGGTCGCGTGGCCACATCTACGACGAGGGGGGAGCGGTCTGGTTCCGGGCCACGACATTTGGGGACAGTCGCGACCGGGTTCTCGTCAAGTCGAACGGGGACGCAACATATCTCGCAGGTGATCTGGCATACCACAGGAACAAGTTCGTGGAGCGCGGTTTTCACCGGGTGATCGACGTCTTCGGTGCCGACACTCATGGACAGGTCGCGAGCTTGCGCGCCGGGATGGAGGCCCTCGGGATAGATCCGAGCCGCCTCGAGGTCCGCATCGGGCAGATGATCTCGCTCGTGAGCGGCCGCATGTCGAAACGCAGCGGCAACTACGTACGCCTCGACACCTTGATAGACGAGATCGGGCCGGACGCGACCCGGCTGCTCTCGCTCCTCTCGTCCATCGACCAGGCGACGACGCTCGATCTCGACATCGTGAAGGAGCGCTCGGCCGAGAACCCCGTCTTCTATGTCCAGTACGCGCATGCGCGGATCGCCTCGATCAAGAAAGTGGCGTTCGAGAGAGCGGTCGACACCCGGCCGATCGAAGCCGTAGACCTCGGCCTGCTCGAGCATGAACGCGAGCTCGACGTGCTCCGCACCCTTGTCGACCTACCAAGGGTGGTCGAGGAGGCGGCGGTGGACCGTGCGCCCTACAAGTTGACGAACTGGGTGCGTCGCCTCGCCGGTGACTTCCACAGCTTCTACCACGACTGCTACGTGATGGGCGAGGGCGTGGCTCCGGATCTGACACAGGCGCGCCTGTGGCTCGTCGAAGCTGCCCGGATCGGCCTTTCGATAGGACTTGACCTGCTCGGCGTTAACGCTCCGGACGAGATGTGACCGACCCCGGCTATCCGCGCGACCTTGCCGCCGCGCCCGACCACGCCGCCCTGGGCGATCCGGACCTGGGCGATCCGGGCCGGAGCGAGCCGAGCCTGGGCGATCCGGGCCCGGGTGCGCCCACCTCGCTTGCCGAAACCGAGTCACCGGAGGCTCCCGTTGCCCGACACCTGCTGCCTCTCACTGCTTCTCGCACCGCCTCGGGTGGACTCGCCGTTGGTGGTGTCGACCTGATCGAGCTCGCGCAGGAGGTGGGCACGCCGGTCTTCGTCTATGACGAGGACCATCTCCGGGCCCGTTGCAGGGAAGTCGTCGCCAGCTTTGGCACCGGAGCGGTCGCCTATGGCACCAAGGCTTTCCTGTGCAGGGCTATGGCCCGGCTGGCAGCCGAGGAGGGGTTGCACCTCGACGTGTCGACCGGCGGAGAGCTGGCGGTTGCACTCGCGGCCGGAGTTCCCGGAGACCGGCTGGTCCTTCATGGCAACAACAAGTCCACGGCCGAGATAAGCGCGGCCTTGCGGGCCGGAGTGGGTCGTATCGTCGTCGACTCCTTCGACGAGATCCGGCGACTGCGCGAGCTTTCAGATGCCGGCTTGGTAGGCGGCGGGCTGGATGCCCTCCTGCGGGTGACGCCCGGCGTCGAGGCGCATACCCATGAGTACGTGATGACGGGTCAGGAGGACTCGAAGTTCGGGTTCAGCCTTGCTTCGGGTGCCGCTGACGAGGCAGCTCACGCACTCGGTGAAGTACGAGGAGTGCGACTCGTCGGAGCTCACTCCCACGTGGGTAGCCAGATCTTCGCGGTGGAGGTGTACGCGCGAGTGGTGAGCCTCCTCACGCCCTTCATCGCGCGACATGACCTCTCGGAGTGCTGCCTTGGCGGGGGCTTGGGCGTGGCCTACATCAACAGCGAGCACGCGCCTTCGATGGCCGAATGGTCTTCGGTTGTCCGATCAGCCTGTGCGGCAGCGGGCCTCCCCTCGCAGGTGCGCATCTCGGTAGAGCCGGGCAGGTCAGTTGTCGCGACCGCCGGCATGACTCTTTATACCGTAGGCACGATCAAGGAGATCCCAGGAGTGCGGACCTATGTGGCCGTGGACGGCGGGATGAGCGACAATCCGAGGCCTGTCCTTTACGGCAGTGGCTACGAGGCAATGCTGCTGCGCGAGCCGGACGCAGAACGCCGGTGGGCTGTGCGTATCGTCGGGAAGCACTGCGAGTCGGGAGATGTCCTCTTGGACGATGGTCGCCTACCAGTCGGCACAAGGGTGGGTGACCTGCTCGCGACTCCCGTCACCGGCGCCTATGGCTGGTCGATGGCGTCGAATTACAATCGTGTTGGCCGGCCACCTGTTGTCTTCGTGAGAGGTGGTCGAGCACGCGTGGTCGTGCGGAGGGAGACGATCGCGGACCTGCTCCGGCTCGATCAGCAGTGACGCAGAACCGACCTCGCCTGGGTCGGCTTCTTGTAGGTTGGTGCGCGTGAGCCGATCAGAGCACACCCCGGGCGTCGCCCTTCGCGTTGGGGTCCTCGGCTGCGGCAACGTCGGCGCGGCTTTCGTCGGTCTCGTCGACTCCGGAGCGACGGCGATATCGCTCCGTACCGGTATCGACCTCGAGGTGACGCGCATCGCCGTGCGCGACCTCGACCGAGAGCGCCCGGGTCTTGACCGTGTGGCCTTCGAAAAACGCGCGACGACCGACTCAGGGGCCGTAGTGACGGATCCGCAGGTAGACATCGTCGTCGAGCTGATGGGCGGCATCGAACCGGCGCGCTCGCTCATCTTGCAGGCTCTTACCTCCAAGAAACCCGTCATCTCCGGCAACAAGGAGCTCCTGGCCGCTCACGCCGGGGAGCTCACGGCTGCGGCAGAGTCTGCCGGCGTGGACTTGCTGTTCGAGGCATCGGTGGCAGGTGCCATACCCCTTGTCCGCCTCCTTCGGGACTCGCTCGCGGGAGAGCACATCGTGCGCCTCACCGGCATTGTCAACGGCACGACTAATTACATGCTCACGCAGATGAGCGAGGAGGGCCTCGGTTACAACGAGGCGCTCGCCCAGGCGCAGAGCCTTGGCTACGCGGAGGCCGATCCTACGGCCGATGTGGAGGGCTACGACGCCGCGGCCAAGGCAGCGATACTTGCCGGGATCGCGTTCGATGCAGACGTTTCCTCGTCCGATGTTCACCGGGAAGGCATCGTGGGCATCGAGGCGAGCGACATCGCCTTTGCCCGCCGGCTCGGCTATGAGGTGAAGCTCCTCGCCGTCGTGGAGCGGGCCGATGCTCCTGGGGGAGAGGTCGCCCCTGCTGTGGGCGCACCGCCGTGCGTCGCGGTGCGCGTGCACCCCGCCATGGTGCCGAAGGAGCACCCGCTGGCGTCGGTGCGGGGCGCGTTCAATGCGGTCTTCGTCGAGGGCGACGCCGCCGGCGAGCTGATGGTCTACGGGCGCGGAGCGGGCGGCCGGCCCACGGCCAGCGCGGTGCTGGGAGACGTGATCGACGCAGCACATCATCTACGCGAGCAGAGCCGCGGCCGGCCGGCGCGCCGGCGGACTCCTTTGCTCAGGCCGATAGCCGATCTGCGGAGCCAGTACTACCTGACGCTCGATGTGGCGGACAGGCCAGGCGTGCTCGCGGCGGTCGCTTCCGTCTTTGGCGAGCACCACGTCTCTATAAGGTCCATGGAGCAGACGGGCCTCGGGGTGGACGCGCGCCTGCTGTTCATCACCCATATGGCGCTCGAGGCCGACGTCTCGGCAACCCTGCAGGCTCTGCGCGACCTTGATACCGTCGAGCGAGTCGGCTCAGTGCTCCGCGTCATCGGCTCGGAGCTGGCTTGACCGTGGGTGAGCCCAACGCGAGGTCTGAGGCTCGCCCGTCTCCCGAGCCGCCGCTGCGGCGATGGAGGGGAGTCCTGGAGGAGTACCGGTCGTTTCTTCCGGTGAGCGAGGCCACCCCCACAGTGAGCCTGCAGGAGGGAGCAACGCCTTTGCTGCCGGCGCGGCGCCTCTCCGAGCGGGTGGGAGCCGAGGTGTGGCTCAAGATCGAGGGAGCCAACCCGACCGGTTCGTTCAAGGACCGCGGCATGACCGTCGCCATCTCGAAAGCGGCCGAAGCCGGGACCGAGATCGTCGTATGTGCGTCCACGGGCAATACCTCGGCGTCAGCAGCCGCGTACGCCGCGCAAGCCGGGATGCGTTGCGTGGTTCTCATACCCGAGGGACACATCGCCCTTGGCAAGCTGGCCCAGGCACTCGTTCACGGCGCCACGGTCGTCCAGATTCAGGGCAACTTCGACACCGCGCTCGCGATCGTTCGTGACCTGCCGGGCCGAGCTCCAGTCACGATCGTCAACTCCATCAACCCCGACCGGATCGCAGGCCAGATGACGGGTGCCTTCGAGATTGTCGACGTGCTCGGCGACGCCCCTGAGATTCACTGCCTGCCGGTGGGTAACGCCGGGAATATCACGGCATACTGGCGCGGTTACTGCGAGTACAAGGCGGCGGGACTCGCGACCAGGCTGCCGCGGATGTTCGGCTTTCAGGCAGCGGGCGCTGCACCGATAGTCGAAGGCAGACGGGTGGAGGAGCCCGAGACGATCGCAACCGCTATCCGGATCGGGAACCCGGCGTCTTGGTACGGCGCGACGGCGGCCTCCAGTGAGTCTGGTGGCCGTATAGAGGCAGTTACAGACGAGGAGATCTTGGAGGCCTACCTTTGGCTGGCTCGAGAGGAGTCGGTGTATTGCGAGGCAGCATCGGCTGCATCAGTGGCCGGTCTGCTCAAGTTCGGAGTTCCTGGAGGGTCGAGTGTCGTTTGCGTTCTGACAGGCAACGGGATGAAGGATCCGGATCTGGCCGTGGGTCAGGTGTCGGTGCCGGCCTCGGTGCCTGCGGAGACCAAGTCGGTGCTAGATGCAATTGGTGCCTGAGCGACGCGCGGACTCATAGCTTGCGCGGGGCGATAAGCTCGTCGCGTCGTCGCCGGGGCGAGCGGGGTGGGTTGTTGCTCACGCCGAGGTTCGGCGCTAGCATCACAGCATCCTCCTCGTTGCGGGCGCGGCTTCACAGCTCCGCTGTGGTAGCCGCTGAGGGCGGGTGGGAATCGCCGGAGTCTTCGGTCTGCACACTCCACCGCTTTTCCCTCCCTACCAGTTCGTGCCGATCGAGCCGATAAGTCCTTTGATCCGAGAGCCAAGCTGAAGCGGATCGGCCAGTCGATGCGAGCAGTCGGTGGTCGTCATCCGGTTGGGGCGAGAAGGGGACCGAAGCGGGGGCAGCGGTACCCGTAGCCGCCGGAGTGGGCGTCCTCGTGCAGGCCCGTCCGGGGAACCGGCAGGGTGGCGAGGGGATCATCTGGCAACACAACTACATGCAGACCGAGTCTCAACAAGAGAGGAACTCGATGAGCGGAGAGCAGCTCGAACGTTCGATCCTGGAGCGCAAGGAGCGCGAGGAGCTGAAGGCGATCGCCTCGGCGATGTCCCTGGAGCCAGTAGCCCGGCTGAAGAAGGCCGACCTCGTTGACCAGATCCTGCGGGCTGCCGGAGTCGAAGTCGCTGTCAGTGGCAACGGCCACGACCCGACAGCCCCCGAGCAACCGACAGCTCCGGACCAAGTAGCCATTTCACAGAACGGGCAGCTTCATGACCCAGCCGCCGCCGGAGACGACGCCGGCGCGAAGGCGCCTTCGGCCAAGGTACCGAAGGCACGCGCAGCTCGTGCCCGCTCAGCCAAGCCTGCAGCGCTGGCTGAGCCGTCTGACGGCAACGAGTCGAGTGGCTCGCAGGTCGATCTCGAGATCGGACGCGCCGTCGCTTCGACAGCAGAGAGCCCAGATGTCGAGAGCTCTACAGCCGAGAGCCAAAGTGCCGGCGAGGGGACCGGTGGAAGCCGCATGGTCGGAACCGGGGATGCCGACATCTCGGCTGGCCAGATCGTCACCTCGACTGGCATCGAGCCGGGCAGCAGCGATGCCGGCCCGTCGAATGGGTCGGGTGCCATGGCGACCGGCCCGCGCTTCGCGAACGACGAGGTCGCGACGACCCAGCGTCCGAGCGAGCGCCTGGACCGCAACGGCACGGGCAACGATCGCAGCCCGGGCCAGCAGCAGAACCGCCACCAGCGCCAAAGTGCCAGCGGGCAGGTAGCCCCGGGTGGGGGTCAGAACCAGATCGGCCAAGTAGAGGCAGGCAACCGGCGCAGCCGACGCCGCCGTGGCCGTGACCGTCTCGACCGTGAGCTTCCCGGAAGCCCCCAGGCCGACGCGCCCTACTCCGGCGAGCTCGTGCCCGTGAAGGGACTGATGGATCTGCGCGAGGAGGGCTACGGGTTTCTCCGAACGAGCGGTTACTTGCCGAGTGCCAAGGATGTCTATGTATCGGTGAGCCAGGCAAGGCGTTTCTCCCTGCGGCGGGGCGACGCTGTCGAGGGTGCCTGCCGCCCGGCAGGTCCGAGCGAGAAGTACCCCGCGCTCTTGCGGATCGACTCGATCAACCAGATGACGCCGGACGAAGCGAGAGAACGGCCACGCTTCGAGGACCTTACGCCCCTGTTCCCAGACGAGAGGCTCCGGCTCGAGAACCGCGAGGATCCGACCAACGTCACAGCTCGGATCATCGACCTCATATCGCCGATCGGCAAGGGACAGCGAGGCATGATCGTGTCGCCGTCCAAGGCAGGCAAGACGACGATAATGAAGCAGATAGCGCACTCGGTGGAGCTCAATAACCCCGGAGTCCACCTTATGGTCCTGCTTGTCGACGAGCGGCCCGAAGAGGTCACCGACATGCGCCGCTCTGTCAAGGGCGAGGTCATAGCATCCACTTTCGACCGCCCTGCAGACGAGCACACGGCTCTGTCCGAGCTGACGATGGAGCGGGCAAAGCGACTGGTGGAGATGGGTCGAGATGTCGTCATCATCCTCGACGGCATCACCCGCCTCGCCCGTGCCTACAACCTTGCGCAGCCGGCCACAGGCAGGATCATGTCGGGCGGTGTCGACTCGGGCGCTCTCTACCCGCCGAAGAAGTTCTTCGGCGCCGCTCGCAACGTGGAGGAGGGTGGCTCGCTCACGATCCTCGCCACCGCCCTCATCGAGACCGGTTCGAAGATGGACGAGGTGATCTTCGAGGAGTTCAAGGGTACGGGCAACATGGAGCTGAGGCTGGATCGTAAGCTCGCCGAGCGCCGTATCTATCCTGCGATCGATGTGAACGCCAGCTCCACGCGCCACGAGGAGCTGCTCTTCGACCGCTCGCAGCTCCAGCAGGTCTGGAAGCTCCGCCGGGTGCTTAATGCCCTTGGCGCAGAAGGAAGCGCCGCGGCTGGGCTCGAGTTGCTCGTGGACAAGATCAAGACCACCAGATCCAACGACGAATTCCTCGCCGAGATCGCGAAGGCGCCGGCACCTTCCAACTGATCACCGGTTCCGTCCGTCTGATCTGCCCACGGACAAGCTGGTGGTCACGGTATCGAGCTGGGACCACGGCCGTGTTTCCCCCGTACACTGGAGAACGCCATGAAGACCGAAATTCACCCGAACTACGACGTTGCGAAGGTCCACTGCTCGTGCGGCAACACCTTCGAGACCCGCTCAACGGTTGCCGAACTGCATGTCGAGCTGTGCAACGAGTGCCACCCGTTCTACACCGGCAAGCAGAAGCTGGTTGATACCGGAGGTCGCGTCGAGCGCTTCGAGCGCCGTTACGGCCGCCGCAAGGGGAAGAAGGCCTGAGTCCCGCGACTCCAGATCTGTGGCGCGCGCCGGTGACTTGCTGACGTGCTCGAGCGTTTGCCGCAGTTCGAAGCTGAGTACGAAGACGTGCTCCGCCAGCTCTCCAACCCTGACCTCGGCCGGGATCAGCGAGCTCTGCGCGACCTCTCGCGGCGACGTAAGGAGCTCGAGGGGGTCGTGGAGACGCTGCGCTCGCTGCGCGCGGCCATGCAGGACGTGAGCACAGCCAGGGAAATGCACGCCGAATCGACAGGCGAGGAGCGAGCTATCGCGACCGAGCAGCTCGATGCTTCTCTCTTGGAGGTCGAGTCCCTCCAGGACAAGCTCCGCGCCCTGCTTCTTCCGCGGGATCCGAGAGATGGTCGTAACGTCATCGTCGAGATCCGAGGCACCGAAGGTGGCGAAGAGGCCAACCTTTTTGCCAAGGACCTCTATGACATGTACCTGCGCTATGCCGAGCATCGGGGGTGGCGCGTCGAGGTGCTCGATGCCCGCCCGTCCGACCTCGGCGGTATCGACTCGGCGACATTTGTGGTGAAGGGCGACGACGCGTGGCAGAGGCTGAAGCACGAAGCCGGCACCCATCGCGTGCAGAGAGTTCCGGTGACAGAGTCCCAGGGTCGGGTTCATACCTCAGCTGCGGCTGTGAACGTCCTTCCCGAGGCCGACGAGGTCGAGATCGAGATCGATCCGAGTGACCTCCGTATCGACGTCTACCGCTCCACCGGCCCCGGGGGGCAGTCCGTCAACACGACGGACTCCGCGGTGCGCATAACTCACAAGCCGACCGGAGTCACGGTTGCGATGCAGGACGAGAAGAGCCAGATCCAAAATCGCGCCCGTGCCATGCAGGTGCTGAGGGCTCGTCTCTACGAGCAGGAGCGTGCCCGGCAGGAGGCGGCACTCGCAAAGGAGCGCCGTGCGCAGGTCGGCTCGGGTGGTCGCTCCGACAAGATCCGCACCTACAATTACAAGGACAATCGCGTGACCGACCATCGGATCGGGCTCACTCTCCACAAGCTCGATCGCGTGCTCCTTGGCGACTTGGACGAGATCGTAGATGCGCTCGTCAACGACGAGCGCTCGCGACAGCTCATCGGGGAGTGAGACCGTTGGGCACACGGACCCCGGCGCGAAGTGCACCCTCGGGCCCGCACAAGCCCTATGACACGGCGAGGAGCTGGCGCGAGCTCCTAGCGACTGCCGCGCGCGATCTTGGTGATCGAGGGGAGGCTCGGTGGGTGGTGCAGCACGCCGGAGGCGCAGACGCCGCCCAGCTCTTGCGCTGCCTGGATGACGCCCTACCGCCTCTTGTCGCGCGCGAGGTGCAGGCTCTAGTCGATCGCCGAAGATCGGGGGAGCCACTGCAAAAGGTGTTGGGCCTGTGGGGGTTTCGCGGCCTCGAGGTGGCTGTCGATGGCCGGGCACTCATTCCCCGGCCCGAGACCGAGGTCGTGGTCGAGCAGGCACTCGCAAGGCTCGCTGGGATCAGGAGGCCGATTCGGGTGGCCGATCTGGGTACCGGATCGGGCGTCATAGCCCTATGTGTTGCCGCCGAGTGTCCTTACGCAGAGGTGATCGCGACCGACTGCTCCGCGGCCGCGCTGGCTCTTGCGCGGGAGAATCTGTCCCGTCAGCCGTCAAATGTCCGTACGCGCGTCACTTTTGCGGCGGGCGACTGGTTCGAGGCGCTGCCGCAAAGCGCGCTCGGACAGCTCGCCCTGGTTGTCTCTAACCCGCCCTATCTGGCGGCCGCGGAGTGGCCCGAGCTTGACCCCGTCGTGCGCGACCACGACCCCTATGGAGCGCTCGTCGCCGGCGCCTCGGGTCTCGAAGCCATCGACCGCCTCGTCCGGGAGTCCCCGCGCTGGCTGCGGGCTGGCGGATCGCTCGTCGTCGAGATCGCACCCCACCAGCGCTCGGCCGTCCTCGCGCTCGTCGAGGCCTGGGGTCCTTATGACGCGGCAGGGGTGGTAGAGGATCTCGCCGGCCGGCCACGGGTGCTTGTCGCCTCGATGCCGGCGTGACTCTCAACGAGAGCGAAGCCGTTGCTGCCCTCGAAGCCGGCGAGGTCGTCGCGATCCCGACCGACACAGTTTATGGCCTCGCGGTCCACCTTGGACTGCCAGCGGCATCGAAACGCCTCTTTTCCGTCAAGGGCCGCCCAGAGTCCGTGGCCCTTCCCGTCCTCGTCGCCGACGTGTCTGCCGCCCAGCTTCTCGGTGTCCTCGATGCGGATGCCCTGGCGTTGGCCGACCGGTACTGGCCTGGCGCCCTGACGGTGGTCGTGCCCCGCCGGCCGGCCGCCGGCAGCTTGGATCTGGGCGGCGATCCTGCCACCATCGGGCTCCGCTGCCCCGCGAATTCCGCCACCCTCGGCCTGCTCGAGCGCACGGGTCCGTTGGCGGTAACCAGCGCCAATCTTCACGGAGAGCCGCCCTGTCGGTCTGCTGAGGAGGTTCTGGCCGTATTTGGAGCAGCTGCTCGTGTAATTGACGGAGGCGAGTGCCGAGGCGAGCCGTCCACAGTCGTGAGCCTTGGTCCCGCTGGCATGAAGTGCCTTCGTGTCGGCGCCATCTCGATGTCGGAGCTCCAGATGGTCCTTCGAGCCTAGTCCGGCGAGACGTCCTGAGACACCTCGCTCGACCGGTTGTCGCGCTCGGTGGCCGTGCGGCCGTGAGCTATCGGGATTGGCGCTCTAGACTTGAGCAATGACATCTGTTACCTCGCCGCTGGCGGGTGATCCAGAGGTTCGAGCATTGCTCCTCGATGAGCTGGAGCGCCAGCGCACGACCCTCCAGCTCATCGCCTCGGAGAACTTCACGTCACTTGCGGTCATGGCCGCTTCTGCTTCGGTTCTTACGAACAAGTATTCGGAAGGGTATCCGTCAAGGCGCTACTACGGCGGCAACACCGTGGCCGACGAGGTGGAAGATCTAGCCCGCAACCGTGCCATGACGCTCTTCGGGGCCGGCCATGCCAACGTGCAGCCCCACGCTGGGTCGCCGGCGAACCTTGCCGCGTATCTTGCCCTCGTCGAGCCCGGTGACACCGTCCTTGCGATGCGCCTGGACCAGGGCGGGCATCTCACCCATGGATCGCCCGTGTCGATCACCGGCAAGCTGTACCGTTTCGTCGCATATGGCGTGACACCAGCCAAGAGCGACGGCACGGGCGAGCGCATAGACCTCGACCAGGTACGCGATCTCGCACGGCGCGAGCGGCCAAAGCTCATCGTCGCCGGGACGACGGCCTACTCGCGCACGATCGAACCTGGCCCTTTTCGCGAGATCGCAGATGAGGTCGGCGCGAAATTCATGTTCGACATGGCGCATCCGGCGGGCCTCGTCGCAGCCGGCGTGCACCCGAGCCCGGTGGGTACAGCTGACGTTGTCACCTTCACGACACACAAGACCCTTCGCGGGCCTCGTGGTGGAGCGATACTGTCGGGCACCGAGCTTGCGCGTGCCATCGATTCGGCTGTGTTCCCAGGGCTCCAGGGCGGACCGCTTGACCACGTCATAGCGGCAAAGGCGGTGGCCTTCGCCGAGGCAGCCAGGCCGTCTTTCAAGAAGTACGCGTCCCAGGTTGTGGCGAACGCCTCCGCGTTGGCCGACGCGCTCGAAGGGGAGGGGTTTCGCCTGGTTGCCGGTGGCACCGACAACCATCTAGTGCTCGTCGACCTGCGCGACTTCGACGCCGGACTTACCGGCAAGGTCGCGCAAGAGGCATTGGATCGTGCCGGGATCACCTGCAACCGTAACCAGATCCCCAATGATCCCCGGCCTCCATTTGTGGCTAGCGGGCTGCGTCTCGGGACGGCCGCCGAGACGACGGCGGGCATGAGGGAAGCGGAGATGTCGGTCGTCGCAGGGCTGCTGGCGCGCGCTCTCAAGGGACGTGACGACCCCGCGGAGCTGGAGGCTGTGCGTGAGGACGTGCGGGCGCTGCGCAAGACGTTCGATCCGTACCCCGAAGGAGTCGGAGGTTTGCTCTGACGCAGATCCAGGGCTACCTGGCCGTCTTCGGCGTCGCTGGTCTCGCCACCTACGTACTGACATTTGCCGTAAGGGCGATGGCGGTCCGCAGGCACGTGATCGTCATGCCTGACGCCGCTCGGGTGCACACAGTGCCGACTCCGACAGCGGGCGGCGCCGCCATGTTCGCGGCGTTTGCTCTGGCCCTCGGGGTTGCTCACCTCCTGCCGGGCTCGGCTTTCCACCTCGTGTTCCTCGATCCGAACGAGGCAGTCGGCGTGATCATCGCCGCCGCCGCGATGTGTGTCGTCGGGCTCGTGGACGATCTTCGAGAGGTCTCGGCCCCAGCCAAGGTCGCAGGTCAAGTGCTGGCGGCGATGATCTTGTACTTTGCCGGCGTCACGATGCTGCACTTCAAGGTGCCATTTGCCGGCTACCTGATCTTGTCTCCCTCGATCCTGCCTCTCGTCACAGCTCTCTGGGTCATCGGTATCGCGAACGCCGTGAACCTGATGGACGGCCTGGACGGTCTCGCGGCCGGGATCGTGGCGATTGCGTCGGGAGCGCTGTGCATCTACGGCCTGCGCCTCGAGGCACTCGGCCTGTTGCCGGCCGGCAACATCGGCCCTTTGATCGCTGCGGCGACCTGCGGCCTCTGCGTCGGCTTCCTTCCTCACAACGTCCATCCGGCAAAGATCTTCATGGGCGATACCGGAGCGATGGTGGTGGGACTACTCATGGCGGCAAGCACGATGGTGATCGGAGGAGGCGCAGAGCCCGCGTGGGGTCAGACCTACTTCTTCTTCGCTCCCCTGCTGGTGCCCTTCGTGATCCTGGGCGTGCCCATAGTCGACACAGCCTTTGCGATCGTGCGCCGGACGGTGCGCCGGACGGGCCTTGCAGTACGTGACCTCGAGCATCTCCACCACCGGCTGATGAGACTTGGCCATGGTCACCGTCGGACCGTCATCGTGCTTTGGACATGGACGTTCCTGCTCTCGGCCCTTGTTCTCTATCCGAGCTTCTACCCGTCGTGGGGAGGCGCCATCCCGATCGGCCTCCTCGTGCTGGCGGCCGCCCTCTACACGCTCTTCCAGCCGGGACTCCGCAAGGATCCGTCCCTTGAGAACCGGGAGCAGGTGCTGCACTCGCCGTCGGTCCGGAGACTTTCCCGCAGCGCTGTGGACTCGAGCAACAGTGATGGCCTGCAGCAGATAGGCACCTTGGAGACGGCCGACAGGGCCACATCACAGGTGAGTGGAGCGACAGCATCGATAGCTCGTGACGCCCGCCGGGAAGCGGCCGTCGGTGCACACAGCGGGAAGCGCCGGCGTCGTTTTGCTCGTCACTACCCTCCGACGCGACAATGATGGTGCGAAGGTGAACAGCAAGCCCGCCCCGAGTCTGGTAACGCTGCTCGGGATGGGTGTAACGACGGCACTGTGCGTCGGCGTCGGAGTCGGCGGCGGCTACTGGCTGGACGAGACACTCAGCACAGGGCTCACGTTCACCTTTGTCGGGCTTGGCCTCGGGATTGCGGCCGCTGTCGCGGCCGTCTATTTCGAGATCAGGGCGTTTCTGTAATACCTTTGTCGGAGATCCGGTGTTGAGCCAGCGGAGCGGACGGCCGAGCGGCCGCCTGCTCGCGGGAAGTGACTTCAAGGGCATGAACCGATTAGCAGAACTGTTCGAGCAGATCACCCTGCCCGAGCTCCAACGGCTTCTCAGGCGTACCGTGTTCTCGGCGGTAGGCGTCGGGGTCGTCGCGCTTGTTGTCGCAGGCGTTCTCGGCCATCTCTATTTCGGGCTCGGTGTCTGCATCGGGCTCGGTCTCGGGGTCGTGAACGTCAGGATGATCACCCAGCAGACCGCAAAGGTGAGTGAGTCCAAGACTGCCAAGCCGGTGCGAGCGCTGGCTTCCATGACCCTGTTCCGTCTGGGTGCTACGACGATCGTCATCGTCGTCCTGGCGGTTGTCGCCAAGCAGCTCGGTTTCGGGGCTGTCGGAGGTGTGGCACTCTTCTACTTCGTGTTCCTGGCCAACCTCATCGTGCCGCTCCTGCGTAAGGGATTCGCCGCGTGATCCTGAGCCCGTCCCTACTGGCGATCAGCGTCCCTGTAGGCGATCACGTCACAGTGAACCTCGGGCCCCTCGGTCCGATAAACATTGACGAGCTAATCGCGGTATGTGCGGCTGGTCTCATCATCGTCGCGCTCGGTGTCATGCTGCGGCGCCAGGTGACCGCCGGCGTGCCGGGCAAGCTTCAGCTCGCCTTCGAGACCATCGTCACGGCCGTCGAGAACCAGGTCTCTTCCAGCATGGGTGACCAGGGGCTCTTCGTGGTGCCCCTAGCGGTCACGCTCTTCATCTTCATCCTCATCTGCAACTGGTTCGACATCATCCCCACTACCTGGCCCGGTCACCACCAGGTCCTGCCCGCGCCGACAGGCGACATCAACCTCACGGCTGCTCTCGCAATTCTCGTGATCCTGCTGGTTCACATCACCTGGATCCAGAAGAACGGCTTCAGGGCCTACCTTGCCCATTACTTCAAGCCTCCCGCGATGTTCCTCATCAACGTCATAGAGGAGATCGCCAAGCCACTCACCCTTGCTCTCCGACTTTTCGGCAACATCTTCGCCGGCGGCATCATGCTCGTGCTGATTGCCGATCTGCCGGCGAAATTCATCCTCCCGATCCCGGTCATGGGCTTTGTGTGGGAGCTGTTCGACGGCCTTTTCGTAGGTCCGGTGCAAGCCTTCATTTTCACCCTGCTCACCTTGTTGTACTTCTCGTCGGCGGTAACCGGGGGTCACTGATCGACCCTCTGCCCTCGGGTGGAGGGTCCCTCGGTCGGGCTCAACCAAGTCCTCAACCAAAGCTCTGTTCAATCAAGACAAATAGGAGATAATGCAAATGGCAGCAGAGACCACGGCACAAGCGCTCAGCTCCGCCGGCGCGTTCATCGGCGGCGGGCTCGCCCTCGGCGGTGGTGCGATCGGCGCTGCCATCGGGGACGGCCTGGCAGGCAGCCAGACAATTGCCGGCATCGCCCGTCAACCGGAGGCACAGGGCCGCCTGTACACGACGATGTTCATCGTCGTCGGACTCTGCGAGGCCATGTACTTCATCAACCTCGTCTTCATGATTCTCTTCGTCTTCGTCCTGTACAAGAAGTAGACGGACGCTCCATGGTCTCCAGTCTCTTCCTCCTTCCGGGCTTCACCTTCGTCCTCGAGCTCATAGGGTTCCTCCTCGTGCTCGGCTTCATTGCCAAGTACGTGTTGCCGCCGCTGCGAAAGGCCATGAACGAGCGCGCCGAGCAGATCCGCAACTCGATCCAGGCGGCCGAGGACGCGAAGCACGAGGCCGAGGACCTGGCTGCAAAGCGGCGTGAGCTGCTCGAGGGAGCGCGCCAGGAGGCGCGCGCGATCATCGACCAGGCCAACGAGATAGCCGAGCAGCTGAAAGAGGAGGGCCGCCAGCGTGGCATCGAGGAGCATGCGCGCCTTGTCGCCAGCGCCCAGAGCGAGATCGACCTCGAGAGGGACCGGGCACGCTCCGAGGTGATGGGCCAACTGGGGTCGCTCGTGCTGGAGGCAGCTGAGCGAGTCATCGGTGCCGGCCTTGACGACGAGCGGCACCGGGCCCTTGTCGAGGAGGCGATCTCAGCTGCCGAGGCGACCGGCACCGCCGCGACGGGCGGCAACGCGTGATCTCGGCGGCATCTCCTGATGCTTGAGCTGGTAAGGGGCTATGCCACGGCATGCTTGGACGGCGCGGAGCTGTCTTCGAGCATCGCCACCGTGGCCGTTGATCTCGGGGCATTGTCGCGCCTTCTTGTCTCCTCCGACGCGCTGCGTGAGGTCGTGACCGACGGGTCCATACCGGCCGCGAGCCGCGCTGCGGTCGCAGATGACCTCTTTAGGGGCAAGCTCGTGCCCGAGGCACTGGATCCCTTCATCTTCGCGGTGATGAGCGAGCGCGCTCCCGAGCTCCCAAAGACCCTCGAACGTCTCCTCGAGATGGCCGAGATCGAGAGCGCTCGGGTCGCAGCAGGAAGGTCACCTGGTGCCGAGCCGCCGACCGGTCGCTCCGGTGGCTATGAGCGGCTCCGCGGCTATGGCGAGCGTGTCTTCGAGCTGCAGCCGAGCACCTCGGCTGTGGACGAGATCGAGGACGAGCTGTTCAGGCTTGCACGTATCGCCGATGGGAGTGCGGCGTTTCGTCAGGCTCTGGCAGACTCGGGAGCCCCGATCGAGCGGCGACTGGCGGTTCTGGCCGACCTGCTCGGTGGTCGCGTGACTCCGCCGACCGCGCTGCTCGCGTCCTATGTGCTTCGAGCCGGGAGATCTCGTGATGTCGTCGGGGCCCTCGACTACCTCGTCGAGATAGCTGCGTCTGAGCGGGGGCGACGCATCGCCGACGTCCGGGCTGCGGTAGCCCTGGGCGAGGGTGAGCGCGGTCGAATGACGAGCGCGCTCTCGCGAATGATGCGCCGTCAGGTGGAGTTGCGGGTCCGGCTCGATCCGACGCTCCTTGGCGGCGTCCGCATCACCGTGGGCGACACCGTCATCGACGGCACGGTGAGACACCGACTCGAGCAACTGCGCGAGTCGCTCTTGGTCCGTGCCTGAAGTGCCGGGTCAAGGTAGAGGCCGTGCTGACGGCGATGAAGACATCAACTACTAGGACATAAGGATCACGGAACTCACATGGCCGAGCTAACTATCAGCGCCGACGACATTGAGGCCGCGCTTCGCCGTCACGTCGCGGATTACTCCGCCGAGGTGCGCGCCGAGGAGGTCGGACGTATCGCCGAAGTCGGGGACGGAATCGCCAGGGTCACCGGATTGCCCAACTGCGCCGTAAACGAGCTGCTGGAGTTCGAGAACGGCACTGTCGGCCTGGCGCTCAACCTCGACGAGGAGACAATCGGAGCAGTCGTGCTCGGATCCGTGGACAAGCTCGACGAGGGACAGATCGTGCGAGCCACGGGCAGGATCCTCTCGGTGCCTGTCGGAGACGGTCTGCTGGGTCGGGTCGTCGATCCGCTGGGTAACCCCATCGACGGCAAGGGCGCCCTGTCCAACACCGAGGAGCGCCTCGTGGAGATCCAGGCTCCAGGAATAGTGAAGCGCCAGCCAGTGAGGGAACCGCTGCAGACTGGGATCAAGGTCATCGATGCCATGACGCCGATAGGGCGGGGGCAGCGCGAGCTCATAATTGGTGACCGCAAGACTGGAAAGACGACGATCGCGGTGGACACGATCATCAACCAGCGTGGCCAGAACGTGAAATGCATCTACGTCGCCATCGGGCAGAAGGGCTCCACGGTTGCCCAGACGGTGGCAACCCTGGCTGAGCATGGTGCGCTCGAGTACACGGTCGTCGTCGCTGCTCCGGCCTCCGAGCCGGCACCGTTCAAGTATCTCGCACCCTACGCGGGGTGCGCGATGGGCCAGCACTGGATGGAGCACGGAGAGCACGCGCTCATCATCTACGACGACTTGTCGAAGCAGGCGGAGGCGTACCGCCAGCTCTCGCTCCTCCTCAGGCGCCCACCTGGGCGTGAGGCGTACCCAGGAGACGTCTTCTATCTCCACAGCAGGCTCCTCGAGCGCGCGGCGAAGCTGTCCGACGCGATGGGCGGGGGATCCCTGACGGCTCTGCCGATAATCGAGACCAAGGCAGGAGACATCTCTGCTTACATTCCGACCAATGTCATCTCGATCACCGACGGTCAGATCTTCTTGGAGACGGATCTTTTCTACGCCGGAGTCCGTCCCGCCATGCACGTTGGCAACTCGGTCTCGCGCGTCGGCGGAGCGGCGCAGATCAGGGCCATGCGAGCAGTCGCCGGAACGTTGAAGATCGACCTCGCGCAGTTCCGGGAGCTCGAAGCCTTCGCGACCTTTGGGTCGGAGCTTGACAGAGTCTCCCAGGCACAGCTGGATCGCGGCTACCGCCTGACCGAGCTTTTGAAGCAAGGACTGAACGAGCCACTTGCGGTCGAGGATCAGGTAGTCGTCATCTACGCCGGTACCCATGGGCACGTCGACGACATAGAAATCAACGAGATCTCGCGTTTCGAGCGCGAGTTGCGTGCGCACTTCCACGCGCGTCACGCGGATCTGCTGCAGCACATTGCCCAGTCCGGGCAGCTTCCGAGCGATGCAGAGATGGACGCAGCCATAGCCGAGCTGAAGATGCAGTTTGCCCCCGTGGACTCACCGGTTGGCTCAGCAGCTGGATCGCGGGTCCCGAGCGAGGACCGGGCGGGCGCTCCCGGCGGGGCAGGCTGACCGATGGCGGGCGGTCAGGAACGGATACTGAGGACTCGCATCCGCAGTGTCGAGTCGACGAAGAAGATCACCCGTGCGATGGAGCTGATCGCGGCCTCACGAATGTCGCGAGCCCAGGCCCGCATTGCTGGCGCCCGTCCCTACCTTCACGGGATGGAGAGAGTCCTCCTGGACGTCGCCTCCGACGGGACCGCACCCGAGCGGCTGATAGGGGTACCTGAGTCACCCGCGCGCGTTGCTCTCGTCGCGATCGTGTCTGACCGTGGTCTGTGTGGCGGGTACAACGCCTTCGTGCTGCGCACGGCCGAGCGGTTGATGGCGACGGGGGAGTCGGCCGGCAGGAGCTACACGCTGACTACTGCAGGAAAAAAGGCCGTCGGCTATTTCCGCTTTCGTGATCGCGAGATCGCTCATAGGTTCCCAATGCCGGACGCACCCAGTTATGAGCACGCCCGTGAGATCGCAGCCACAGTGGTGGCAGGGTTCGTCAGCGGTGAGCTCGATCTCGTCCAGCTGGTGTCGACTCGCTTTGTAAGCGCCGGCATTCAGACCGTGACGACTCGTCAGATACTCCCGGTCCCGCCACTGCCAGCCGACGCGCGAGCGGCCGTCCCACCCCCGCGTAAGGATACCCAGACTGTCCAAAGGGTTGACGGCCTCGACGGAGCCCCCGGTGCTTCCATCGATGGTGATGCCGGCGGTAGTCGGGGCGGCTACTTCGAATTCGAGCCGCCACCGGAAGATCTCCTCGCACTCCTTGTTCCCCGTTACGCAGAGGCCGCCCTCTACGCAGCGCTGCTCGAAGCATCCGCATCCGAGCAGATTGCCCGACAACGGGCCATGTCGGCTGCTACGGAGAATGCCGAGGAGCTCATAAAGAATCTGCGAAGGATCATGAACCGTGCCCGGCAGGACACCATCACGAGCGAGATCATGGAGATCGTCGGTGGTGCCGAGGCCCTCAGGCAATCCTCGGGACGCGAGACGGCCAAACCACTTGACTACGAAGCTGAGGAGCTGAGCGTATGACGACGACAGAGGTGTCTGCCCTGGAGAGACAGCTCGAAGATGGCCGTGTCGTGGCCATCACCGGTCCTGTTGTAGACGTCGAGTTCCCACCTCACGCGCTGCCCGAGATCAACCAGCTGATCGAGATGACCATCGAGGCCGAAGGTATTAGGACCATCGTGCCCGCAGAGGTTGCGCAGCAGATCGGCGAGGGGCGCGTGCGGGCCGTTTGCCTCAAGTCCACAGATGGTTTGCGACGCGGCTCCGTCGCCCGAAATACGGGGCGCGGTATCTCGGTGCCCGTCGGGGACGCGGTGCTCGGGCATGTCTTCAACGTCACCGGAGATCCGCTCGACACCGAGAGCATCGGAGAGGCCGACGACCGCTGGGACATCCACCGCAGTGCTCCCGATTTCGACACGCTCGAGCCCAAGCGTCTCATGTTCGAGACAGGCATCAAGGTGATCGACCTGCTCGAGCCGTACGTCCAGGGAGGCAAGATCGGCCTCTTCGGTGGAGCCGGGGTGGGAAAGACAGTCCTCATCACCGAGATGATCCGGAGGGTCGCGCAGAGCCACGGCGGCGTCTCGGTGTTCGCCGGTGTCGGCGAGAGGACGCGCGAGGGGACAGATCTGTGGCTGGAGATGCAGGAGTCAGGCGTCATCGACAAGGCGGCACTCGTCTACGGCCAGATGGACGAGCCCCCCGGAGTGCGCCTTCGGGTTGCGCTGGCGGCACTTACGATGGCGGAGTACTTCCGGGACGTGAAGAATCAGGACGTATTGCTGTTCGTCGACAACATCTTCCGCTTCGTCCAGGCGGGATCCGAGGTCTCGACACTGCTTGGACGCATGCCTTCGGCTGTCGGCTACCAACCGACGCTTGCCGACGAGATGGGCGAGCTGCAAGAGCGGATCACCTCCACGCGCGGGCATTCCATCACCTCGCTTCAGGCGGTGTACGTGCCCGCCGACGACTACACCGATCCCGCACCGTTCACGACCTTCACGCACCTCGATGCCACGACCGAGCTTTCCAGGCAGATAGCTGCCCTTGGAATCTTTCCCGCCGTCGACCCGCTCGCGTCAACGAGCAACATCCTTGCCCCCGAGGTGGTGGGCGAGCGCCATTACGCCTGTGCCCGACGGGTGCAGGAGGTGCTGCAGCGCTACAAAGAGCTTCAGGACATCATCGCCATCCTCGGCCTCGATGAGCTCTCGGAAGACGACAGGGTGACCGTGACAAGAGCCCGCAAGATACAGCGGTTCCTGTCGCAGCCTATGTACGTCGCGGAGGTCTTCACGACCATACCGGGAGTCACCGTCCCAATTGACGAGACGATCCGTTCCTTTGAGGCGCTCGTCGGTGGCGACTTGGACGACGTTCCCGAGCAGGCCTTCTTGAACGTCGGCGGGGTCGATGACGTCATCAAGAAGGCGAAGGAGCTCTCCTAGGTGTCGACACACGTCTCTCTCGTCACACCTGAACGCGTCCTTCACACAGGTGAGGCGAACTTCGTCGTGCTGCGCAGCGACGGTGGCGAGATCATGTTCCTGCCGAATCATGCAGACTTCGTCGGTGCGGTTGACATCTGCGTGGTGCGCATTGCGGCCGTCGCGGCCGAGGGTGCCGAGACTGAGCCGACTGAGGTGCGGGCCGCCGTCGCCGGGGGCTTTGTGCATGTGCGGGACAACAGCGTGACGGTGCTCGCCAGTGTCGCCGAGCTGGCCGAGGAGATAGACGTGGCCCGGGCCAGGCACGCTCTCGACACTTCCGAAGCCAGTTTCGGCGCGGAGGGAGGTGGAGACAGGGCGGCAGCCGCCGCGCCGCATGGCGGTGCGGGCGGATCCGACGAAGACGGGATCGAGCAGACGCAGGCGGGATCTACGGTGCTGGCACTGCTCTATCCGGAGCTAGCCGAAGTTCGAGCCCGGCGAGCCCGTGCCCGCCTCGAGGCCGCCGGCATGCTCGACGCATCGACCACGTCCATGGCGGCGCCGTCTCACTGAGAGCTCCAAGGCATCGGCCTCGCCGCCGCCTGACGGCCGCACTGATGGTACCTGGTGCCGCGGCCGTCGAGATCAACGGGCTACGACGCGCTCTGTCGTCGTTCGACATCGACAGGATCGGGCCTCACGTGACAGTGGTGCCGCCGGTGAACGTCCCCGAGGATCAGGTTGCAGAGGTCTGTGCAGCTGTACGCAGTGCCGCAGCCGAGTTCCCACCGCTTGCTCTGGAGCTCGGCCCGCCGAAGTCGTTCCTCCCTGCGAGTCCCGTTTGCTACCTCGCCGTCAAGGGTAGTGACAGCGCTCTCACTCTGCTCGCTACCCTGGCTCGAAGACTGGCTCGTGGTCCACTCGGCCCGCCTGCGAGCCGGGCGGTTCAACCGTTCGTGCCTCACGTCACGCTCAATAGGAACATGGAGCCGGGCGAGCTGGCCTTGGCACTGACCGTGCTCGCTGGGTACCGGGCCCAGGTGGTGTTCGAGGACGTCACCCTGCTCGAATACGACCAGACGGAGCGACGGTGGCGGAGCCTTCTGGCAGTACCGCTGCGACTGCCTGCCACCGTGGGCCGCGGTGGTGTCGAGATCGAGCTCTCCCTGTCCCGACAGCTCGACCCCGTTGCCCTCGAGTGGTCGCGACGGGAGTGGGAGCAGTTCTCTGTCAAGCAGTACGGGGTCCGATTCCGCGCCGATGAGCCGTTAGTGATCACTGCACGAATACGAGGCTTGGTGGTCGGCGTCGCGGAATTGGAGCTTCGAGGTGACACGACCAGGCTCGCGCGGTTGATGGTCGGTGCCGGTCACCGGGGATCAGGCGTCGGACGCCAGCTGCTGCGGGCGGTGGAAGACGAGGCAGCCGAGCGGGGCTGCTTCCGGGTGCGGCTGGAGGCGCTGGCCGGAAGCCCGGCGGAGAGCTTCTATCGGAGTCGCGGCTATGAAGTAGCGGCGACACTGCCAAGATGGCGCGAGGAACGCGATCTCGTAGTGCTGGAGAAGCAAGTCGTGTTGCTCCGTTATCCGTCTGACCAGGCTAGCGAAGCGTACGAGTGAGCCGCATGGACTCCAACCAGCTCACGACCGGGGCCCGTGCGGTGTCGAGGCCCACAGCGATGACGAGCACCCGTCCAACGCTGAACGCCTTTATGCCTGAGAAGTCAGTCCCGCTTGCCTGGGGGATTGCACTCAGTCGGTACAACCCGGGCTTGCCTCCGACAGTGGTGTTCGGCTTGCCCGCGTACCTCGTAAGGAAGTCGTCGATCGTCGTGGCGTTCGAGCCCGGTGGGAAGTCGGCGACGACGAGCTCGTATGCCGGCGGCCGGAGAAGGGCCATGTCACCCACGCGCCACGAAGTCACGGTCGTAGCAGGAGGTAGGAGAGCACCGAGGGTGCCTGGGCTCGAGGTCCGCACCGGTGTCCCGGGGAAGGCCGCCCTGACTGCCACGTCGTCGGCGCGGTAGACGCGGGCCGTCGGCGTGGCACCTGTCGGTGTGCTCGCCGGCACGCTTGCCCGGGTGACCGGTGCCGCTGACCGGTTGCCGCACGAAGTTACGGTCAAGCAGCTGGCTGCGACCAGAGCGGCGAGGGCGCCCACTCTCTTCACCTGGGCGGCCGCCTGGAGGTCACAGGTCCTGCTTTGGGGACGAAGCGCCGCTGCGGGGCGGATCGCCCCGCGTGCCGATGACATGAGCTGCCACTGCGGCGACCACTTGCTCGGCACCTCCAGCAGGGTCGATCAGCCTCGCAGCTATCTGTGAACCGAGCGGCGATCCGGGCCGGAAGAGCTCGTCGGCAACCGCCTTGGCGAGCACAGCGGTGGCGAGCCGCTCCGTCTCCTCGAGCAACCTCGCGCTGCGCCGCCGTTCGAGACCACCGCCCTTCTCCAGGTGGGAGCGATGAGCAGCGATCGCATCCCAGAGCTCGGGCACGCCTTGTCCCTCGGACGCAACCGTCTCGACGATAGGCGGCACCCATTCCAGTCCTTGGGAGAGCTCGAGCATGTGAACGAGGTCTCGCTTGGTTTCGCGTACACCGGGCCGGTCGGCCTTGTTGATGACGAGTATGTCGGCCACCTCCAACAGGCCAGCCTTGCTCGCCTGGACGGCATCTCCCCACCCCGGATTGAGGACGACGAGAGTCGTGTCGCAGCTGGAGGCGACTTCGAGCTCAACCTGACCTACGCCGACGGTCTCCACGAGGACGAGTGGCCATCGCGCCGCGTCGAAGACCCGAATAGCGTCGGGAACAGCAGCCGCAAGGCCGCCGAGGTGACCCCGTGTCGCCATGGAGCGGATATACACGGCTCGATCGAGGGAGTGGTCCTGCATGCGGATCCTGTCTCCGAGTATCGCTCCGCCCGAGAGCGGAGATGACGGATCGACCGCGAGGACCGCGACGGGCTCGCCGGATCTCTTCATGGCCTCGGTGATGAGGACCGCCGTCAGAGTGGACTTGCCCGCGCCCGGCGCCCCGGTGAGACCCACGCAGTAGCTGGCCCCAGAGCGTGGGTAAGTCAACCGGGCGAGGTCGCGCGAGCGAGCCCCTCCTTCCTCTGCGATCGAGAGAAGTCGGGCGAGGGCTCGACGGTCACCGTCGACGCCCCCTGCCGCGCGCTCGAGCAGCTCGGCCGGCCCAAGCTGCCCCCGCGGCTCTTTCCGATCCGAGCTGGAGAGTCCGGCCGGGCTCACTGGCTCTGCCGGGCTCACTGACTCTGCCGGGCTCACTGGCTCTGCCGGGCTCACTGATCCTCTGCGACTCTGCTCAAGTCGGCGCCGAGTGCCCGGAGCCGACCGGCGAAGTCTTCGTAGCCGCGGTCGATATGCTCGACGCCTCCGACCTCGGTCTCGCCGTCAGCGACCAGACCCGCCAGCACAAGTGCTGCTCCCGCCCGTATGTCCGGTGCCTTCACCTGTGCCCCCGAGAGCCGCCTCACGCCCCGAACGACTGCGTGGTGTCCTTCGATCGATATTCGAGCGCCCATTCGCCGCAGCTCCTCGATGTAGCGGAACCGCCCGGCGAAGATGTTCTCGCTGACGATTGCGACACCGTCGGCTACCGAGAGCAGCGTGACGAGCGCTGGCTTGTAGTCGGTGGCGACACCAGGGTAGGGAAGTGTCGAGACATCGACCGATGACAGCCTGGCGTCGGAGCTGGCAAGGATTCCACGGCTGTTTGGCACGCAGGTGACGCCGACTGCTCGGAGCTTGCGAATGAGCATGTCCATGTGGTCCGGCCGCGCGTGGTCGAGCTGCACTTCGCCTCCTGCGAGCCCCACGGCGGCAAGAAACGTCGCAGCCTCGACCCGGTCGGAGATTGCCCGGTGGCTGGCCGGAGCGAGCTCGTCAACTCCCTCGATCTCCACGTGCGAGGTGCCGGCGCCTTCTATCCGTGCGCCCATCGAGCCGAGCATCTCGCAAAGATCGATCACCTCAGGCTCCCGGGCAGCATTCTCGATGACAGTCGTGCCCTTCGCGAGCACCGCCGCCATCAAGATGTTGTCAGTTGCGGTATGGCTCGGGTACTCGAGCACGACCTTTGTGCCTACCAGGCGTTCACAGCTGCCCTCGATGTAGCCATGGGCGGAGACGAATGCCGCCCCGAGCTCCTCGAGGGCACGCAGGTGCATGTCAATCGGGCGCGCCCCGAAGTCGTCGCCGCCCGGCATGGACACCTTGGCATGACCGTAGCGAGCCAGCAGCGGTCCGAGAACGACAATCGAGGCTCGTATTGATTCGACCAGCTCGTAAGGGGCCACAGGAGTGATCTCCGACGGCACGTCGACGTCGAGGGCGCCCTCGACGCCGCGACCGGAGTGAGTCACCGTCGCGCCCATCGCGCTGAGCACATCAGCCATGATCGAAACGTCGGTGATCGCAGGGACGTTCTCGATCCGATGGTGACCAGGTGCGAGCAGGCAGGCGGCCATGCACTTGAGAACGGAATTCTTGGCCCCGTTGATCGCGACCGTCCCACGAAGCGGTCCGTTGGATCGAACTAGGAGATGGTCCATACCGGCGGCGACGATACAGCCTCGCATGGCCCTCCCAGGGCGTACCGACACTTGACGGTCTCCGGCCCCTACGCGCGGCAAGGCTGCGGAGGCGTCGCTGGGCCGGCCAGTCTCGCCCGCGCGAGCAGAGTCGAGTAGGCCAAACTATCGTCACTTGCAATGAGAGCTGCGGCGAACGAACCTACGGGCATATCTGGAGCGGAGGCTTACTCGGTGAACTCCCAAGGTCAGGCACCCGATCGCAACCTCGCGATGGAGATCGTGCGTGTTACCGAGGCGGCCGCTCTGGCTGCGGGGCGATGGCTCGGGCGCGGCGACAAGGAGGGGGCGGACGCGGCCGCTGTCGACGCGATGAGGGTGGTGCTCCAGTCCGTGTCCATGGACGGCGTTGTCGTCATTGGAGAGGGCGAGAAGGATGAAGCCCCGATGCTCTACAACGGCGAGCACGTCGGAGATGGCAGCCAACCCCAGACCGACATCGCCGTTGACCCGATCGACGGCACCGAGCTGTGCGCGCTCGGGCGCGGTGGCGCCCTGGCTGTGATTGCGGTCGCCGGGCGCGGCGAGATGTTCGATCCGGGGCCGTGCTTTTATATGGAGAAGCTCGCGGTAGGTCCTGAGGCCAGAGGAGTGATCGATCTCGAGGCATCTCCGACTGACAACCTCCGAGCCGTCGCCGCGGCCAAGGGTACCTCTGTCCGAGATCTGACTGTCGTCATCTTGGACCGCGAGAGGCACCGAGACCTCATCAGCGAGGTCCGTGCCACAGGAGCTCGCATCCAGCTGATCACCGCCGGGGATATCGCCGGCGCCATCTCTACGGCATGGACCCAGTCAGGCGTGGACATTCTCTACGGCATCGGCGGCACACCGGAGGGCATCATCGCTGCGGCTGCCCTCAAATGCATGGGAGGAGAGTTGCAGGGGCGCCTGTGGCCCAGGCACGAGGGCGAGCGACGGGCTGCGGAGGAAGCCGGATATGAGGTCTCGCGCGTTCTTGGCACAGACGATCTTGTCAAAGGTGACAACTGCTTCTTTGCCGCTACTGGCATCAGCGGCGGCGAGCTCTTGCGGGGAGTTCGCTACGACAGCCACGGTGCCACGACACAGTCGCTGGTCATGCGCTCCAAGTCCGGTACCGTGCGCCTGGTGGAGGCGAGGCACCGGCTGTCGAAGCTTCGTGCCTTCTCGGCCATCGAATTCGGTTGACGCCGCGAATTCGTTTGAGGAAGCCGGCGTGGCCCTCAGGCCGCCGGCGTGCCCTCTCTCATCGCCACCTTCGCCAGCGCGTCACGAAGGTCCTCAGCTGCCCGCTCTGGCGAGATGACGTTGATGAGGACGCCGGTGCCGAGCTCGAAGCCCGCTCTCGTAGACAGCTTCGGGAACAGGTGCACGTGCCAGTGGAACACTCCCGTCGCTCTGTAGGGGGCGGAGTGGAAGACGATGTTGTACGCGATGTCACCGAGGTGCTCTGCAAGCACCTCGAGCGCCGTCCTCACCGCCTTGCCGACTGCCACCACCCGGCTCGTGGGCGCGCGGTGGAGGTGAGATCCGTGCTCTCGTGGAACCACGATCAGCTCGTAGGGCGTACCGCTCCAAAATGGGGCAAAGGTCACGCACTCATCCGACGCTTCGAGGACGCGGTAGCCCGCTCGCTCCTCCGAGGTAGCCGCAGTGCACAGCAAACAGCCGCCGGCGAAACGCGCGAACCCGGCCTGCTCGTCAGTGAGCTCCCGGGGCACGAACGGGATGCCCAGAAGCTGGCCGTGGGGATGAGCTATCGAAGCTCCCGCCTGACGGCCGTGATTGACTATCACCTGGCTGTAGCGGAGCCCGTGAGTGCTCTGGTGCTCCTCCACGCGGTCCCGGATTGCCGCCATGACGAGTGAGAGCTGGTCGTCAGGCAGAGATGCGAAGCTGCGTTCGTGATCAGGTGAGAGGATGAGAACCTCGTGGATCCCACTCGCTGGTGCCTCGGTGAATACCGGCCCGCGATTCTCGACCACAAAGGGCGTATCGCCTTCGAAAGCCGGATAGCGGTTGGGTATGACGCGTACCATCCAGCTGCCGGAAGGTCCGTAGACCTCGAGCGCCGGCAGCGTATCACCCTCGTTGCCGGGACAGAACGGGCAGGAATCGATATCCTCCGCGTCCGGAGTGGGCTGCCTCGGCAAGAACAGGCCGGGGCGCTGTGAGCGGTCTGTCGACACCGTTATCCAACGGCTCGAGAGCGGGTTGAGGCGGAGCTGGTTCACTATCGGCTGATCTCCTCTCGCCTGGCTGCCCACTTGTGGCTCACAGATCCAAGGCTACCTCCGAGCAGTCGTCTCCAACGCGCATCGTCCGGCGTGATTCCACCTGCAAAACTCTGCCATCGTGAGCGTTCCTGCCTACGACATCCTGCTCGTCTGCCATGTCGTGGCGGGCCTTGTCGGTTTCGGGGCTATAGCCGCAGGCGGATTGGCGGCGTCCTCTGCTCGCCGCTCAGCGGATCCAGGGAGCGACGAAGCTGTCCGCCGCTTCTTCAGGCAGGGCCCGGACTGGCCCGCGCGGGCCATCTTCCTCGTTCCCCTGCTCGGGCTCGCGCTCTTGTTCGGCGGAGATCGGTCGGCCGCCCACCACCTGTGGCCGTGGGTCGGCTTGGGCCTGTGGGTGACAGCGGTTGGAGTGGCAACTGCCATCTGCTGGCCCGCAGAGCGCGACGCTCAGGTGGCCCTGGCGGATCTGCAGGCGGCGTCCGAGGAGTCTCGCGCGCTGCTCGTCCGAGGGTTTCGAGATGCATGCCGGAAGATGGAGCAGGCCGTGACCGCGATATCGCTCTGCTTCTTGGCGGCAGTCGCCGTGATGATCGTCAAGCCCTGACAGCTGCTGCCGGCGACCTGACGTCGACATCGAAACCCCCTCGATTAGATTGCTACACCGTGCCGACGGAAGAGGGTTCCTCTCGTCGTCGCCTGCCTGGCGGTCCTCACAGCTCCAGCGCCTCGGGGCGACGAGACATGGCGGCTCATCTGGAGAGTCGTCGCCGACGAGTGTTGGAGAAGCGCGCGATCAGACGTCGCCGCGTCGCCGCGATCTTGGCCTCGCTCGTCGTGCTGGCCGGGATCGTTGCGGCCTGCAACGCCGTCACTCGGGCGAGCGGACGCGCCAGCACGAGCACGTTGCCAGCCACGAGCACGTTGCCAGCCACGAGCACGTTGCCAGCCACGAGCACGTTGCCAGCCACGAGCACGTTGCCAGCCACGAGCACGAGCACGAGCACCACTACGACGACCCTCGCGGTCCCCTCGACGCCGAATGTTGGCATCCATACGTTCCATTGGGTCGAGACGGGACCGGGAATCACCCACGTTGGGCCAACGGGCGCTCCCATTGCAGGTCGGGTTCTCACGACCGAGGTTCGCTATCCCACATTTGCAGGCTCCCCCGGTACCGAGACCACGAACGCGACGCCCGCGAGGCAGGGCGGCCCATACCCGGTGATCGTCTTCGCCCATGGATTCATGACCGATCCCTCAACCTATGCCGCCCTGCTCGACACCTGGGTCAGGGCGGGTTTCGTCGTTGTCTCGCCGATCTTTCCCGACGAGAGCCTGCAGGCGGTCGCAGCAGCAGGAGGCCTGACGAGCAGA
>JAKACA010000012.1:0-35009 GCA_021796455.1 Actinomycetes bacterium
GGAGAGGATGAAGAGATGGGACAATAGAAACCACCAGCCACATCAACGGCTGGGAGAGCACAGGTCGAGCACCCTAGGTAACGGTGCCGGAGGGTTTGAATAACGTCTCAGGCTCTCCGCCAAGTAGCGCAACGGGAAGGAGGGGGACCGACGCCCGGAACGTCCCGATGCTGGGCCCGCCCACCCAAGAGCTGGGTGGGTAGCCGGATGTAGGTCCCTCTTTGCCCTTTGCCGGAAGCGGAGGTCGGTGTGCCGGCCCCAGGATCCGGTTCCGCCAGGGTTGCCCGCGGGAGGCGGAGGAGAACGCACCGGTAGAGGAGGTGGAGCCGGCCAGAGAGGAGGCCCGTGTCTTGAGCGCGTGGTGCTGCCGTCGACCAACACCGCTCTGGCAGTAGTGGCCGTGGAGCCGGCCTGCACCAGCCGGTCGGGGCCACCCGCAAGGCGGGACTCAGGTCTGCTGAGTGTGTCGAAACGGTCTCCCTGGCGCCGTTCAGGAGATGAGCAGCACCCAGCCCGCGAGGGCAAGGAGGGTGACGGTGAGAACCGGGACGGTGAGCACGATTCCCTGGCGGAGGTACTGGCCCCAGGTGATCTTGACGCCCTTGGTATCGAGGACATGCAGCCACAGCAGCGTGGCAAGAGAGCCGATCGGGGTGAACTTCGGTCCGAGGTCCGCGCCGACCACGTTCGCGTAGACCAATGCGGTGTGGGTGACGCCGGTCGTATGAGCGCCGTGGATCGACAGCGCACCGACGAGCGTGGTGGGCAGGTTGTTCATCACCGCGGACAGTGCCGCGGCGCCAAACCCTCCGACGAGGGTGGCTGGAACCACACCGGCGTGGCTCGATGCCCGCAACGCGTCGGAGAAGTAGGCGGTGAGACCGGCGTTGAACAGTCCGTAGACGACGAGGTACATGCCGACCGAGAACACCACTATCCGCCACGGCGCCTCGCGTACCACCGCCGTGCTCGAGAGAGCATCGGACCTGCTCGCGATAGCGAGGAACACCACCGCAGCAATCGAGGCGGGGATCGAGACCGGGAAGTGCAGCGGCTCAGAGAGAAGATAGCCGGCCAACAGCACCCCGAGCACCACCCAGCCGGCCCTGAACAGACGAAGGTCGCTGATGGCGCTCGAAGGTACCGGCAGGCCGTCGGTGTCATAGCTAGCAGGCAAGAGGCGGTGGTAGAAGACCACCAGCACGGCGACGCTCGCGGCGAAAGACACGAGATCGATTGGAGTCATGGTCGCGGCGTAGGTGACGAAACCGATGTGAAAGAAGTTGGCGCTCACGATGTTGACGAGGTTCGACACCACGAGCGGCAGACTGGTGGTGTCCGCAATGAACCCGGCAGCCATCACGAACGGGAGCGCCTCGCGACGGTCGAAGCCGAGCGCGCGCATCTGCTGGTAGACGATCGGGGTCAAGATGAGCGCCGCGCCGTCGTTGGCGAAGAACGCGGCGACGACCGCCCCGAGGCCGAGCATGTAGAGCAGCGCGCGCATCGCACTGCCTCGGGCTCTTCGCAGCATGTGCAGCGCGGCCCATTCGAAGAAACCGATGCGATCGAGCACGAGCGAGATGACGATCACCGCGACGAACGTGATCGTCGCGTTCCAGACGATCCCCCACACCGTGGCCACGTTCGCCAGGTGCACGACCCCGAGCGCCAGCGCCACGGCGGCACCCCCGGCCGCGGACCAGCCGATGGAGAGCCCTTTCGGCTGGGCAATGACCAGAGTCAAGGTGACGACGAAGACCGCGACGGCGACGACCGTCAGGCTTGCGCCGGTCAGCGTCAGCACAGACGCGCGTCGGTCATGTGCCTCCGGTGCTCGTCGGCACCGAGGGCTCTAGCAACTCGGACGCGTCGCGCGTGCGGCGACAGCCGCCTCTGTGAACCTGGCGCCCGACAGCTGGGTTGTCCTGGCCCAGTGCCTTGAGCGGTTCCGGCACGGGCCACGGGAGACGAGATTACCCGGGAGCAACGGCCCAGAATCCGACCAGGCCGCAGGCAGTCACAGGGACAGGGGGCACTCACTGCCCCATCGGAGAGCTATTGGCCGCGCGAATCGGTAGTTTCGTGACATGGTCGACACCCCCGACACGAACGCCGACTTCTGGAAGTCGGACAAGCAAGTCGCTCACTGGGTCGAGACGGCCGAGGACCGCGAGCGCTGGCGGGCAGGCCAGCGCCGCCTGATGGCCGATCTCCTCCCCTACGGAGGCGAGGAGGAGTTCACCTTCCTCGACCTCGGCGCCGGAACCGGCGCAGCGGCGTGCGCCGTCCTCGACCGCTACAGGGGCGCCTCGGCGCTTCTGGCCGACTTCTCGCCTCAGATGATGGAGCAGGGCACCCAGGCTCTCGCCGGCTTCAAGGGCCGCTACACCTACGTGGAGTTCGACCTCAGCTCGAGAGAGTGGCCCGACGCCATCCCGAGAGGACTGGGAGCCGTTATCAGCTCCCTCAGCGTTCATCACCTGCCCGACGACCGCAAACAGGAGTTGTTCGCGGAGATATTGGATCACCTCGCGCCGGGGGGCTGGTACCTCAACTACGACCCCGTCGCCGCCGATGACCCCGTCATCGAAGCCGCCTGGCAGCGGGCCAACGATCGCCGGGATCCGGTCGAGGCGGCCAAGCGGGCGCACCGCAGCGACGAGGAGCGGCAACGCTACGAGAACCACGTGAGGTACATCATCCCGCTCGCTCCCCAGCTCGAGTTCATGCAAAAGGCGCGGTTCGAGGCCATCGACGTGTACTGGAAGCACCTCGACTACGTCATCTATGGCGGCAGGCGGCCGGCCCATCCCAGTGCCTGAGAGTCGAGCCCCCTCATCGGGATCCGTCCGCGGTGCTCGTGGCATGAGCCTTGAGCCTCGCGAGATCGGCACCGTCGCCGAGCACAATCACGTCGCGAATGGCAAGACCCGGTCCGGCCAGCGCGGCGAGGCTGACCCAAGCCTGCGAGTCTCGCGCCGGCACTGCCGGGGTCAACAAGACGAAAGATGACGTCGGGGATCCCGCCCGAATCACGGCCGCCTTGGCGAGCGACCTCCAGAGCGTCTCCAACCGCCTGAGTCCCGGGCGGGTCGAAGTGAACCCACCTGCGACCTCGAAGAGCCATCTCCCGCCGGAGTGATCGACCGCCGAGAAGCTCACCTCGAGCCCACCTGGCAGCCTCACTGCCTCCCTCAAGTCCGTGAAACCGCTCTCGGTGATCGTCGCCTCGGCGATCTCCTTTGCCGAGCAACCCTGCCGCAGCGCTCGAGCTAGGAAGTCCTCGTCGGCGACAATCTGCGGTGGCTCGGCACCCACCGCGACCTGCACACCGCGCTCGACCATGTCGGGAAGGTGAGCTTGCTCGCCCGCCAACCGCAACCTCGCCGTGGCCGCATAGTCGCCGTCTGTCTCATAGCCGGCGAAGTGGCGCCCGGTCCTGACCGCCGCGATAGCGGTCGAGCCAGAGCCGATGAAGGGATCGAGCACCAGGTCGCCCCGGTAGGTGTAGAGGTGGATCAGGCGCTCGGGAAGGGCGACGGGAAACGGGGCAGGGTGCCCGACGCGCTTGGCGCTCTCGGTGGGAATCTCCCAGATGTCGGTAGTCGCCTCCATGAACTCGTCCTTCGACAGAGATGCTTCCGACGGCAGGCCCTGGGCAAATCGCTTGCGAGGTACCAACGCCCGTTCAAAACGACCCTTGCTCGCGATGACGATCCGCTCGCTCAGGTCACGGATCACCGGGTTGGCCGGTCGCTGGAAGGAGCCCCAGGCGCATGATCCGGTCGCGCCCCGCCCCTTCAGCCAGATGACCTCACCCCGAAGCAGCAGGCGCAGACGGTCCTGCAGGATCCAGGTCACGTCACTGGAAAGGGAACGGTAGGGCTTGCGGCCGAGATTGGCGACGTTGACGGCGATGCGGCCCCCGGGCTCGAGCTTGCGGACGCACTCGGCGAAGACGTCCTCGAGCATCTGGAGGTAGTCGGCATAAGTGGCGGGGATGTGCCCCTCGCCGAGCGCGGTCTCGTACTCCTTGCCCGCAAAGTACGGCGGCGAGGTGACGACGAGAGCCACGGACGCGTCCTCGATGAGGGACATGTCACGCGCGTCGCCGACAATGATCTCATCGACGGACCTCTTCTTGCCCACGCGGTCGTCGCTCGACAGCTCGGGAGCGGTGAAGCGGCCGTAGAAACCCGACGCATCGTGGCTCTCCCGCCGCCCTACCCCGAAACTGGAGGTGGAGGTTCCGCGCCGTGCCTGGAAAGCGTCGCTCACCGCCTTGATGGTACTTAGGCGAGGGCAACTCGGCTGGTCCCTCTGGCCTCGCCGGGATTTTGCAATGATTCAGTCGTGACACCGCCTCCAACTACAGATCTGGACGAGATCCGCCGCCATCTGGACGCAGTCGATCGCAAGCTCGTGGAGGTGCTGCTCGAACGCTCGAAGCTCATCGAAGAGGTGATCGACTTCAAGCGCGCGCACAGCATGGCCGTGATCGACCGGGCACGCGAGGACCTGATGCTCGACAAGATCGAGAAGACCGCAAGCTCAGCCGGCCTCGACCCACGCATCGCCCGCCAGGTGCTACGCGCGGTGATAGATGCCTTCACGCTCCTCGAGGTCGAGCACCTCGGTCCTGATGTCTGAAACAGCTGCGGGCGACTCGCGAGAAGCGGCCCTGGTCAAGCAAAGCGCTACCTCGCCCACGGGCGTCCGCCCCAGCGGCAACGTGCTGTTCATCACGCTCGACCAGTGGCGCGGCGACTCCCTCTCGGCTCTGGGACACCGCCTCGTGCGGACGCCGACGCTGGACCGCCTTGCATCCAGAGGAGTTCTGTTTGCGAACCACTGGGCCAACGCCGCACCCTGCGGCCCGAGCCGGGCCAGCCTCTACACCGGCATGTACCTGCAGAACCACCGCTCAGCCCTCAACGGCACGCCCCTTGACGCCAGGTTCACGAACATCGCGCTGGAAGCTCGCTCTATCGGCTATGACCCCGTGCTCTTCGGCTACACCGACACGAGCGTCGATCCGCGGACCGTCCCGCCGGGGGATCCCCGCCTGCACTCCTACGAAGGCGTCCTCCCGGGCTTTCGCCCGATAGTGAACGATCCCGAGAACGGCACCGTCGGGCGCGAGTGGGTGAGATGGCTGGCCGAGCGAGGACGGGAGATACCGTCAGACCCGAAGCGCCTCTTCGATCCGGACCTCTCCTACCCCGGTGCCTCCGACCATCCCTCCTCCTGGGCGCCTGCGCTCTTCTCGCGAGAGGAGACCGAGACCGCGTTCCTCACGGACAAGCTGCTCGCCTACCTCGAGGAGCACGGCGACAGCCCTTTCTTCGTGCACGCCTCCTACATCCGCCCGCACCCTCCCTATAGGAACCCCGCCGGCTATCACGACCTGTACTGCCTCGAGGACGTCCCGCCGTTCGTAGCTCATGAGACCCGTGAGGCGGAGGCCGCGATGCACCCGCTCAACGAGGTCCTTCTCGGGCTGCCCTATCTGGCGGCGCCTGACATCCAAGCCGAGCGCCGCCAGCTGCGCGCCACCTATCACGGCATGCAGCGCGAGGTAGATGACCAGCTCGGCCGCCTGTTCGACTGGCTCGACTCCTCCGGCCTCTCCACCAATACCCTTGTCGTACTCACAAGCGACCACGGCGAGATGGGAGGCGACCACTGGATCTTCGGGAAAGCCGGGTACTTCGACGAGAGCTACTCGATCCCTCTCATCGTGGCAGATCCGCGCCCGACGGCCGACGCGACACGCGGCCTCGTAGTACGCGAAGTGACCGAGTCCGTGGACGTGCTGCCGACGATCCTTGCCTGGATCGGGGTCGAGATCCCGACCCAGGTCGATGGGTGGCCGCTCACGGCTTTCATCGAGCAGGGCTCTGCGCCCGAGCACTGGCGGCGCGAAGCCCACTTCGAGTGGGACTTCCGGCACCCGGTGACGAAGCTTGCCGAGAGCTACCTCGGCATTCCCTCAGCGCACTGCCTGCTCAACGTCATCCGCTCTGAGCGGTACAAGTACGTGCAGTTCGCGGCTGAGGCTGACCTGCTCCCTCCGCTGTTGTTCGATCTCGAAGCCGACCCCGGACAGCTCACCGACGTCTCCCGATCTCCTGAGCACCGCGACGGCCTCGTGGAGTCGGCTCAGCGGCTGCTGCAGTGGCGAATGAGAAACGACGAGAGGACGCTCGTGAACCACTTCCTCGATCCACGACGTGGCCTCGTCGTCTCGAGCGACTCCTGGCGCTGAGGGTGCCCCGCCTGGACCTGACCACGCGAGGCGGCTAGCCCGAGCGAGGCAGTGGCCGCACGGGAGCCCGGCCGGACCGCACGACCTCGTCGATGAGCCCGAAGGCGACCGCATCTGCGGCACTCATATAGCGCCCGGCCGCACATGCCTGCGCTATCACCTCCACTGGCCGTCCCGAGGCCGCTGCGAGCCGTTCGTGGTAGCGCGCGTAGCTACGACTGTGATAGGCGACCAACGACTCCAGCTGGTCCGAGCGACCCTCGATCGCGGCATCGGGGTCCTGCAAACGAAAGGTCGTGTGCTCGGCAGTACGGCGGTGCCCGCATACGGCCGCGACGAGGGCCGCCACGCCTTCCACGCGGCCGAGACAGGTTACGTGCACAGGCACGCCGAGAGCGTCGATGACGTCGGCGACGGCAAAAGCTGCTTCGAGCGAACCGCCAGCGCAGTCAAGCTGAATATGGACGGCGTCGTCGCCAGTGGCGTCGAGTGTCATGAGCTGAGCCGCGACACGAGTGGCCCTCGCGTCATCGAGCGGTCCGCGCAATACGAGGGTCCGCCGGTCGAACAGGTGGCCCTCGAGCCAGTCGCCTGGCTCCGTCCAGTCGTCCGGGCCTCTCATGTCTCCTCCTCCGCCGACTTGAGCTTCCACTCGAGCTCGTGGGACAGCGCCGCCGCATAGCGCTCCAGCGTGGACAGTCGAACGTCGGTTTCCCCGGCCTCGAGGCGTGCCACCGCGGACTGGGAAGTTCCCATGCGGGCAGCTACCTCCGTCTGGGTGAGTCCGAGGGAGAGGCGGCGCTCTTCCAGCACCGACACCAGCTGGTGTCGCCGGGCCGCCATCTCCCGAAACCCAGGAAATACCGGCTCACGCCGTCGCTCAGACTTTGTCATCTCGCTTTCGATATCTTATACTCGAGATATCCTGTCACCATCATCCACCCAGTCACGAGCCGCCACGTCGCCCGGAGGGGAGCAACCCTTGACCAACCAGCGCTATGAGGACCACCGCGACCCGCATCGGGGATCGATCATCCCCACCGTTTTGGACCAGACGAGCCGAGGCGACCGAGCCTACGACATCTTCTCGCTCTTGCTGCGGGAACGGATCGTGTTTCTTGGCCAGGAAGTCGACGACCAGATCGCCAACCTCCTCGTCGCTGAGATCCTCTACCTTGAGGCAGAGGATCCCGCCAAGGACATCCACCTCTACATCAACTCTCCCGGTGGGCTCGGTTATGCCGGCATGGCCATCTACGATGTCATGCAGCACGTTGCCTGCGAAGTCTCGACGATCTGTGTGGGCATGGGCATGTCGGCGGCGGCGATGATCCTCGCCGGCGGCGCTGCGGGCAAGCGGTTCGCCTTGCCGAACGCGAAGATCATGATCCACGAGGGGAGCGCCGGCACGCGGGGAGCACCTAGGGACATGGAGATACACCTGCGAGAGGTACTGGCGACCACGCGAAGGATGGTCGAGATCCTCGCCCACCACAGCGGCAAAAGTGTCGCCGAGGTTGCCGCCGACATCGAACGCGACCGCTACATGACAGCCGAGGAGGCCCGCGCCTACGGGCTGATCGACGAGATCATCCTCCCCCGTCGCGGAGCATCTGCTACGACGGGCGAGCCCGAGCTCGCCTCTGTCGGTTAGCGCTACGGCCCGAGATGAGCGCCTTGCCGGCGAGCTCGGGCACCAGATCGGCCGCGTTCACGGTGCCCCAACCACTCGCAAGGTCGTACCCCTTGGCGGCGCTGTAGCCGGTCACCACGGCGCTGCCTGTCTTGGTGGGGACACGTACCGAGTTGTTGCCGGCGGTGACGTCGACGAGCCCGGGAGCGTGCTCGGCGCCAAGGCGGTACAGCGCCGGGTTCAAGAGACCGAGGCTGTGACCGGCCAGCTCGTCGGCAATCGCGACGATGCCGGCGAACAGGGGGGCGGCGAGGCTCGTGCCACACGCTCGCACGGACGCGGGGACTTCACCAGGCAGAGCCAGATAGACGGCGACACCGGGCCTGCACGAAGCATCCATCGAGATGTCGGGGATGCCGCGATGGTTGCCCACGACCGAGGCAACCGAGTTCTGCCAGCTCGGGCGAGCAAAATCTGCTGACACGCCTCCGCCAGAAGCACTCGGGACCGAAGTGGCGGTGCCGTGATCGTTCCAGACACGCGGTGCGCCAAGCTGCCGGCCCGAGGATCCAAGAAAGACCTGCGACCCGCCGACGGCGGTCACGAGGGGGTCGCTCGCCGGCCAGTTGACGACGCGCCGGTCGTAGAAATCACCGCTTGTCGAGGTGGGAGAGGACGCACCCCAGTCGCCCGCAGCTCCGAGCACCGTCACATCGCGGAGCTTTGCCAGCACGAAGGCTCCCCGCAGCGCCGTCAACGACCGGAGCGTCGGGAACGTCTCCTCGGTCGCGGCGAAGCTCTGACTGATCACCGACACGTGCTCGTCCTCGATCAGGTACCGCTCGGCGCGAACGATCTGCGCGAACCCCGAAGTCCCCTCCACTTCGTCTACTCCAGTGAGGGCAAGGTCGATGGCGGCTCCTGGTGCCATGGCATGTGCCCACTCGACATCGAGAGTCGTCTCGGCTGCCCAACTGGCCATCGCCGGGTTGCGTGAGCTGAACGCGGGCACCCTCCCTGCAGGCTCGACGATCCGAAACGCCGGCGGCGCCGGAATCTTGTAGTTCGCGTCGAACCTCGCCAGCTCGGCGCGGATCGTTGGGACGCCGTACACGTCCACTATCCCGATGGTCGCGCCCTTTCCCGTCAGCCCGGCGCGATACAGCGGAGCAAGGTCGTATGCGTCTGTGACCTGCGCTGGCGTGTAAGGGGCGGCTGCTTCGGGTGCTGACCACCGCAAGAGCGGCACTATGTCCTCACCGGTGACAGACCCGGCCACCCGGCGGGCCAAGAGGCTGGGCCGGTGGCTGGGGAACTGCGCCACCGGCACGCTGGCAGTGGCGGTGATGAGACCCGCGGTGATGAGTAGCAGACCCGCAGCTGAGCGCCCTGTCGCCCGGAGGGCACCCACGACGCCGCCAGGTCGCGGGCTTCGCCCCTTCTTGGTGCTCACGCCCAAATGGTGCCAGACGGGAGCCGGCGCCGTAGCCGCTCGGGGGTATCCTGAGCGCCGTGCTGATCTGATCTGCGGCTTTGCGCTCATTGTCCCGCCGTCCCAGAGGAGATCGCCCGTGCCCGAGTCCGCGCACAGCTCGCCCGCCGTTCTTGCGGCGCAGCGCGTGTCCAAGCATCGAGGTCTCGCCCCGATCCTCGTCGAGGTCGACCTGGTCGTCGGACCCCAGGCCCGTATAGGGGTCGTGGGGCCCAACGGGGTCGGCAAGACCACCCTGCTGCGCATCCTTGCCGGGCTCGAGACGCCTGACTCAGGCAGGGTGGCACTCAGCCCGCCTGAGGCGACTGTCGGTTACCTGGCGCAGGAGACCGAGACGGAAGCGGACGAGACATTCCGCCAGATGCTCCGGCGGCGCACAGGGGTCGCTGCGGCCGAGGCGTCTTTGGAGGCCGCTGCCCACGACCTCGCCGCAAGAGCTCGCGGCGCCGACGATCGCTATGACGCCGCTCTGCAACGGTACCTAGGTCTCGGTGGGCCGGACATCGAGGAGAGGACGGCCACGGCGCTCGCCGAGCTGGGCGTGCCCGACCACCTGCTCGAGCTCCCGGTTGCCTGCCTTTCGGGCGGGCAGCGGGCGCGCGCCTCACTCGCGGCGCTGCTGCTGTCGCGCTTCGAGCTGTTGCTGCTCGACGAGCCTACGAATGACCTCGACTTAGATGCGCTCGGGCGGCTCGAGCTGTTCCTCGAGCACCGAGCAAACGGCTTGGTCGTGGTCTCGCACGACCGCGCGTTTCTCGAGCGCATCGTGACGACGGTCGTCGAGATCGACGAGTGGACGCACCGCGCATCAGAGTTCGGCGGCGGCTGGATTGCCTATGTAGGGGCAAAGGAGACGAACCGCCGGCACGCGGCGCAAGCCTACGAGCGGTACCTCGGCGAGAACGAGCGACTGAAGAGCCGCGCTCACGAGCAGCGGCAGTGGTCGCTGCAGGGCGTGGCCAAGGAGAAGAAGCAGCCGCGCGACAACGACAAGGCGCAACGGGACTTCCGGGTCAACCGGACAGAGAAGCAGGCCTCCAAGGTCCGCGCGACCGAGAGGGCCCTGGAGCGACTCGAGGTCGTGGAGAGGCCTTACGTGCCCTGGCAGCTGCATCTCGACCTCGCGAGCACCAAGCGGAGCGGTGATGTCGTCGCGCGCCTTCAAGGCGCGGTGGCTCGGCGGGGAGACTGGATCCTCGGGCCGGTCGATCTCGAGCTCGCGTGGTCGGATCGCGTAGCTCTTCTCGGTCCAAACGGCAGCGGCAAGACGACACTGCTTTCGGTACTGCTGGGGCGGACCCCCCTCGACTCGGGCACGCGGTGGCTCGGCCCGTCGGTCGTCGTCGGGGAGCTCGGGCAGGAGCGGCTCCGATTCTCGCCAGCCGGCGAGACGCTACTTCGAGGCTTCTTGGCGGCCGCCCCACTAACTGCGGCTGAAGCGCGCGCTCTCCTGGCCAAGTTCGGGCTCGGGGCCGAGCACGTCCTACGTGCGGCAGCCTCGCTCTCTCCCGGTGAACGCACCCGGGCGGAGCTGGCGCTCCTGATGGCCCGCGGCGTCAACTGCCTCGTGCTCGACGAGCCGACGAATCACCTTGACCTCCCGGCAATCGAGCAGCTGGAGCAAGCCCTCGAGGCGTGGCAGGGCACGCTGCTCCTCGTCACTCACGACCGCCGACTACTCGAGCACGTGCGCCTCACCCTCCGCGTGGAGCTGCAGGACGGGAAGGTCGCTGCCGTCAGGCCCTGAGCGCCTCAGCTGCTCGCCGATCGGGCTAGGGGCTCGCGGACATCTTTGGTGGTGAAACGGTTGCCAACCAGACCGCTGGGCTCGATTCGCCGTCCATGGGGCAGCACCATGATCTGTGGCTGCACCTCCGACTGGCTCGGCGGCGAACCGTTTACCTCGAGGCGCGAAAGGGTCACCGGCGTCATGGCGGGATACGGCACATGCTGGTTGCGGGGCAGCGAAGGATCCTCTTGGATCCACTCGGCCAGCGTCATGTCGTGGAAGACGCCGCTCGAGGTCGGAGCGGCCTCGGCCCGCCCGTCGGTCACGTCGTCGAGCGAGGCCACCCAACCGCCGGACACCTCGGCTATCTGGGCCTCGATCTCATCACCCGCGTTCACCGCCATCATGACCTGGGCATGAAAGCCCTGGGCTGGGTCCGACCAGAAAGCCTCGTAGAAGGCCGTCCCCCCGTTGTAGGCCTCGGTCGTGCCAACCTGGAAGAACTCATGCTTACCGGTACCTTGCACTCCGATCCATGTCGAGGCTCCACCGCCCGACGGTGAGTCGAGAATGGCCGGGACGCGCCAGGCCGCGCTGATCTGTCTGACTGGCATGTAGGCGATGTACCCGGCGAACGAGCCCAGCTGGGGGGTCGCCGTGTCAGGCGTGATCGCTGTGCTCCCGAGGCCGGCGCCGCCCACAACCAAGCTCGCGGCCACGGCGACGCAGACTACTGCAGCGATGATCGAGACGGCCCGGCGGCGGCGGGGTTGGGCAGGCGGGAGGAAGTAGCCGGGGTACGGCGGCATCCAGTAGCCCGGCGGCGGCTCGTAGGGCTCAGTCATCGGGGTGCACCGCACCGCCGCCAGCCAGAGCGACCACTGCAGGTTCGCACCGCCGGCATTGCACCACGACCACCAGCCTAAAGGCTCCAGCCGGGCGCGCCCTGCGCACGGGCCGGTTGCCTCGCTGTGGCTCTACGATCTGCACGTGACCGCCGATCTGCCGACAACGTCCCGCTACCCATCTTCGCGCGAGGCGACCGGCATCGAGACCTCGGCCATGTCCGCAGCTCTGGACGAGGCGCGCCTCGCACTTGGACATGGGGACGTGCCCGTCGGCGCGGTCGTGCTCGTCGGCGACGAGATCGTGGCTCGACGTCACAACGAGCGGGAGCTTTCTCGCGATCCGACCGCACACGCTGAGGTGCTTGCCCTTCGAGATGCCGCGGCCGCGATCGGCAGCTGGCGGCTCGGAGATGCGACTCTCGTGGTGACGCTGGAGCCGTGCGCCATGTGCGCGGGAGCGTGCATCTCGGCCCGGCTCGGTCGCCTCGTCTTCGGCGCCCCCGATACGAAGGCAGGCGCTTGCGGATCGCTCTACAACCTCTGCGCAGATCCCAGGCTCAACCATGAGATAGCCCTCATCGGGGGTGTCGCAGCAGACAGGTCGGCGGAGATGGTGGAGGGTTTCTTTCAAGCGCTGCGGCGGGCCTGAAGCTCTCCCGCGGCGGACCGCAGTGGCACGAGCTCTCCGAGCGCCTAGTGTGTCCCCCGGAGGGATGCGAGAGTGGCCGAATCGGGCGGTCTCGAAAACCGCTGTGTCGCAAGGCACCGTGGGTTCAAATCCCACTCCCTCCGCCCGGCTCGTCGTGCCTGCAAGCGGCCCGCCGAGCAAGCTGGGAGCAGGCAGGAGAGTGAGGCCGACATGAGGCAAGTCGACACCCACGACCTGACCGCGGCCACGCGGGCCAAGGCGCCTCGCCCCGAAGATCATGTCATCGTGCTCTTCGGGGCGACGGGCGACCTCGTCAAGCGAAAGATCCTTCCCGGGCTCTACCGGCTGGCACTGAGCGGGCTGCTGCCAGCGCGCTAGAAGATCATCGGCTCTTCGCCCGCAGCCGTAGCCCTGTCCGACGAGCAATTCCGCCGCCATGCCCGCGACGCGATCTCACAGCTCGCGGGCTCCGCACCCCTTGGGAGCGCCTGGGATGCCTTCGAGCAGCGACTCTTCTTCGGGGCTGCCGACCCGTTGGACCCCTCGCCTCTGCTCCGCGCGCTGCGGACAGCCGAAGAGGTCCTAGACGGCGCGCCGAGACGCCTGTACCACTTGGCGGTGCCGCCTCCCGCGTTCGCCTCGGTGATATCGATGCTTGGCGGGCATGACCTGGCAAGAGACGCTCGGGTGATCGTCGAGAAGCCTTTCGGTGCCGACCTTACCTCTGCCAAGGCGTTGAACCGGAGACTCTCTCGATCGAGGGCCGCGCGGCTTTCTACGAAGGCACGGGCGCATTCCGGGACATGATCGCGACCCATCTTTTCCAGGTGCTCGGCTTCCACCAACCGACGCTACGGATGTTCGACTTGGACACCCGGCACAGCTGGTCGAACGGGGCGGACGAGCTCGTCATCGACGTGGAGGATCCGGGGTCGATAACCTTTGCCTTCCTGGCAAAAGAGCGCGGGCCCGAGATGCGCCTCGCGAGAGCAGAGATGGAGTTCCGCTACGAAAGCTCCTTCGCGTCGGCCGACAACCTGGAGCCATACGAGCGGTTGATCCTCGACGCCATGTCGATGGCTCCTGGCTTCAGCTGCATCTGCGGCCTCGTCGGGGCGATAGCCCCCTCGGGCAGCTCGGTGGAGGCCTTCAGCTGGATCGGCAGCGGTATACAGGCTGGAGCAGCAGCAGGAGCGGCCCTCGGCGGTGTTGCCGTCGAGGCACTCGGGACGCGCAGCTCCTTCGTGCTGGCCGCTTGCGGAGCGATCGCCACTGCCATCATCGCCCGTCAGCGGTCCGACCGCCGGGGCCGGGTGGGCTGAGCGGCATCCCGGGGAGCGCGCGGCGTTGCTCCAACCACCTCAGAAACCCAGCCGCGTTCGAGTGAAAGCCGTTCAGGGTCTCGAGCTTCTCGCGCGCCGAGGCGTCAGAGGGGGCGGTGGCGGCTGCAAACCGTGCCTCGAGAGCGGCCGCTATGTCCTCCCCCCGCCTCCAGGCTCGCTCTGCCTCTCCAGCCCAGGCTTGCAGCCCCTCGGCCGCCTCGGCCAGCAGCTCGCCTGGTGAGAAGGGAGCCACGCCGTAGTGAGCCAGGGCTATGCCGCTCGGCGCGCTGTCGGCGAAGCGCCGCAACGACGCCATGGCCAGATCCAGGTCGAAGTCAGGTGGCGGCGTGGCGGGTCGCAGGACGCCGGAGTCGGGCAGGCGCACGCCCGCCGCGTCGCCGGCAAAGAGCAGCCCGCTCGAGCTGTCGAGCAGTCCGAGGTGGTGCTTCGCGTGCCCGGGGGAGTCGATCGCCCGCAGGCTCCTCCCCCCGCCGAGGTCGATCTCGTCGCCGTCTTCGAGGACGACGATCCGTTCGGCCGGAGTCGGGTCGAGCCGTCCGTAGAGCGAGTCGAGCAAGGGCCCGTACACGAGCGACGCCGAGGAGAGCAGCCTTGCTGGATCGACGAGATGGCGAGCGCCCTTGGGGTGCACGTACACGGTGGCACGGGGAAAGGTTCTCGCGACATCCCCCACCCCACCTGCATGATCGAGGTGGATGTGGGAGACAGCGACGCCGGCGAGATCGTCCGGACCCACTCCTAGCTTGGCAAGCGCACCGAGGAGAACCCCGGCAGAGCTCTGGCTCCCCGTCTCGATGAGAACCGGGCGGTCACCTTCGATGAGGTAGCTGGCGGTCATCTGGTCCCAGCCACCGAGCAGGGTGTCGATCTCTAGCACGCCCGGGGCAATGCGAACCGTCACCGGCGCTCCCGCAGCCAGGTGCGCGCGATCACCGAAGCGTAGCGAGGGCCGTAGAGGAGGTTGCTTCCTTTCTTCGACTCGCCCGAGGCCCTCGGATGCCACACTGTCGGCCTCTCTGCTATCCGCCAGCCGCGCGACGCGGCGCTGATGATGAGCTCGGCCGTCTGGTACTGGTCCTGTTCCAAGAGGACGTCTTTTAGAACGTCGATCCGCAGAGCCCGAAACCCGTTCGAAGTGTCTGTCAGCTTCTGGTGCGTGAGCCGGTTGATCACCGCGGCAAAGACGAGAACGCCCGTCTTTCTCAGCTGGTCACCGGCGCGCTCACCGGTGTTGTCGACGCCGAGGCGGCGGCTCGCGATCACGAAGTCGGCCTCGTCGGCTACGACAGGTGCCAACAGCGACGGGATCTCCTGCGGATCGTTCTGGCCGTCCGCGTCCAGGGTGACCACGTACTTGGCACCCTTGGAGATAGCCAGCTCGTAGCCGAGGCGGAGCGCGACACCGTGGCCGAGGTTGACCGGCAGCTTGGCGAAGAGCGCGCCGTGCTCGCTGCAGATGTCCTCGGTGCCGTCGTCCCCGCCGTCGATCACCACCAGAGTCGAGGTCCTGAGCCCGTCCACCTCCGCAGGCACGGCGGCCAGGACGGCGCCGATGTTGTCAGCCTCCAAGAAGGAGGCCACGAGCACCAGCACCGGCGGGAACGCCACGTCCGGGTACCGACTCTCGAAGTCCTGCCGGGCAAGGTCGGTCCCCAGCCGCTTCATCTCCCGGTAGCGCCGTTCGAAGCGGTCCCGCGGTCCCTTGGCGACCGGGATCAGCTCTGAGACTCCCATCAGCTCGCGCTCCCCATCTCGATGACGACCTTCACGTCGTCGTTGCCGCGCGCAAGCGCGCTTGCAAACTCCTCAGCCGGCACCTTGCGCGTGATGAGGCGCCCCAGCCAGTCCCTGTCCGCCTTGGCGAGGGCTTGAGCCGCAGCCTCGTAGTGGCGGCGGTTGGCGTTCACCGACCCGACGACGCATTCGTTCTGCAAGACCATGTCCCGGTTCACGAGCCCCGCGTCGATGGACAGCGTCCTGCCACTCGGGGAGACCCCGGTGAGGCAGAGCACCCCACCCGGAGCCAGGTGGTCCATGGCGTCGAAGACGAGGGCGCCAACTCCCGTGCACTCGAGGACGATGTCGGGGGAAGAGCATGCGTCCTCTATCTTCCCGGTGTGGTACTCAGCCCCGATCGCGGCGACGAGATCGGGCTTGAGACCCGAGGACACCTGGTCGATCACGTGCACCTCGAGGCCGCGCTGCACTCCTATCATGGCGGCAAGAAGCCCTATCGGGCCAGCTCCGGTGACAACCGCTCTCTCTGGATGCCAGCTCGCACGACCGCCAGCCAGGCTCGCCTGCTCCCAGGCCTTTGCCACCACGCTCGTCGGCTCCAGGAGGACCCCGAGCAGTCCGAGGCTCGCGTCCACCTTCACGACCGCATCGGCGGTAGCGCGGTAGCGCTCCCGCATGAAACCGTCGAGCGACTTTATGCCATGCTCGGTGTAGCGCCCGTTGCGGCAGAAGTCCCACTCGCCTGCAGCACAGCTGTAGCAGGGCACGGGGTCCGGGCGGCGAACGATACCGACGACCAGATCGCCCGCCGCCAGGCCCGAGCCCTCCGGCGCCTGCGACACGCGACCGATCGACTCGTGCCCGAGCACGAGGCGCTTGTGCCCCGCTGGAGCCCAGCCGTACTCGCCCCCGGAGATCTCGAGGTCGGTGCCACAGATTCCGACGGCTATCACCTCTACAAGGACTGGACCGTCGGCCTCATGCGGCTCGGCGAGATCATCGAGCTGGGCGCTCCCGGCGGTGCCCGGAAGAACGGTAATCGCCTTCAACGTTGTCTCCTTAGCCTTCGAGGTGGGCGCGTTGTCGCGGCCCGCGATGCCTCGAGCTCCATCATGGCAGCGCTAGCGGCTGAGCCCTAGCCGGTGCCTGTCGTGGCCGAGATGCCTGTGCCGCGTACGCCGCTGGCGCACGGGGACCCCCTTCAACCGCTCCGCGTGGGTCATGCCGGTGCCGAGATGCTCCTGGGAGAGCCCGACGGCGGTGTTGACAAGCGAGACGTGGGAGAAGGCCTGCGGAAAATTGCCAACCTGCCGCTTGGCTATGGGGTCGTACTCCTCAGCCAGCAGCCCGAGGTCGTTGCGCAACGAGATGAGCCTCTCGAAAAGCTCGACCGCCTCGTCGTGGCGACCGATCAGATGCAGATCGTCGGCCAACCAGAACGAGCACGCGAGAAAGGCGCCCTCGCGTCCGTTGAGACCGTCGACCTTCTCGGAGGCGGTCGAGTCGTATCGCATCACGAAGCCGTCCTGTGTCAGCTCGCGCTGCACAGCTTCCACAGTTCCGACCACGCGCTCGTCGTCGGGCGGCAAGAAACCCACGAGAGGCACCATGAGCACGCTCGCGTCCAGCTCCTTTGACCCGTAGTACTGAGTGAAGGTCTTCCGCTCGGAGTCATACCCCTTCTCGAGAACCTCGGAGTGGATCTCGTCGCGCAGCGCCCGCCACCTGTCGAGCGGTCCTTCGAGGGCGTACTGCTCGATGTCGCGCACGGCTCTGTCGACTGCCGTCCACGCCATCACCTTCGAGTGGGTGAAGTGCCGGCGCGGTCCACGCACCTCCCAGATACCGTCATCGGGCTCCTTCCAGCCCGACTCGAGGAAGTCGAGAATCGCCCGCTCGAGATCCCAGGCGGGCTCGCTCGAAGGGATCCCGAGGCGCCGGGCCTCGTGCAGCGCTCCGATGACCTCCCCGTAGACGTCGAGCTGGTACTGGCCGGCAGCGGCGTTGCCGACTCGCACGGGCGTCGAGCCCTCGTAGCCGGGCAGCCAGGGGATCTCGTACTCGAGGAGGTTCCGTTCACCCGCGGGCCCGTACATGATCTGCAGCTTGGACGGCTCTCCCGCCACGGCGCGAAGCAACCAGTCGCGCCAGGCTGTCGCCTCTTCGGCATAGCCCGCCGCCATCAAGGAGGAGAGAGTCAAGGTCGCATCTCGCAGCCAGGAGTACCGGTAGTCCCAGTTACGGCTGCCACCGAGCGACTCGGGTAGCGACGTCGTCGCGGCTGCGATGATCCCGCCAGTAGGCGCGTAGGTCAAGGCTTTCAAAGTTATTAGAGAGCGGACGACGGGCTCCTGCCACTCGCCGAGCGAGAGCAGGTCCATGTCGGCCCACTCCTGCCACTGCCTCGTGGTCAGCTTGACGGCATAAGCGGCGTCAATGGGACGAGGCGCCTTGTCGGTGGAGTGGAAGTAGCTGAGCACGAACGGCACGCTTTGTCCCTCGCGGACGATGAACTCCGCGACAGTCGACATGTTCTCACCGTGCCCCTGCACCGGGGACCAGAGCGCGAGCCCGTCCGGCCCGGCGATCGCGATGAGCGTGCCGTCTATCTGACGCACCCAAGGGACCGCAGATCCGTACTCGAACCGGATTGTGAGGTCCATCCTCATCCCGACTGCTCCCTTGGTGCACTCGAGCAACCGCACGACCTGGGGAAGCTCGTCGCGCACGATCATGCAGTCGGTGATCCTGACGGTGCCCTCAGGGAGGTCCCACTCGGACTCGAGCACGAGTGAGTCGCCGACGTAGCGCCGGCGGCTCGCCAAGAGCGGTCTGCCGTGGCCGGGCGTCGGCCCGGCCTTGGGCGCTATGCGCCAGTAGCCGTGCTCCTCGGTGCCAAGGAGCCGGGCAAAGCACGCGGCCGAGTCGAAGCGTGGCAGGCAGAGCCAGTCGATCGAGCCGTCGCGACCGACGAGAGCCGCCGTCGTCGTGTCGCCGATGATTCCGTAGTCTTCAATTCTCAGGGCCACCGCGCCATCATGGCCCAAGGCACGGCCCGGTGTCGCCATTCAGCCACCCGATATGCAGGAGCCCGTGCTCACGACTGTGCCTGCGGCTCTCGCCTCGGCGATGTGCACCCTTTGCAGGACTCCCGGCGACGCGAGGGCGAACCCTATGTTGGCGCTGTTGGCGTCGCGCGAGAACACGATGCCGATCACCTTGCCGTCGGGCTCGACGAGCGGACCGCCGGAGTTGCCCGGACGCACGAGCGCCTGCAGCTCGTATATCTCGCGCTGGGTGCTGGCGGTGTCATAGATGTTGGGAGACTCGGGGTCGAAACGGGTCAGCACGCCGGCAGGCTGCGCGTTGAACGGGCCTCCGCCAGGGTAGCCGAGGACGACTGCCTTCGTACCGCGCCCGACGTAGCCGCTGTCGAGAGTCAAGGGGGCTGCCGCCAGACCCGGCACCCGGAGCACAGCCAGGTCGAAATTCGGATCGAAAAAGACAAGCGTGGCGCGAGCCGACTGCACGCCGTCGTACTCGGTGATGTTGTCGGCACCGGCAACCACGTGCGCGTTCGTGACCACCAGTCCCGGAGCCACCACGAAACCTGACCCCTCTACGACGACGTCTCCACATCCCATGGCGACGATCTGGACGGTGGAGCGACCAACCAGGAGCGATGCCGCGCGCACCTGCGCCGCATCGGCCACCGTTACCGGTGTCACCGGCGGTGCGATGCCGATGCAGGGGACGGGAAGCCCGGCTTGGTCGAGCAGGCACGCCTTGGCGGCGAGCGCGCTCGGGAGCTCGGGCATGAGATCGGACATAAAGCGCACAACTCTCGAATTGTCGATCTGGCTGGATATGAGCCGGACCTGGCTGTCAGCGAGGATCGAGGCGAACAGCCAGATCATCAAGAGGGTGCCGGCCATCGCGATCACTGCTCCGCTTCCGGCGTCGAAAGCGGCCACGCGGTGCCCGCGCAGGTGAGTCCACACCTTCATGCCCAGCCGGCGACCGACGTCCCACAGCATCGTGGCGGGAACGAGCAGGGTCAGGAGCGACACGAACGTGCGCACGAAGACGCCGTGTAGATAGGGCAGGACGACGATCACAGCCGCGACGCCGACCGCCAGACCGAGCAGTCCCCCGACGAAGGACAGGACCTGGACGACGGCACCGAGCCTGAGCCCGTGGACAGCCGCCACGAGGACGGCGACCACAACGATGATGTCGAGCGCGTCCACCTCAGGCTTGCCTAGTCAACGGTCCCGATCGGCTCGATCCCGAGATCACGATAGGTAAGCGGGGCGAAGTACCGGGCTCCCATGCCGGCGAGCCGAGACGCGACCTCGTTTCGGACCGTGTTCGATTCCATAGGCGGCCCGAGTGTAGGTCCCCCTGATCATGGGACGCGGCGCGACCGAACACGGCGCGGCGGCCCTTGGCGCGAGATGTGCTCTCTGATCGGCTAAACCGTGTAGCTGTGGTCGGTACCGAAGGCGAATCAATTTTCAGCCGTCTCGTGGCCCGGCGCGGCGGTGCGGCACAGGCGCCGCATGATCAAGCGGGGCTGCAAAGGCATGACTTGTACATACCTGAGCACCAGCACCGCGACATCTCCGGGGGCGGGCCCAGAGCCGCGGTGTTCGGGATCAGCGACGGTCTCGTCTCCAACACCTCGCTCGTTCTCGGCATCGCAGGTGCAAGCGCGGCCTCGGGGCTCGTACGTCTCGCCGGGCTTGCCGGGCTGCTCGGTGGGGCGTTCTCCATGGCAGCCGGCGAGTACATCTCAATGCGAGCCCAAAGCGAGCTCTTCCAACGCGAGATAGAGATCGAACGGCGGGAGATAGAGCGGCACCCAAAGGGCGAGATGCGCGAGCTCGTGCACCTCTACGAGACCCGGGGCATGCCTACCGAGCTCGCGCAGCAGGTGGCCAGCGAGATGATGGCGAACCCCCAGGTAGCGCTCGAGACGCACGCCCGCGAGGAGCTCGGCATCGACCCGAGCTCCACAGGCAAGCCCCTCCAGGCTGCCTTCTGGTCCTTTTTGACATTTGCCCTCGGTGCCTTCGTACCGCTCCTTCCCTTCCTCTTCAGCAGCGGATCGACCGCGACGCTCTGGGCGGTCGGAGCGGCGGGGACCTCCGCTCTGGCGGTGGGTGGGCTCCTCTCGATCTTCACCGGCCGCAAGTGGTGGTTCTCTGCTCTGCGCCAGCTCCTCATCTGCGCGGCCGCGGGAGCCGTCACCTATAGCGTCGGGTCTGCCATCGGAGTCAGCGGGATCGGGTGACTCCGACCGACCGCCAAGGCGCCGCCCGGGCGAAGCGGCGACGGATCGAGCCGACGCTCTACCTCGTGCGCCATGCGAGGGCCGAGAACCGGGAACGATGGAACGAGCCTGACGCCGAGCGGCCACTCACGCGGCGCGGACTCGAGCAGTCTCGCGTCATCGCCGGCCACCTTGGCGACCTTGGCGAGCGCCCATTGTCGCGAGTGCTCTCCAGTCCGGCAGTGCGCTGCCGCCAGACAGTCGCGCCGCTGGCAGCCGCCGGTGGACTCGAGGTCATCGAGACGCGGTGGCTCGACGAGGGATCCGAGCCCAGCTACGCCTTCGAGCAGCTGAGAAAGCTGGCTGTGCGGCTCGACCCGCCATCTGGAGTCGGTGGACCTGTGGCGGCCTGCACCCATGGTGACGTCATCTGGGGGATTCTCGAACAGCTGCACGAGCTCGGCATCGATCTCGGGCCGCAACCAGAGGCCCCTAAAGGTGGAGTGTGGATCTTCGCTCTGACGCCGGCCGGCGTGAGCAGCGCCACCTTCTACCAACCGGCCGAGGAGAAAAAGGCGAGGGTGTGAGCGAGCTGCCTGGAGCGACAGGGCCCCTCGCCCTCGTGGGTGGAGACGAGTGGAAGCCCGGCTGTGAGTTCGACGCCGAGCTGCTGGAACGCTCGGGCCGATCCGAGGTCCTCGTTCTTCCCACAGCTGCCGCCTACGAGCATCCCGAGAGGGCCGTCGAGGCCGCGCGGTCCTGGTTCGCGCCCTTCGGTGGGACGGTTCGCGCTCTCATGGTGCTCAGCCATGCCGACGCATGCCTCGAGGAGAACGCAGCCGCGGTGAGGGAGGCGGGTTTCGTCTACCTGTCGGACGGCTCTCCTTTGCACCTGCGGTCCGTCCTCAAGGGATCGGCGGTGTTCGAAGCCCTCACGGCAGCCTGGCACGGCGGCACGGTCCTGGCCGGGTCGTCCGCGGGGGCAACCGTCCTCTGCGATCCCATGGTGGACCCGCGGGGAGGCGCTTACACGGTGGGGCTCGGCCTCGTCGGCCAGCTGGCGGTCGTCCCGCGCCAAAGGGGTGCCGCTGTGGCCTGGCGGACCCTCGAGCTGGCGCCTCCCGGAGTGCCGCTTGTCGCGATAGACGAGCGTACCGCCCTCATCCGCGAGCCCGACGGCAACTGGATCAAGAGGGGCGCGGGAGACGTGACGGTATACCTGGACGGGAAGAAGGGATCGCTCGAGGCCCTCGCGACCCGCTGAGCCCGTCTCTATGACAAGAGCCCGGCCGCGGGGCGTGCCGGGGGGCAAGCCAGTCTCAGTCGGCCTCGGTGATCGTGACAGACTCCATCGTCACCTGCTCACGAGGAACGCCCCCGGGAGTTCCCACCTTGTCGATCAGCGCGAGGACGTCACGGCCGCTCACGAGCTGCCCAAAGTAAGCATAGAGGGGCGGCAGCCGCACGCCGTCGGGACCCGAGATCACGAAGAACTGGCTGCCGTTCGTGTCCGGGCCGGCATTTGCCATCGCGAGCGAGCCGATCTGGTACTTGCCAGGGGACGGCAGCTCATCCTCGAAGCGGTAGCCAGGCCCCCCTGCGCCGGTGCCCTCGGGGTCGCCGCCTTGGACGACGAAACCCGGGATCACGCGATGGAACGCGATCCCGTCGAAGTAGTGGTAGCGCGCGAGAAACACGAAGTTGTTGACTGTCCGCGGAGCCGCGATGGCGTCAAGAGCAAAGACCATCGTGCCTTTGGAGGTGACGACCTCGGCGCTGTACCGCCTCGACAGATCGATGCCCATTACCGGCTGAGCGTCAAACCGCCGTGTCTTTCGCGCAGATCCGTCAGCAGGGGGAAACTCGGTCGGCACTGTGACCTCCTAGGCCTTTACCTTCTTGAGGGTGACCTTCAAGACATACACTTTCACCGTCGGAGTCCCCCCCGAGCTGCCGTCAGCGCCGATGGCATCGACGACGCTCATACCGGAGATGACCTTCCCGAAGATGGTGTAGGTCGGCTCGGAGTTGAGCTGGGTCTGGCCGCCGGGCAGGACCACGAAGAACTGGCTCCCATCGGTGCTGGCGTTTTGCACCTGTGGATTCGAGTTGCTGTTCGCCATCACGAAGTCGCCCGGCTCGTAGCAGGCCGCGGTCGCCTTTGTCTTGCACGAGGCGGGCGGGTAGTTGCCTGTGAAGCTGTAGCCCGGGAAGCCGTGAGGCCCACCGGTGCCTAGCCCTGTCGGGTCCCCACCCTGGATGACGAAACCCGGGATCACGCGGTGGAAGAAGGTCCCGTTGTAGTAGTTCCACTTCGCGAGGAAGACGAAGTTGTTCACTGCCGCGTACGACTTCGCCGCGTTCATCTTGACGACGAAGGTTCCAAGCGAGGTGTCGAAGGTCGCGTCCCAGACCGAGCTCCTCGCGATGCAGTCGGGCGGCGCCTTTGTGAACCAGACGATCCGCTTGGTCGTCCCCTTCGCCGGTGGGCAGGAGGGCACGACCGCGACGCTCGTGAGCGGCAGAGTCGTCGGCGGTGGGAACGTCGTGGTCGTCGTCGACTTCGAAGTGGCAGTCGCTGAGGGCTTGGTCGTGCCGGTCGGTGACTTGGCCGCCTTCTTCGGGCTGGGGCCGATCTGGATGAGCACGACGATGAGGATGATCCCGGCGGCAACGGCCGCGAGGGTCGCGCCGCGTCTCCTCGTCGAGCGCCTCTTGCGCTGCTTTTGGATGATTGCCTGCTTCTCAGCGCGCAGCGCTCGCTGACGGGCTCGTTTCTCGGTTGGCACGGCGCGAGAGGCTACCGGCTCTGGACCGTCCATGGGAAAGCGGCCCCGTCAAGACGTGGGACAGCTAGCTTGTCTGCCGTGTCCCTCGTCGTGCAGAAGTTCGGCGGCACGTCCGTCGCCGACACCGACCGCATCAAAGCGGTCGCCGACCACATTGCCCGTTCGAAGCGGTCGGGCGACAGCATCGTCGTCGTCGTGAGCGCTATGGGCAAGACGACGGACGAGCTGCTGCACCTCGCCAACCAGGTCTCCAAGGTCATTCCGGGCCGGGAGATGGACATGTTGTGGACCGCAGGCGAACGAATCTCGATGGCACTTGTGTGCATGGCGCTCGCGGAGCGAGAGATCCCGGCTGCCTCCTTCACCGGCAGTCAAGCTGGCATCGTCACCGACGAGCTGCACACCCGGGCCAGGATCGTCCAGGTCAAGGGCGACCGCATACGCTCGGCGCTCGCAGCCGGGTTGGTACCGGTCGTGGCAGGGTTTCAGGGTGTCTCCACCGCCAATGACGTGACAACGCTCGGCCGGGGCGGATCCGACACGACGGCCGTCGCGCTCGCGGCCGCCCTTGGTGCTGATCGGTGCGAGATCTACACCGACGTCTCCGGAGTGTTCTCAGCCGACCCCAGGATCGTGCCGAGCGCCCGCAAGCTCCCGCGTATCTCCTTCGAGGAGATGCTCGAGATTGCAGCCACCGGGGGCAGGGTGCTGGCCCTGCGCAGTGTCGAATTCGCCCGCAACCACCACGTCAGCCTGCTCGTTCGTTCGTCGTTCACCTGGGAACCGGGCACTCTTGTCACCGAGGAGGATCCTTCGATGGAGCAACCGGTCGTATCGGCCGTCACGAGTGACGCCACGTCCGCCAAGATCACCCTGTCAGGCGTTGCCGACCGCCCGGGAATCGCCGCCGCGCTGTTTCGAGGACTGGCTGATCGACACGTAAACGTGGACATGATCGTGCAGAACGTCTCCCACGACGGCACGACCGACATCTCCTTTACGGCCCCAAAGGACGACGTCGCTGCCTCACTCGAGGTTGCCGAGGCGATGCGACCGTCTCTCGGAGCGGTCTCGGTGGTCGCAGACGACGACGTCGCCCAGGTATCCCTCGTCGGAGCGGGCATGAAGACCAACCCCGGAGTGACCGCGACGATGTTCGAGACCCTGGCTGGTGCCGGCATAAACATCGAGATGATCTCGACGTCGCCTATCAGGATCTCCTGCATGGTGAGAGCCGAGGTTGCCGAGCGGGCCGTCCAGGTGCTGCACGCGGCTTTCGCGCTCGACACCTGAGCTCACCTGTGCCGAGCATACGGCCCACCGCCACGAGTCCCTGGCGGCAGTCCCTTAGAATCAGGTCATGAGAGTAGGAGTATTCGGAGCGACCGGGCAGGTCGGCGGGGTAATGCGTTCGGTGCTCGTCGAACGCGACTTCCCGGTAGAAGAGATGCGGTATTTCGCCTCTGCTCGCTCAGCAGGGCGGGAGCTTGCCTTCGGGCAGGACAACATCGTCGTCGAGGACGCCGCCGTGGCCGACTTCTCCGGTCTCGACATCGCTCTGTTCTCCTGCGGGGGGGCGACCTCGCGAGAGCTTGCCCCAAGGGTCGCCGCGGCGGGCGCGATCGTCATCGACAACTCGTCCGCGTGGCGAATGGATCCGGACGTGCCGCTCGTCGTGCCAGAGGTGAACCCGGAAGCTCTCAAGTCGATCCCGAAGGGGATCGTGGGCAACCCCAACTGCACGACCATGGTCGCCATGCCAGTGTTGAAGCCGCTTTCTGATCTGGCTGGCCTGCGGCGGGTCGTGATATCGACCTACCAAGCCTGCTCGGGGGCCGGGCTCGCCGGAGTAGCCGAGCTCGACGAGCAAGTGCAAAAGGTTGCCTCCGAAGCGGCCCTGCTCACCTTCGACGGCTCCGCGGTCAAGTATCCCCCGTCTGTGAAGTTTCCTGCCCCGATCGCCTTCAACGTGGTGCCGGTCGCGGGCCGGCTGCTCGACGACGGCAGCGGGGAGACCGACGAGGAGCAGAAGTGGCGCAACGAGGCCCGCAAGATCCTGTCGCTTCCCGACCTCCTCGTCTCGTGCACCTGCGTGCGCGTGCCGGTCTTCACCGGACATTGCAATGCCATCACCGCCGAGTTCGAGCGGCCGATCTCGCCCGAAGAAGCCCGGGAGGCCCTGGCAGCATCGGAGGGAGTCGAGCTGTCCGACATGCCCACACCCCTTGCCGTGGCCGGCGGCGACGTGTCTCTCGTCGGGCGGATCCGGGTCGACAAGAGCGCTCCGAACTCTCTGGCGCTGTTCGTGGCCGGCGACAACCTACGCAAGGGCGCGGCGCTCAACGCCGTCCAGATAGCAGAGGTGCTGGCCGCGCAGTCGTGAGCCGGCGCTGAGCTCGCACGTTCATCTCTTCGGATCCCCACGGGCCACCTGGGCCGAAGGGCCGGCCCCCGATGCCCAGAGAGCCGACAGTGGTGGAGCGAGACCCTCCTCCAGGGGCTCCGGCGGCACCGGCGGCTCCGAGGCGGCTCTTCGGGGCGGGAACCGGCTGAAGAGAAGCCCGTAAAGGACGGCGTTGACACACTGGAACAAGGCGGCCAGCTCAAAGGGCGCCGCCAGGCTGACTTCGTCGAACAGATACCCGGCAAGCACCTGGCTTCCCCCCATCGTCGCCTGGGCGGGCAGGTTCGACAGCGCGGCAACGCTTGCCCGCTCCGCGGGATCTGCCAGATCCTGGGTGTAGGACTGACGGAGCGGCAGGCCGACACGCTGCACGAGCATGCGGACGACATAGATCGCTCCTGCGAGCAGGAAGCCCGGAGCCAGCACCATCGGGACGAGGAGCATGCCGGACAAGGCTCTCGTGGCTACGATCGTGCGTACTGTTCCCAGCTGGCGCGCAATACCTGCAGCCGCGAGGCTCGAGACGAGAGATCCCAGGTTGACGACGGCAAAGAGCAGGCCGATGGCTTCTGGGCCCGCACCATAGCGGCGGTACAGCCAGTAGCTGACGAAGGGTCCGAAGAGCCCGATCGCGACACCGTTGGTGCCGTTTGTCACCCAGAAACGCCATAGAGCCGGCCACGACCGCCGCGGCCAGGAGAGGTGGCGGCCACCTGGCCTGTCCCGAACGACTGGGCTCCGACGCCCGTCGAGCCCGAGAGCGATGAGGCCGGCCGCCGCTGCCATGACGGCGGCAAGGAGGAAGGCGGGGCGGTAAGCCGCAGTGACAGCAGCCGCTGTCATATGCGCGTGAGGGTGGGCCAGACCGGCCAAGGGTCCACCGACGAGAGCTCCGAGCGAGGACGCAAACTGGAGGCGGCCGAACGCCGCGGACCTCTGCTTGGCCGGCACGGTCTCCGCCACAAGAGCTGACTCCGCGGGTTGATAGGGACCGACCGCCCCTCCACCTGCTCCAGCTCCACGACCGAAGGTTCCGAGCGCGGCAAAGACGAAGAGCACGACCGTCTCGCGGGAGTACGCGTACGCGACACCAGCAAGAGCCGCCAGCAGCGGCACCACGACCAGGAACGGCTTGCGACCGACGCGATCGGAGAGCAGCCCGACGGCCGAAGACATGAAAGCCGAAGCGACGGTCACGCCAAGGAAGAGCACACCCAGCTCGAGAGCCGAAAAACCCTCGCCCGCGAGGTAGAGCGCCGCCACGACGCCCGCGATCGCCCTCGCCGCGCTCATGGCCACCCGAGCCGCGAGGACGATGCTCAGGTTCTTGTCCACCCACTCCGGCTTCACGAGGCTCACCCAGCGGGCCCGCGTCCGTCCAGGTTGCCCTGACTTGCCGGCCGGAATGTCCACTTGGGCCATATTATTGCCTATCGGCAAGCAACGATAATGGTCCCGCAGCGCTACGGAGCCGCGCCGTGTCCTCGTGGCGCCTAGATACGAGAGCCCTAGGATGTAGGGAAGGGAGCTGTCACGAGATGAGCACTGGAGAGACTTCGCCCGCAACGGGAAGGGCACGGACGGGAACCCGGGGGCGACCCGGCCTTGCGCTGGCGGTCGTGATGACCGGCGTCCTCATAACCGCGGTCGACACCACGATCGTCGTGCTCGCTCTGCCAGAGATCGAGCGGAACCTGCACGTCGCTCTGGCTTCGGTCATCTGGGTGATCATCGGCTACCTGTTCGTGATCACCTTGCTAGCCACCCAGGTGGGCCGCCTGGGCGACATGTTCGGGCGAGTCCGGATGTACGAGGCGGGTTTCCTCGTGTTCATTCTCGGATCGGCTCTGTGCGCCCTGTCGTGGAACGAGTCGTCGATAATCGCCTTCCGCCTGCTCCAGGGCGTCGGTGGCGCCCTCGTCAGCGCGAACAGTGGCGCAGTGATCGCCGACATCTTCCCCCCCGAGAGACGTGGACGGGCCTACGGCTTCAACGCGATCGGATGGAGCATCGGTGCGGTCCTCGGAATCGTGCTCGGCGGTCTGATCGTGACCTACATCTCGTGGCGGTGGATCTTCTGGATCAACGTCCCGATCGGGTTCGGCGCGGTCCTCCTCGCCGTCCGCGTCCTGCACGACACCGGCGATCGCAAGCAGCACCGCCTCGACCCGGCGGGCATGGTGGCAGCCGGTCTCGGGCTATTCGGGATCCTCTGGGCCGTGACCAAGCTGGCAACGACCTCCTTGAATGCATCGATCCTCGGCTACCTCATCGGTGGCGTCATCATGCTCGGCGCCTTCTTGCTCATCGAGCGCGCTCAGGACGAACCGATGGTCAACCTGTCGCTCTTCAAGATCCCCACGATGTCTCCCTCCCTCCTCGCGGCGCTGTTCCAGGGGCTGGCCACCTACGCGGTGCTCTTCCTCGTGATCATGTACCTGCAAGGCCCGCGGGGACTCTCTCCTCTGGACGCTTCGCTGCTTCTCGTCCCCGGATATGTGATCGGCGGTGCTATCGGACCGTTCTCCGGGCACATGGCAGACAAGCTCGGCCCCGTCATACCCGCCACAGCCGGCCTCGCGATCCAGGTGGTTGCCCTCTTCCTCTACGCGCACCTCGGAATGGCGACCGGGCTCTGGGTCGTCGTGCTGGCAAGCACTGTCAACGGGATCGGAGCGAGCAGCTTCTTCCCGGCCAACAACGCGGCCGTGATGAAGGCCTCGCCTCGAGAGATATTCGGCGTGACTTCAGGGATGCTCCGGACCTTTGCGAACGTCGGCATGGTCTTCTCGTTCTCCATGGCGATACTCGTAGCAGCGCGCTCTATACCGCGGGGCCTTGCCTTTGCCATATTCGTCGGCACGACCAAGCTGCACGGCCGGCTGGCGACAGCCTTTACGACCGGGCTCCACGCTGCTTTCTACGCATCGATGGGTTTCCTGGTACTGGCAGCCCTCCTCTCGGCATTGCGCGCGAGAGCGCAGCTCACCGACGCCACTGCTCCCGGTGGGCCTGCCTACAGCCCAGCCGCTGTCGCCACAGCTCCGCCCAATCCGGAGACTCCACTCGCTTCGCACGAGTAGCGCCGCGTCGGCGGGCAAGCGTAGGCCCCGATCGTCTTGTCGGTCGTCAATGCACGAACGGGCTGAAGACCTTTACGCCGACGATCACGACGGCGACTATGACATAAGCCCGAAGGCTGTAGACGCTGGCAGTTCGCAGCAGTGTCTGGTGGGGGCGCTCGAGGAGTGCCACCGGCGGCATCCTCCAAGTCTTGCGGTCAAGTCCGCTCACCGCCGCGCGCGGGTCAGTCACCTTGCCTGCGGCAACGGCCCGCCGCCGCGCCACGATCACGACTGGCGCCACCACTACCGCAATCAGTCCGCCAGCTCCGAAGCACACCTCGGTCAGCTTGACCCCGTTGATCGTCGAGAACAGCGTCGAGATCGTCAGATCCAGCGACAACACGATCAGGATGCCGACGATCGTCACAGCAAAGAAATTGAGGACCCTGCCGTTTACCCAGGGACCGAGAACCGCCGGGTCATTGCACAACAGCACGAGGAAGAGGCTGGCCGAGGGAAGCAGGATGCCCGCGAGCACCTGAACGTATTGGGTGAGCGTGCCCAGCAGCGCGTTCGATCCGAGGGCAACGACCAGACAGGCAGCAAAGATCTGCAAGGCATATGCGCCATAGAAGACCGGCGCCGTGCGGATCGTGCGGTGAAGGGAGTGATGCTGGTTGAAGCTGTCCCCGAACGCATAAGAGGTGGAGAGCGAAACAGCACCGGCGCCAACGAGGGCGGCAACGACGAGCATGACAGCGGCGAGCGCTCCGGCGACTGGCCCGAGCGTGACGGCGACAGCGTGGTTGAACCAGCCTGAGTCGACGTACTTCGCGGCGGGACCGAAGGCCTTGGTGTGGAACAACGAAGCGCCCAACACGATCATCCCGGCCGCGGCGACGGTGGTGAGGATGCCTCCCCCGAACGTGTCCATGCGCTCGTAGAAAAGCCAGCGCGGGCTGATGCGCTTGTCTATGACGTTGGACTGCTGGAAGAACAGCTGCCACGGTGCCACGGTCGTGCCGATGAGCGCGACGATCAGCAGGATCCCCGTACTGCTCACGCCGCCGGCCATGCCAGGCAGCACCAAGTCTCTCCCTATAGGTCCCCAACGGGGGTGGGCCAGGAGCATCGCGGGGACGAAGACGAAGCTCGCGAGGATGACGGCGAACATGAACCGCTCCCACCAGCGGAAGCGACCGGTCGCGGCGATCCCGAAGAGCAAAGCCCCGGCGCCACAGACGCTTAGCAGCTTCGGGACGCCGAAATAGCCAAGGCCGAAGTAGACGCCGATGAACTCGGTAAGAAGCGTCAAGAAGTTCAAGACAAAGAGGTCGATGACCGAGAATGCAGCCCAGTTGCGACCGAAGCGCTCCCTGATGAGGCGGGCGTGCCCGACACCGGTCACAGCCCCGAGGCGCGACACCATCTCCTGGTTGATAAGAAGCACGGGCAGGAGTATGAGCATGACCCACAAGAGGCTGTAACCGAAGTGCTGTCCGGCCTGGGTGTAGGTCTGTACCCCACCGGCGTCATTGTCTCCGACCATGACGATGATGCCCGGGCCCATGATCGCGGCGAGGGTGAGCAGCTTGCGACCGAAGGTCTTCCGGGCGTCGTGGTCATGCATCGAGACCGTCCCGAAGGCTCCCTCGATGTCGCCGATGTGGGCGGGGTCGATGACGCCCGGAGCAAAGTCGAGGCCTGTTTCGTCAAGTACTGCGGTGGAGTCGTGCAGGGGCACGGGGTCACCTCCTTGTTGGGCAGGTGAGGCAAGAACGCCGAGGCGCCTTAGGCAACGAGTTAGATGGGGTCACGGTCACCTGCCGACGCAGGCACCGTTAGATCAAGCTGGGAGTACCGCCAGGGATGACAGCCGCCCGTGCGCGCTCGCCGCCCGCGCGCGCCGCCTGCCGAGCGGGCAATACCGTCCAAAGCCGCCCAGGAGGGCGAAAGCGACGGAGTGTGAAACCAGTCGGCCCCTCAGCCGACTCGGGGACTGGGAGGTTCGCTACTTCGCTTGCACTTTGTGCGGGACATAGCGGTCACCTCCTTCTGCCGGCTTCTCGTAGCTACATCATAGCGCGCCGGTCCCGAGTGCTCGCCCGAGGCCCCGCGTTCACTGCCTGATCCCGCGATCCCCTGATCCCGCGAGCCCCTGATCCCGCTGCAGCGCCCAACGGGCGTAACGGCCCTGCCGATCAGCTATCGTGATCGTTCTACGGCTCGAGCAGCGGGGGAGCCACCGGCACCCAGTCGAAGTGGAGTAGCTCATGTTCGGTACCAGGATCTGGTCAAAGCTCGTGCTCGGTGTCGGCGGTCCGATCATCGCAGCAACTCTGCTGCTTGCCGGCACCCAAGCTGCCGCTTTCGGGGCCAGCGCCCTGCCGGTGGTGCTCTCCTTCGGTGCCTCGAGAACCAGCATCCCCAATAGGGGCGGCACGATCGTTCTCAATGCGAGGCTCCAGTATGCCTCCAACTGCGAGATAAGTTCCTCCGTGCACTTAAGGGGGTTCCCGATCAAGTTCTCGTGCAAGTCCGAGATCGTAAGGAAGAGGGTGACGCTGCCGACCAACAAGGGCGAGAACCCAGTTGCCTTCACCTTCGGCCTGACGGTCAAGAATGCGGCCGGCAGCACCAAGGCGACCAACACCGTCGTGACGGAGGGAGTTGGCCCACCCCCCATCTCTTTCACGACCCCGATCGGGAGCTCGCTCAAGACTGTCGTGTTCCCTGACGAAGGCGTCTTCGTCGCCGACGACCCGCTCATCGTCGTGGTCCACAACAACAGCAACAAGACACAGGTCATCTCGAGCGTCACCATCGGAGCCGTGGGAGACCAGAGCGACTTCATCCTCAACAGGAACAACTGCGGCGACATCACCCCGCATGCCGACTGCTCGCTTGCTGTCCAGTTCGAACCCACGGGAGCGGGCACCCGGACCGGAGCCGTGGACATCGTCGACTCGAGCTGGGGCACTTCGGGCACCACCACCGCCCTCGGACTGCGTGGAACCGGCGTGTGGGCGACCGCGACGGTTGCGAACGCGAATATCAAGCACGGCGTCCTCAGCTTCCCACGTCAGGGCGTGCTCACCCCGAGCCCGTACCAGTACGTGACGCTCTTGAACGTCGGAAGGGTGCCGCTCTATATCAACTCCATCGCCGACGCAGGCGGCGAGGCTGCAGACTTCAACTCGAACGCACTACCGATCACCTCGAACTGCCCGCAGATCGTGAGCGTCGGCAAGAGCTGCACGATAGGAGTCGCATTCGTCCCGACGGGTGCTGGCGACAGGTCGTCCAACGTCGTGATCGATGACAACACTCTCGGGACCCAGACACAGCTCGAGGTGCAAGGTACGGGCGTGTACTCAACAGACACGCTGTCCGTCAACGGGGAGACCCCCCAACCGAGTCCTATCTCGTTCGACTTCGGGTCGACTTCTCCAACTGGAAGCGGCGTGCACGCAACTCTCACGATCAAGAACACGAGCGCAGTGACTCTGGCATTCGGCTCGATCAGCTGGACAGGCATCGACCCAAGCGCTTTCTCTGCCTCCCCAACAGGTGCCTGCGCCAGTCCAGGCGTCCAGCTGGCGACCGGCCAGTCCTGCAGCTTCCCGATCGCCTTCAACCCCCAGGCGCAGGGGACGCTGTCAGCGACGCTTCACATCGGGGACAACTCGCCTGACGGAGGCGAGATCATCAATCTCGTTGGGACAGGGTCCTAGCAGTCCCGTCTGGCGATCGGCTGTGGTCACAGGGGCTGCCACCTGCAGTAGCCCATGCCCGTAAGAGCCGGCACACGAGGCAAGCGCGGCCGACTCCGGTAAACGGCGTCGTGGCGGGGACTCACTTCTTCGGCGACGCAGCCGCGACCCAGATTCTGGGTCATCGGTGTGCCGGCGGCTGACGCCCTCGCTCTTGCAGAAGGATAGGGGGGTGACGAACCGCTCAGGGCGTGCAGCGTTGCCGAAGGCGCGGGATCTGCGCGAGGTCTCGCCGGCTGGTGCGGCTCGTGCGGATGGTGCGGCTGACCGGCAACGCGACGCTCCCGCGCGCAGAGGCACTCCGATCCCCGGAGACTCGAGCGACGCCGACGCCGGCAGCGGCAGCGGCAGCGGCAGCGGCAGCGGCAGCCCCATACAACCCAACGTTCCGGTCTCGTGGAGCCACACTGGAGGTTCCCCCCGCTTTTGGATACTCGTAGTCCTTACCGGTGTCGGAGCCGGACTGGGTGCCATCGTCCTGATGGGCATCCTCCATGACGTCCAGCACCTCGCATACGGCTACGAACGGGGCTCGTTCGAGTCCGGCGTTGCTCACGCAGCGCGCTTCAGGCCCGTTGTGGCGATGACGGCAGGCGGGATCATCATGGCAACCTCCTGGTATCTTCTGCGCCGAATCGCCCACGGTGAACGAAGCCTCTCAGACGCCATCTGGCATCACGCGGGAAGGCTGCCGTTCGTCTCGACCGTGACCAACGGAGTCCTGCAGATGATCGCTGTCGCGTTCGGAGCCACCCTGGGCCGGGAAGGAGCCCCAAAGGAAGTCGGGGCAGCGATCGCCAGCACACTGGCCAACTTCTTCAGGCTGAACGACACCCAGCGAAAGGTTCTCGTGGCGTGTGGAGCTGGCGCCGGCATGTCCGCCGTCTATAACGTGCCACTCGGAGGTGCGCTCTTCGGGGCCGAAGTCCTCCTCGGCACGGTGAGCCTGCCCGCGGTCACTCCGGCTATAGCCACTTCAGCGGTTGCCACTGCGGTGTCCTGGTTGGCCCTGCCCAACCACCCGACTTATCAGTTACCCGCCTTGCCGGTGAACGGATCCGAGCTCCTATGGGCTGTGTTGTTCGGACCGGTGGCAGGATTGGTGACCGCGTGGTACGTGCAGTCGATCTCGTGGGCCAAGAAGAAACTCGCGGATGGCTGGGTACGCTCCGTCGCATTGGTGGCCGTGTTCGCGGCAACTGGCGCCGTGGCCATGCGGTGGCCGGGAGTCCTCGGAAACGGCAAGGACGTCACCCAACTTGCCTTCACCGGCGCGCTTGGGGTCGGTTTGGTAGCGGCGCTGTTGATCCTGCGGCCCATTGCCACCTCGGCATTCCTGAGGGCAGGGGCTGTAGGTGGCTTGTTCACACCAACCCTGACTGCCGGAGTGCTCCTCGGGAGCCTCGCCGGCCATGGCTGGGAAGCCCTTACCGGCATCCACGCTCCGATCCCGGTCTATGCAGCGATCGGTGGGACCGCTCTTCTCGCCGCGACTATGCAGGCTCCGCTCGCGGCCGTGGTGCTCATGTTGGAGCTGACTGGCACCGGAATCTCCCTGATAGTCCCCATGCTGGTGGCGCTGACGGGCGCGATGCTCGTGGCTCGGATGTTCGACGACCGTTCCATCTACTCGGTCTCGCGGGCCCGAACCATCCGTCACTTCGGAGCGAGGAGGACGGGGCCATAGAGAAATCGTGTATCACAACTATGCCACGATCGAGCAGACGCAACTCTTCGGTAAGCGGCCAGCCGTCAAAGCCATAGGCATCCAAGAAGTGCAGCGGCAGCTCAAACTTGCCGAGAGTCCGTTCCACCAAGCTGCGGGAATCGCAGTATTCACCTGAGGCATTCGTCAACAAGCGTATGCGTCGCTCGGTCGGCTCGGCCGCAACGCGGTCAAGATCGCAGCCCATAACGGGAAGATCTGGATAAGTGCGCGCCAGGTAGGAAGTCGTATCGCCCGAGAAGCATCCAGGCTCGATTATGCCGCCGCAGTCGTAG
>JAKACA010000012.1:35019-38824 GCA_021796455.1 Actinomycetes bacterium
TCTGGACTGAGCCGCACCGCGCCCATGCGCACGGTTGTGTAGAACTCGTCGGAGACCAACTGTTGGGCTTCCGCCACCTTGCCGCCGATGCGGCCGCTCGCGTCAACCGTCACAGCCAGCTCCTCTCTCGTCGATGTTGATCACTGCCGGCTAGGCGCTCGTGATCCTGAAACAACGCTGATGATCGTCGCAATGGCCGCGACACCAAAGGTGCTCAGTCCAGACGCCGCAAGGACAACCGCCGCATGCCGCGACGCCAGCCCTCCGCCAACGTACCCGATCAGGATCGAGGCGTTAATTACGGCACCCAGGAATGCCCACACACCCGCTAACCGGTGTTCTGGGACCCCATCGTGCACAGCGTCCCTCACGCTTACGTTGAAGCAGCCATTCGCAACGCCGCCGCCGAAGAACACAAGGGCGATTGCGAGCGGTGACCTGAGGAACGCCACGGCTGCGAGAGACATTCCAATGCCGGCAGCGCCAACACGCATGATGGCTCGCGCATCGACATTCCGAAGCCATATTACAGCGATCGAGGACAGCGCGGAGCCGGCAGCCCATGCGGCCACGACCAAGCCGTACAGAGGGAGACTCAGCCGCGCTGTATGACGTAGGTAAAACACCTCTGCCACACCGGAGAAGCTGACGCACGCGATTCCGAGAACTAGCACGACGAGCTGGTCTGATCCGAATGCGCGACGGTCGCGCAAAAGTCCGAGCTGCGCTCGCCAGCGGATCGCCTCGACGACGTCGGCACCGCTGCCAGCATCGGGCGGTACCGCCTTGGCTACACAGGCGACGCCTACGGCGAAGACAATGAAGCTCGCCGCATCCGCGAAGAACACTCCACGTAGTCCCAGAACGCTAAGGCCGACTCCGCCAATAGCAGACCCTGCAACGCCTCCCACCGAGGTCGCGGATCCGACGACGCCGTTAAGGACACGCGTCCGCGCTCCGAAAATTGCCCTCAACTCACGGAAGCTTGCGGCACTTGTGACGACTGCGATGCAATAGCACAGTCCCAACAGCACGATCTTCGGCCAGAGTCCAGGTACTAACGCCGCGCCAGCGATGACGACTCCCTGACAAGCAAGACCAAACGTCCAGAGAACCCTCGCAGGCAAGCGATCCAGCCGGTAACCGAGTAAACCGCCCAAGACGATGCTCGGCACAAGCTGGACCAGGAATGACGCACTAACTAAGAGGCCCGATCCGTGGCCACCCCGTCCTGCGGCAGAGAGCACTAGCCCTATAGTTGCGACCTGGTCACCAGCCACGCTTGCAGCAGTGCCGAGGCCAAGAAAAACCGCGCTTCTGAGGATCACCGCCTCCGAGCCATCGTGGTCGCCTTCCTGTATCTGCAGGTCCTCCTTGCCAGCCGTTTGGCTATCGGTCATCCCATTTCCTTTCCAGCGCCAACGGGTAGCGCGTTGCCACGTTGTCAAATGGCGTCATGAGCTGAGCCCCAATCGCAGTCCTACTACCGGCGGCCCCACGCCACCCCCACCATCCAGCTCCACGTGACACAGTGGATCGAACTGAAGTCCGTGAGCCTTGAGGCGACCAAGCGCATCATGACCGCAACGTAATGATCCGCTGTGACCAGGTACTTCGTGAGCGGAATGATCTCGAAAAGTAACGCGGCGTTACCTCTTGGTCGCCACCGGGGCCGACCAGCCGGGTGCGACAATCGGCTTGGGTGGGCCAGGTTCGCCCCTGGCCCACCCAACGAGCTCATGGATGTCGGTGTCGTACCGTGCCGCCAGCGTCATCGCCCTTGTTGCCATCGCCACGCGTAGGCATAGGCGCTTCAGCAACCTGCCCGTAGCGACGGCCCGCCGCCGTCTGCGGCTCACCGTTACTACCGTGAGCGCCCTCCAGCGCCTCGACAAGCCATGGGTGGTCTCTGAAGCAGGCAATCATCGCAGTCGTGCACGCAACGGCTCTTGTGGGCGGTCCTCCTGGACTTGTCGTCGTCTTCGTCGCCGAGTCAGACGACGTGCTGCCCCGTGTGCTCGACATCGCTCTCAGCGCTGGCAAGGAGCTGCTCGAAGCCGGCTCGATGACTCGGGTCACCCCGCTCGTAGCAGTCGCTTGCCATATGGAGCAAGGTGTCGTCGAGCACGACGGGATGGGCGTCGACGTCGTCCACGCCCACCACCTCGGCGAGCACCTGGCGCTTATGCCCGTCCAGTAGCCCGCTTCAGCCCCTCACATCGTGCCGGGAGCGACCGGACCACGGCGTCGCCGCATCGCGGAGATCCATGCCGAGAGCTCTCCTGAGACAACGGCCCTTGCCGGGGCCCTCTTCGGGATCGACCTGTCTGCAAGACGAACAGCCCGCGACTAGCGCGTCCTACGCAGATGGAACTGCGCCGACGAGGAGTTTGAAGTCACCGGAACCCTCGATCGGTAGAAGCCGCCCCTGCGGAGCCGCCCCGTCAAACGGACATAGCCGCTCACCTGCGGCGTTACTGATCGGCGCGGCGCCTGAGAGCGCATCAGTTGTCGTGATTCTGAGCGCGCGTGGGGGCGCAAGAGGTCGGGCTCAGGTGGCTTGCCGGTAGCCCCTGACTTCCGTACACTGTCCGTACGATACATCATAGGGAGCGACCATGCCCAAGACCGCACGGATCGAAGTCCGCACCGACCCCGAACATGAAGCACTGCTGAAGCAGGCGGCCAACCTGACCAACCAGACACTCACGAGCTTCATCCTCGAAGCTGCCGAGCGACGCGCCGAGCAAGTCGTGGCCGAAGCCAACACCACCGTGGTCCCCTCCGCCTTCTTCGACCAGCTTCTCGACGCCCTCGACCGCCCCCCCGAGCCGAACCTGCCGATGCACAGAGCCGCCCAGAGGCTCGGAAGTCTTGTCATCGATCAGTGAGCGACGCCGAGTTCGTCTCGCGGCACCTTCATCCGGGCGACGACCTCAGCTCGTTCAGCTCCGACCAGCCAAGCCTCGATGAGTGGCTCCGTCAATCCGCGCACCACGCCGAATCCATTCGCTCCGGGCGCACCTGGGTGTGGACCCAAGATGGCTCGGTCGTCGCCTACTTCACCCTGGCCGGCCATGTCATCGAGCGCCATGACCTTCCCCAAAGGATTGGACGTGGCTCGCCAGACCGCATTCCCGCCGTGCTCATCGCCCGGCTCGCGTTACACCGTGACCTCCACGGCCAGGGCCTGGGTGGCGCCCTGCTCGCCGATGCCTCCCGACGGATCATCGTCGCCGCCGAGATCGTCGCCGCCCGCTTCGTCGTCGTCGACGTCACCGGCGATGAGGCAGCCAGCTTCTACACCCACTACGGCTACCGACCTATCCCCGGTACCCGCCGTCTCGTGCGCAAGGTCAGCGACCTCGCCCACGACTTTCGCTCCGCCTGACTAGTTGACAGTGTGGCACCCGGTGGGAGCCCGACACTCTGTCCTCTAGCATCCCCCCTTCCTAGCCTCCCCTGACGCGACACGCGGCCTGCCTCAGCAGAAGGGGCCGCTGGTCTGTGAGGTTCCGATTGAAGGGGAGATGCCTCGTGGCGAAGGCTAGCGGACCGCAACGGCCAAGGCGGCGATTCGGCCGTGTGCGCAAGCTCCCCTCTGGTCATTACCAGGCCGGCTATCTCGCTCCTGACGGCTCGGTGATCTACGCAGAGCGGACCTTCCCGACAAAGGCTGTGGCCGATCGCTTCCTCGTGCTCACCGAATCCGAGATGCTGAGCGGCACATGGACGGCTCCAGAGCGACGGCGCGAGACGGTGAGCGAGTGGGCCGAGCGGTGGTGGCGACGTGACCACCTACGTA
>JAKACA010000013.1:0-14076 GCA_021796455.1 Actinomycetes bacterium
AGAGAGAGCCGCGAGGTGGTAGATCACGTCGGGATCGACGCGCAGCACCGACGCGGCGACCGCGTCGGCGTCCGTGACGTCGACGTCGGAGTCGGTTAGCACCACCTCGTCACCGAGCTCTTCCAAATGGGCGCTCAACCAGCCGCCAACGAAACCCGACCCACCCGTCACATAGGCCCGCACCGCCGCAGCCTACAGTTGCGCTGCGCCAGTCGCGAGATGCGCGCGCCGCTCACCTCGCGGTGCGCCGGCGCGCCTCGCGGTAAGCCTCGATGTGCAGTGCAGCGGTGCGCTCCCAGGTGAACGCCGCGGCACGCAGCAGCCCTTCTGCCCGCCGTTGCGCCCGCTCAGCTTCCCCGACCTCCAGAGCGCGCCCCAGTGCCTCGGCCAGAGCCTCGGCGTCTCCGGCGGGGACCGTCCACGCGGCCTCACCCGCGACTTCGGCCATCGCGGTGTCCGACGTCGTGACGAGCATCGCCCCGCAGGCCAGGGCTTCGAGGGCGGGAAGGCCAAAGCCCTCCTCGAATGAAGGGTACGAGACAACTCGCGCGCCTCGAAGGAGCGCCGGGACCGCCGAGTCGTCCAAGTAGCCGAGGCGCCGAATCCGCGAGGCGTGGCGACAACGCTGCACTGCGCGAGCGACCTCCGCGGCGCCCCAGCCCTCGATCCCGGCAAGGACCAGCTCCAAGCTGTCATGTCTCAGCGCGACGCGATCGAAGGCCTCGATCAGCGAGACGATGCCCTTGCGTGGCTCGAGCGTGCCAAGATGACATATGTAGTCGAGCCCGGGTGGGCAGCCGTGACGCTCGAGCACCGCCGCGTCGCTCTCGCCGTCATCTCGCTCCGGCGTGAAACGCCGATGGTCGACTCCATGCGGAGCGATGACAACCGCGCCTCGAGGCGCGAACAGCGAAGTCAGACGCGTGGCCGTCGTGGCGCTCACGCACACGATCACGTCGGCGTCGCGCGCGGCCCGACGGATCGCGCGGCGGAAGAACCGCACCTTCGAGCCGACGTGCCACTCGGGGTGGTCGAAGAACGTGAGGTCATGAACCGTCACGACTGAAGCGACACCTCCTCTCGCGTGAGGCAAGGTGTAATGCGGTCCGTGGTGGACCTCGATCGCCGGATCACGCAGGTGTGCGATCACCGGACCGAGACACCACTGCTCGTATGCCACCCTCAGGGGTCTCGGCGCCCACACGGGGTCTACAACGCGACTAGAGGGAGCGAGAGCTCGCCACCTCTCAGCGTCCCCCTTGCGGCAGACGACAGTGAGATCTATGCCCTCGAGCCCGGAGAGCGCCCCGGCGAGCTCGAGCACGTAGCGCCCCGCTCCAGCGGGACGGTGTGGGATCGCACTTACGTCCAGTGTCGCCGCCAGTTCCTTCACCTTGAGACGACCCCCGACCACCACGCGACATGGTGACGGGCCGCCGCCTCCCACGTCCGCCCTCGCACGCTCTCGGGCCCGGACCGCGCAAGGTCGCGGCGGCGGCTGTCATCGGTCGCCAACGCACCGATGGCCTGGCGGATCTCGGCGGTGGAGCACGCATCGACGACGACCGCCGGACTCCCGTGCTCGACAATGCTCGGTACTGCGGAGCTCACGACCAAAGGCGCCCCCGCAGCCAGCGCCTCGACCGCGGGAAGGCCGAACCCCTCGACGAGAGGTACGTAGGCTACGACACGTGCGCCCCCGTACAGAGCGCTCAGAACATTGTCCTGCACCCTGCCCGCAAGCACGACGCCCTCGCACACGCGAAGGCGTGGCCCCCAGCCCGCGGGACCGACCACGACGAGCGGCCACGGCTCAGGGAGATCCGCTCGCAACTGACGGTAGGCCGCGATCAGCCGCTGGAGGTTCTTGCGGGGCTCGAGGGTGCTGACACTTAGCAGGTACTCACCCGACACCCCGAGATGGGCCAGGAGACGGGAGGCGCCCGCGTTGTCCGGCGGCCCCAGGTGATCACATCCCTCGGGTATCACCTCGATTCGAGCCGCGCCAACACCGACACCGGCGCGCATCAGACCGTCGGCGACTGAGCGGGAGGGTACGACGAGGCTGCGAGCGTGCCCGCACGCCCGCTGCAGGGCGGCTTCGTGCCACGCGCGTCCGCGTGGCGGGTAGGCGTCGGGGACTTCGCGCCAGGCAATGTCGTGCACCATCACGGTGAGAGCTCCGCCGGCCGGCGGAGGGGTGGCGAGAGACAGGGCGTGCACCAGATCCTGGTCTTTGATGGAGAGCAGGCCACGGTCCCACAGCCGCGTTATGACTCGATCCGGGGCCGTTTCGAGCAGGGGGATGCGCCCGAGTGCCGCGAGGATCGGTCCTCCGACGCTTCGGAGCGGAAACGGGAGCCCTGCAAGGGGATCGTCTTTTTGGCCCCGTCGCGCAGGACCGGCGACAACGGTCAACTCGGGAAGAGGGTCGAGAGCAGACAGCCCGTCGAGCAGGCACCTCGTGAACCGGCCGATCCCTCCCGGAACCGGGCGCCGGAGCTGCTGAGCGACAAGGGCGACTCGGATCGGCAAAGAACCTCGCTGCTCCGATGCACGATGATCAGGTCCGCCGCGTGGCCCGGTCACCTCAGGGAATCTGCCGCATCAAAGTAGAGACCGACCATCGCCTCGGCTGTCGAGGTCCAAGAGTACCGTGCCGCCTGCGCGAGGCCCCTCGAGCGCAGGCCGACTCGGAGCCCCTCGTCCGAGAGCACTGCCTCCAGCGCGCCAGCCAGGGCGGCGACATCACCGACGGGTACTACGAGCGCGCCGTCACCGACTATCTCGGGCACGGCCCCCCCGGCACAGGCAACGACAGGCACCCCTGCGGCCATCGCCTCGAGGGGAGGGAAACCGAAGCCCTCATAAAGCGAGGGGTAGGCGAGCGCGCTCGCACGCGCCAAGAGCGACGCCCTTACCGAGTCGTCCACGTATCCGAGACGAACCACCCGGCCTCCGAGCCTGGATCGGGCGATTGCCGCGTCTAGGGCCGGGCTCCCCCGCCCTTCGGCGCCTGCCAGGACGAGACGTAGCCCAGGATGGGATCCAGCCATCTCGGCAAAGGCCCTGACGAGCGTCGGGTAGTCCTTGCGCGGCTCGATCGTCGAGACGGCCAGCACGAACGGGCCGTCGAGTGCGCTCAGTGCTGGCGCCGTGGCCTGACCGATATGTCCCGAGCGGGGCGGGAGCCCATAGGGGATCACCCGCACCCTGGCAGCGGGGACGGCGACGATCTCGCGCAGCTCGTCGGCGACATAGTGGGAGGCAGTGTGAACGAACGCGCCACGGACGACGGCTCGCCTGACAAGGACGGGGTAGCCGAGCGACGCGGGCGCGCACAGCTCCGGGTACCGCCAAGGCGTGACGTCGTTGACCGTGATCACGGCGGCGGCCCTCCGGGGAGGCGGTACGACGAAGTTCGTCCCGTGCACGACCGAGACGCGGCCGACGACGAGCTCGGCCGAAGGAGTCCCGAACGACATCCACGCCCTGTGGGCGATCCGCGTAGGAAGGCCCAAGTGGCGAAACCTCGTCCCCTCGGGGAGAAGTGCCCCTAGCCTGCCCGCCCTCCGAGCGATGGCGAACGCCGTCACCTCGATGTCGCTTCGACCAACGAGGGACCGCAGCAGCTCCCCGCAGGAGACGCCGACCCCCGTGCGTGGCCCTGCCAGAGACAAGACGTCGATTGCCACCTTGAGCGGCGGCCGCTCCATCACCGGAAGAGGTCCTCGCAGTAGGGCCTCACCACCTGTTCGCGTACCGAGCCGGACCCGAACACCGACGGATCGAGGCCACGGACCACGGCAACTGGAATGCCGCTTGCCTTGCCCATCACGAGCTCGGCCGCGCCAGCTATCTCGTCGACCAGGCAGATCTCCGTGGCGACGAGCCTACGACCGAGAGCGTCGGTCGTACCCCGAAGGTCGACGACGGCGCGCAACCCTGCGCAACCGATCGCGACATCTGTTACGCCGCGACGCCATGGCCGTCCGAAGGTGTCCGAGATGATGACACCTACCTCGCATCCAGTCCTGGCCCGCAACGCGTCTCGGATCCGTCGCGCGGAGCGGTCCGGGTCGATCGGCAGCAGCGCGGCATAGCCGTCAGCCATGTTCGACAGGTCCACTCCGGAGTTGGCGCAGACGAAACCGTGGCGGGTTTCGGTGATGACCATGTCGCCGCGACGTCTGAGCACCCGGACAGCATCGCTTTCGGCAAGCTCGCGACGCGCGGTTGGGTCGTCTGGGTCGACTGCGACCACGCGACCCTCGGCCTTGGAGACGATCTTCTGGGTGACGACCACGACGTCGCCCTCGACGAGAGCCGTCGCCGCAGAGATCAAGGCGGCCAGATCGTCGCCGGGCCCTATCTCGGGCAGACCGGTCACGGCGAGGATCGTCAGCGACGCGGGAGCATTCACACCGGCATTCTGCCGCGGGTATGCCAAGTGAATCCTCCAGGTCGAGCTTCGAGCTAGCTTGGCACCTGGCCCTGGTGACCCAGGGTCAGGTGAGCTGCCCCCAACTTGGGCGCGGCGACAACGGTGCGAGCGAGCTCGGCAGCGACGGTGGCGTCCCGCATCACCGTCGCGGTGACGACACATCCCATACCGCAGGCTTGCACGCCTGCAACCTGGTCGGCATCGGCTTCGTCGATCACGAGAGTGCCGCACACGCCGCCGAGCCACCGAGCGACTCCGGATGCCGTGGCCTCGCCCCCGAGCTCGACCAGCAGCCGGTCGGCTGGTCCCTTGAGGGCGGCTCCCGCAATGATGGGCGAGACTCCGACGACTTCGGCCCGACGTTGCCTCAGAACCTCCGCCACCCCGGGGACCGCGAGGATCGGACCTATCGACACGACGGGGTTGGAGGGCGCGATCACGATCACCGAGGCGGCCTCGAGCGCGTCCAGGACCCCCGGCGCGGGTGCGGCTCGCTCGGCGCCAACGAATCGGACAGCCGACACTTCGACGGCGTGGCGGAGCCGGACAAAGTAGTCCTGGAAGCTCACCTCGCCACCGGTCCCAAGCGCGAGGACCGTGCGAACAGGGTCGTCGGACATCGGCAGGATCGAGATCGAAAGCCCGTGAGCGCGGGCCAGCTCACCTGTCACCTGCGTGAGGGTCGCACCTGCGCGCAGGCGACCTGTTCGGAAAAGGTGAGTGGCAAGATCGAGGTTGCCGAGGCGGAACCAAGCTTCGCCGCCGAGCGCCTCGAGAGCCGCCATCGTCGTGAACTCATCGCCCGCGAGGCCCCAGCCGGTCTCGCGGTTGACGCGGCCGGCGAGGGTATAGGTCACGGTGTCGAGATCCGGGCTGATGCTGAGGCCGTGGAGCTCGGCGTCGTCACCGGTGTTGACGATCGCGGTGACCTCGGCCGGTGGCACGACGTCGAGGAGACCGGAGAGAAAGCGAGCGGCGCCCACCCCACCGCAGAGCACTGCGATCATCGATCTCGCCGGAGCTCGTGCATCACTCGCCGCACGCCCTCGGTCAAAGTGGTCCAGGGCTTCCAGCCAAGGTGGATCGACGCGCGGTCGGGGTCCAGGGCGCTGCGCCTCACGTCGCCAGCGCGCTCAGGACCGTGCTGGGGCTGCGCATCGGTTCCCAACGCGGCAGCCATCTCGGCATAGAGCTGAGCCGTGGAGGTCTCGATGCCGGTACCGATGTTGAGGACCAGTCCACCACCCCTCCGGGCTGCCCTGGCGAATGCGTCGACGACGTCGTCGACGTACACGTAGTCGCGAGTGTGGCTGCCGTCACCAAAGATCACGCATGGCTCGCCCGCGAGCAGGCGGGCGGCGAAGATGGCGACGACTCCCGCCTCGCCATGGGGGTCCTGGCGCGGCCCGTAGACGTTCGCGAGCGCGAGCGCGGTGAACTCCATCCCGTGCAAGCTGCGGTAGGCGACAAGGTAGTCGATCACCGCCTTCTTCGACACGCCGTAGGGCGACAGTGGACCCTGAGGAGCGTGCTCGGCCACCGGAAGGTCCTCAGGCTCGAGATCGCCGTAGAGAGTCCCGCCACTGGCGGAGTAGACGATCTTTCCCGTGCCGGCCGACCGCGCAGCCTCAAGGAGCCGGAGACTGCCAAGGACGTTGATCTCGGCGTCTCGCAGGGGATCGGCCACCGACACAGCCACGGAGACCTGGGCGGCCAAGTGGAAGATCACCTCAGGCCGTCGGCGCAAGATGACATCGCTGAGCGAGGAGTCACAGACGTCGACATGGTGAAACCGAAATGCGCCGCCCGATGCCCTCGCGTCGGACAGGTTCGAGAGCGAGCCGCTCGACAAGTCGTCGACCACGTCGACCTCGTGTCCCTCCGCGAGCAGCCGATCTACCAACGCCGAGCCTATGAAACCCGCCCCGCCCGTGACGAGCATGCGCTTCACCAGGGGTACCTGGCACCGCGAAGCACCGCTCCTGGCGGCACGTTGACACCCCCGCGAACCACGCTCACCGCCTCGACTCGGGCACCGGGACCGAGCACGGTGCCGGGGCCGACGACACTGTCTGTCACGATGCAGCCCTCCCCGACGACAGCTCCGGGCAGCACCGCAGACCGCAATACCGTCGCGCCTGGCAGCACCTCGGCGCGCGCCCCGACGACTGAGTCGGTCACAAGCGCTCCAGCACGCACCGCTGCCCCTGGACCGACGTAGCCGACCCCTGACAGCCTTCCCTCGACGGTGCCGCCGTCAGCGACGAACTCGCCGGGTGCACGTTCGTCAGCCAGCGGTCGTGACGCCGCCGTTCGCAAGCCCCGGAGGATGTCGAGCTGCGCCTGCAGGTACTTCTCCGGAGTACCTGTGTCCAGCCAGTAGTCATTCGTAGCCATCGCGAAAAGTCTCCGCCTGCTCGCGATGAGAGGGAAGGTCTCTCGCTCCATAGATACCCGTCCGCCTGGCGGAATGGCTTCCAGCACGGACTGCTCCATCAGGTAGGTGCCCCCGTTTATCAAATTGCCCAGCGCGGTGCCCGAAGGTGGCTTCTCGACAAACCGCGTCACGCGGTCATCGCCGTCGGTGACTACCACCCCGAAAGATGACGGGTCCTCGACGGGCGTCAAGTGGATCGATGCCTGCGCTTCATGCTCGAGGTGGAAAGCCACGAGACAACCGAGATCGAGGTCAGTCAGGACGTCTCCGTTCAGAACTGCAAAGCGCCCGTCCAGGCCTGCTTGCTCGGCGGCAAACCGTACAGCCCCGGCCGTGTCGAGCGGCTCCGGCTCGACAACATAGGTGAGCTCCACTCCGTTGATGGCGAAGCGTGGGAATGCGTCGGTGAAGGCGTCGGGCCTGTAGCAGAGCGACAGCACCGCGCGGCGGACACCGTTGCGCCCGAGCCAGGACGCGACGTGCACAATCAGCGCCCGGTCGACTATGGGCAGCATCTGCTTGGGCGTGTCATAGGTGAGCGGGCGTAGGCGCGTTCCCTCGCCACCCAGGAGTACGACGGCATCCATCAGGGCTCTCCCCTGCCGGCGGGAGTGGCTCGCCCGGTCAAAGCTAGGAGGTCGAAGAGGTAGTCGATGACTTGGATCGAGCGTTCGCGGCCGACGTGCTCTTGGCCGCCGACGACGTAGTCTTGGTCGAGGTCGACTTGCCGCTGCTAGACGGCACCGTGGTAGACGGCCCCGTGGTAGACGGCACCGTGGTAGACGGCACCGTGGTCGGTGCTGTTGGTGTCGTGCCCGTGGGTGAGGACGTCACTGCGATGCCCGATGGATCCTCCAGCAGGAAGGTCTTGAGCGCGCTGCGATCCGCCGCAGGCGGCCGGGGCACGGGCGTGCCCTTGGGCAGAAAGGCGATGGTGATCATCTGACCGTTCGCGAATCGGATGCCGTCGGCTGCATCGTTCGGTACCACGGTTCCCTTGGTCGACGTCGGAGATGGCCACGTCTCGACGGTCGTGAAGCCAGGCTTCTTCCCGCATTTTGTCACGCCGTTGCGGAAGTCGCGAGCCGGTCCAGGCCTGGTGGGCACCGTCGTCGTGGTCGTGGTCACCGACGTGGTCGTCGTCGTGGTGGCCGAGGTCTTCTTCGCCTTCTTGGCCTTGGCGGGCACCGAGGTGGTCGTCGTCGTCGCCACTGGAACGGGCTTGCCCGGGAGCTGCAGCAGGGTGTTCGAGATCGATGCCCCTTCTATCAGCAGGTAGGCACCGAGATTCGCCTTGCTCCCCTCGTACAGGGCCGGCTGCGACGCCAGGCGGGGCTCGACACGAACCATGCCGTTGCCGAGTGACGCGAGCGCGTCGGTGGAGACCTGGTCCACTGGCAAAGCCGAGGGTTCAAAGGTGCCGCACACATCGACGGCCACGGCTGCCTGCCACTCGTTTGAAGCATTTGGCGGCGCGACGGGCTTAGCTGCCGCGACTGCCGGATGCAACAATTCATAGCGGCTGTATGCGATGAGAGAGACGCCGAGCAGGCAGATCACGAGCAGGACCAGATACCAGGCCACGGGCGTCTGCGATTTATAGGTCCGGCCCCCGCCGGATGCGGCGGCGCGCGCGACCCTGCGGCTGAAATTGTTACCAGGCACGGTTGCTCACTTTAGTCCGAGTGCGGGCGCAACCTCGACCGCGGGCTTACCAGGTGCTCCGTCCAGGCAAGGACCAGACGGCAGCAGAGGCCGACTGCGACGACGGGAAGCAGGGCCTTGCCCCGGCCGGTAGTTGTTTGGCGGGCGAACCGCCACATCGACCGGTGATGGGCGACGAGCATCGAGTAGGGGTGCCGAGATGCAGAGCGTCCCTGTTCGTGCACCACCTCGGCTGCTGGCTCGTATCGGATCGCCCATCCGGCCCGGCGCAGTCGCCAGCAAAGATCGACATCTTCGACGTACATGAAATACCGCTCGTCAAAACCCCCGACCTGGTCGAAAGCTTCCCGGCGGACCACGAGGAATGCCCCCGATACCCAGTCCGCCTCTCTCGAACGGTGCTGCTCCTGGCCGATCTGCCTGTACCGCCGGGTCCAGGGGTTGCCACCCCAGAACAGCCCGACGAAGCCGTGGCCCACGGCCTCTCCGATTCCTGGAAACTCTCGGCCCGAGGGGTAGACGGTACCTGAGCTGTCACGCAGCATCGGCCCCACGATGGCGACATCTGGAGCACCGCCCAGCACCGCCGCCATCGCTCCGATGGATCCGGGACGCACCACGAGGTCCGGATTGCACACGATCAGGTACTCCGCCGAGGTTGACCCCACACCCAGGTTGGCCCCGGCGCCAAAGCCCAGATTGCGCCGAGACAGTATCTGCTTGGCTTGCGGCCACGCCTTCGCGAGATCGGACATCGAGGTGTCCTTGGAGGCATTGTCGACCACCACCACCTCGCGGATGCCTTCAGAGATCAAGCTGGCAACGCAAGTGCTGAGCGCCGCTCCCGCGTTGTAATTGACGACGACTGCGGCCAGATGACGGGGCAGGACCGCGCCCGTAGCATCTTCAGCCATCGATCAGTTCGGCCACCAGGCGAGCGAGGGCGTCCTGCCAGGGGGGCAGCAGCTCCTCTCGCCCCAAGCGCAGGGCGGCGTTGTCAAGCACAGACCATTTTGGTCGTAGGGCGGCCCGCGGCGGATAGAGGTCCTTGGTGAGAATGGGCCGGACGCGCTCTGGGTCGTGGCCGGAGAGACGCAACACCTCTCGGGCAAAGCCGTACCAGGTTGTGCTGCCCTGGTTGGTCACGTGAAATATCCCGGACCGGCGGGCAAGAGCCAGGTCAACGATCTTCGTCGCGAGATCGCTCGCAAGTGTGGGAGATCCGTGCTGGTCGTTCACGAAGCTGAGCGTGCCGACACGAGACGCGAGACCAAGGACGGTCTTTGCCATGTTGGCGCCGTTGCGTCCGCACACCCACGCGGTGCGGACGATCGTCGCTTCGTGACCCGCCTCGCGCTCGCCGGCCAGCTTTGATCGGCCGTAGACCGATGTCGGGTTCGGCTCGTCCCACTCGTTGTACGGGCGGGACGAACGGCCGTCGAACACGTAATCGGTCGATATGTAGCAGAGATGAGCTCCGACCAGGCGGGCCGCCCCGGCGACGTTGCGGGTGCCAAGGGCGTTCACACGAAACGCCCTGTCGGCATCGCCTTCACACTCGTCGACGTTGGTCCAGGCCGCGGGATGGATGATCACATCGGGCTCTGCACCTGCAACCGCCGTGAAGACCGAGTCGCGAAAAGACACGTCGAGCTCGGCCCGTGGGAGGCCGACGATAAGCCACGGTGGCCCGTGAACGACTCCGGTGGCCCGTCGGGCAAGATCAGCGACGAGCTCGGAGCCCAGCTGACCGGCGGCACCGGTGACAAGGACGCGCAAAGCTGATCAGCCGCTGGTGCGGCTCGAAGAGCCGGGAGCCGCGGCGACCTCTCCTACGGCTGGGATCACTTCGTGGCTCCGGCCTCAGCCCAGCTCTCCTCGGCAACGAGGGCGCGCCGCAGGAGTGGCTCCCACCAATCACGGTTGTCGCGGTACCAGTCGATCGTGGCAGCTATTCCGTCATCGAAGTCGATCTCTGGCTCCCAGCCGAGCTCGGTCCGTATCTTGGTGGAGTCGAGCAGGTACCGCCTGTCGTGACCGGGCCGGTCAGGCACGATCGTCTTCAGGCTACGTGGTTGCCCGGTCGCGTCGAGAACCGTGTCGGCGATCTCCTCGATGCTCGCCTCACGCCCCGATCCGACGAGATAGGTCTCCCCGACGCTGCCGCGATCAAGGACGGCCTCGACTGCTCTGCAGTGGTCGTCGACATGCAGCCACTCCCGGCGGTTCTTGGTCGACGCGTAGAGCGGGAGGGACTCTCCCTTTAGCGCTCGCGTGACAAAAAGCGGGACAACCTTCTCGGGGAACTGGAAAGGGCCGTAGTTGTTGCAGCAGTTCGTAATCGTCGCCTTGAGACCGAACGTCTCACCATAGGAGCGAACCACGTGGTCGGCGGCGGCCTTGGAGGCGTTGTACGGCGTACGAGGTCGGTACGGGGACTCCTCCGTGAATACCTCGTCGCTGTCGAGATCCAAGTCGCCGTAGACCTCGCAGGTCGAGATGTGGTGGAAGCGAGCGACTCCAAGCCTACGCGCAGCTTCGCACAGCGCCTGCGTTCCCATGACGTTGGTGCGAAAGAAGCGAGCGGGGTCGAGCACGGCCAAGCTGTTGTGCGATTCGGCCGCGAAGTTGACGATCGTGTCTATCTGGTGTGCCGAGAGCGCCGCCTCAACCGCGTTCTGGTCAGCGATGTCCGCGTGTACGAACGCAACGCTGTGCTTCGCCTCGAGGTCCGCGATATTGGCACGGTTGCCGGCATAGGTAAGGGCGTCGAGAACCACCAAGTGGTCGTCAGGTCTCTGGTCGGACCAGTAGCGGGCGAAATTCGAGCCGATGAAGCCGGCACCGCCTGTGATCAGAAGTCGCATGGGAGAGAGGCTACGCCGCCCACGAGGTCACCAGGACAACGACTAGGTGAGACGGTCAGCCGAGGTGGATGACGTCTCCGGCCGCGACAGTCCGGATACAAGCTCCGACATCGACGAGGAGATGTCCCTCGTCGTCCACGTCAAGGGCGACGCCGTCGAAAGCCTCGTCTGCAAGCTCGACCCTGACGAGCCGGCCGATGGTGGAGAGGTTGCGCCGGTACTCGGCCAGAAGAGCGCGCACGGCCGGAGGTGACCCGGCCAGCGCCGAGAGCCGCTGTCCCACACGGTCGAGAAGCCGGTCCGCGACGGCATCGCGATCGACGGATCGCCCGGCCAGCCGGTCGAGCGAGGTCGCCCGCAGCGCCAGGGCGTCGGCACCGAGAACGGCGCTCGGCTCCCAGTCAGAGGGCCAGTTGCAGTTGATGCCGACACCCACCACGAGGGCAGCTCCGGCGACGCCGGGGCCCTCAAGCCTGGTCGCCGTCGCGGGCACCTCAACCACCTCGGCAAGCACCCCGGCAACCTTGCGATCAGCTGAGTGAAGGTCGTTCGGCCACTTGCAAGAAAGATCCACGCTGGCGGCATCGGCGCATGCGTCGCGAGCTGCGAGAGCGACGAGGAGGGAGAAGAGGTTCCACATTCGCATCGGCAGCTCCGGCCGGAAGAGGACAGAGCAGAGCACGGACCCTCCACCTGGGTCCACCCATCTCCTGTCGAGGCGTCCCCTCCCCGCGCTCTGACGCTCCGCGAGCACCGATGTTCCCTCTGGGGCGCCGGCACGGGCCAGATCGGCCAAGTAGCGGCTCGTCGAGTCCACCACCTCGAGCCGTATCGGTGCGAGGAACCGTACGCCAGCAGGTTGGGTCGTGGAAGCGGGTGCGCCGCGGGTAGCCTGCTCGGCTGAGCCCTGCCGGGCGGAGATGTTCCCCGGGTCCGGGAGCTCTGCCATCGTCAGGCGACGTTAGGCGCCAGGAAGGGGAGTTGTGTTCGAGAAGGTGTTGATCGCCAACAGGGGCGAGATCGCCGTGCGCGTGATCCGCACCTGCCAGGAGCTCGGAGTCGCGACGGTCGCGCTGTACTCGGATCTCGACAGGGACGCGCTCCATGTCAGGCTCGCCGATGAGGCGTACTCCCTCGGCGGCCAGAGCGCGGCCGAGAGCTACCTCAACACCGGAGCGATAGTCGCCGCGCTCGAGCGCAGCGGGGCTGATGCCCTCCACCCGGGCTACGGGTTCTTCTCCGAGAATGCCGAGTTCGCCCGGACCGTCTCGAGCAGGGGCGTCACTTTCATCGGACCACCCCCAGAGGCGATCGAGGTCATGGGCGACAAGATCTCCTCCCGCATTGCGGCCGAGCGAGCTGGAGTAGCCGGCGTGCCGGGCCGGAGCCAGCCCCTGAGCGACCCGGGTGAGATCGTGGCCTTCGGCGAGGAGCATGGCTGGCCCGTGGCGATAAAAGCTGCCTTCGGCGGTGGCGGCCGTGGGATGAAGGTCGTGAACGGGCCGGGCGAGGCACGAGAGGCGATGGAGTCCGCGCAGCGGGAAGCCACATCCTACTTCGGCCGAAGTGAGATCTATCTCGAGCGGTATCTCACTTGGCCGCGCCACATCGAGATGCAGGTGTTCGCCGACTCCATGGGAACGGCTCTCTGGCTCGGTGAGCGAGACTGCTCCTACCAGCGCCGCCACCAGAAGCTCATCGAGGAGTCTCCCGCTCCCGAGTTTCCTGACGATGTGCGCCAGGCTATGGGTGCGGCCTCCGTCGCGATCTGCAGAGCCTGCCACTACGAAGGCGCAGGCACGGTCGAGTTCCTTTATGAGAGCGGGTCGTTCTACTTCCTCGAGATGAACACCCGTCTCCAGGTCGAGCACCCTGTCACAGAGCTCGTCACCGGACTCGACCTGGTCGCGCTGCAGCTGCGAGTCGCGGCAGGAGAGCCGCTCGGCTTCAGTCAGCACGACATCGAAGCACGACGACGCGGACACGCGATCGAGTGCCGTATCAACGCAGAGGACCCGGCCGGTGGGAGGTTTCTCCCTGCTCCCGGACGTATCACGCGCTTTCGGCCCCCCGGCGGTTTCGGCGTACGTACCGACAGTGGCTATGACTCGGGCGACACCGTCAGCCAGTTCTACGACAACCTGGTCGCGAAGATCATCGTCTGGGGCGATGACCGCGAGGATGCCCGGCGCCGGATGCAGCGAGCCCTCTCCGAGACCGTCGTCGAGGGTGTCGCCACGACGATCCCCGCGCACGAGGTGATCCTTGCGCACGACGGCTTTGTCTCCGCGACCCACTCGACTCGATGGGTCGAGGAGAGCCTTGATCTGTCTGCGCTCATGGCGAGCGACTCGCCGGGGTCGGCTACGACAGCCTCGGGCCAAGCCACGGGATCCGGCGGTACGGGCGAAGCCCGGGTCCTGCGGGAGGTTGACGCCGAGGTCGACGGACGGCGCTATCGCGTGAGGCTGTGGGTTCCAGACGTGAGCGCAGGTGACAGCCGCGAGAGCGGATCGGCGACCCAGAGCCCCGGCTCCGGCACGGCCGCGCCTCGCCCGGGAAGGGGCCGCACCGCAGGTTCGCCGGCCGCGGCCGGCGACGGGAGAGTTAGCGTGCCTATGCAGGGCACGATCGTGAAGGTCCTAGTGAGCGAGGGAGACACC
>JAKACA010000013.1:14086-38784 GCA_021796455.1 Actinomycetes bacterium
CACCGTGCAGGCCGGACAGACCATCTGCGTCCTCGAAGCCATGAAGATGGAGAACCCCATCCACACCGAGCGGAGCGGGGTCGTGGCAGAGCTGAGAGTCGCCGTCGGGGACGCTCTTGGTGCCGGAGACGTAGTGGCGGTGATCTCGTGACCGACGCCGCTTCTCTGAAGAGCCGGACGGCAGCTGCCATCGAGCGCAATCGTGAGTCCATTGTCTCTCTCTCCCACCGGATCCTCGCGAAGCCGGAGCTCGCGTTCGAGGAGGAGAGCGCCGCCGCCTGGTGCGCCGAAGAGCTCGCACGGGGCGGCTTGGCGGTGGAGGTGGGCGTCTGCGACCTGCCAACGGCGTTCGTCGCGACAGCAGGCTCGGGACCCTTGGTGGTCGCGATCTGCGCCGAGTATGACGCCCTGCCCGGCATCGGTCATGCTTGCGGACACAACGTCATCGCCTCGGCCGCTGTCGGAGCCGGGTGCGCACTCGCGCCAGTGGCCGACGACCTCGGCATCACCGTCAAGGTGCTCGGTACACCCGCCGAAGAAGGTGGCGGGGGGAAGGTGCTCATGATGGAGCGAGGGGGTTTCGATGGCGTGAACGCCGCGATGATGGTCCACCCTGCACCGGGCGAGCGCGACCGCATGCCCTGCCTGGCCGTCGAGACGCTCGACATCGTCTACCGGGGCAAGGAAGCGCACGCGTCCGCGTACCCCGAGCTCGGGATCAACGCCGCCGATGCCCTGACAGTCGCCCAGGTGGCAATTGGCCTGTTGCGCCAGCACGCTGACTTTGGCGACCAGGTGCACGGGATAGTCACTCTTGGCGGATCGGCTCCCAACATCGTGCCGGCCCGTACCGAGGCGAAGTACTACGTGCGTGCCCGGACGCTGCAGGCCCTGGAGAAGTGGTCGCCTCGGGTGAGGAGGTGTTTCGAGGCGGGAGCCATAGCCACTGGATCGAGTCTCGAGATCGCTCCCGACGGTCCGACATACTCCGAGTTCGACACCGACGAGGTCATGACCGGTATCTACCGCGCGAACGCCGAGGCGCTCGGCCGTGTCTTTCCGCCGCCGGACGAAAGGCCGATGAGCGGTTCGACCGACATGGCCAACGTGTCGCTCGCGATCCCTTCTATCCACCCGATGCTCGGGCTCGACTGCCTGCCGGCCGTCAACCACCAGCCCGAGTTCACCGAGGCGGCTGGCGGAGAAGCGGCGGATCGGGCCGCGACCGACGGAGCGACGGCGATGGCATGGACCGTGATCGACCTCGCGTTGAACGACGCCGCACGCACGCGCCTCATGGCCAAGGCGTACCGGCACGGCGACTGAGCCCGCATCGAGCGCCCTTTCAGCTGGGCCCAGCCGATCCGCGCGACGGGACGGCTGCTCCCCAGACCTGGACGGCGCGGACGAGATCGGCGAGGTCTGCCGGGTAGATCGCATCCGGGCTGGAGCCGATCTCTGCCAGGCTCCACCACCGGTACCTTCTTATGCTACGACGTTCGAAATCCGTCCACCGACCCGAGTCGATCTCGACATCTCGGGCATCGACGGAGAGTTCGACCGCGAAGAACCGCTGGCGCTGGGTATAGAGAACCCCTTCGAAGCTGAACTCCTCCACGTCTTCGCGCACGGCATCGCCTAGGTCCGTCACGTCGAGGGACGCCTCCTCCCTCAGCTCTCTCGCCGCAGCCTCATGGAACGTCTCGCCGTCGTCGAGCCCGCCTCCCGGGGTGAACCAGTACCGGACCTCGGGCACCGCTGGATCGGCGCCGTTGAAGAGCAGAATCAGGCCCGAGGCGTCCCGCACGATCACCCTTGCTGCGCTGCGCTCCACCCCGATCTGACCTGGGCTCATCGCTTCGGAGTCATCGCTTCGGCCGGTATTCGCCGAAGGCGTCGCGCAGGACGTCTGACACCTCCCCCAGAGTCGCTCGCGCTTTGAGAGCCGCTCGCATTGGTACGAGCAGGTTCTGCGTGCCGCGCGCGGCCGACTCGACCTCGCGCAGGCACGCCGCGACCTGAGCTTGGTCGCGCCTCGCGCGCGAGGAGCGAACTCCTTCGATCTGCGCGCGCTGCAGTGCCGGATCGACCGGGAACACCTCTGCCTCCGCTGCAGCCTTCTCGACAAAGCGGTTCACGCCAACCACGACCTTGTCGCCCGAGTCCACGCGCATCGCAAACTCATAGGCCGCCTGCTCGACCTCGTCCTGCATGTAGCCCGCCTCGATGGCAGCGACGGCGCCGCCCATCTCTTCGATCCGCTCGATGTACGCGAGCGCGCGCTGCTCCACCTCGTCGGTGAGCCACTCGACGTAGTACGAGCCCGCAAGCGGGTCGACCGTATCGGTTACACCCGACTCATAGCCGATGACCTGCTGGGTGCGCAGGGCTAGCTTGGCAGCCCGTTCGGTCGGTAGGCCAAGAGCCTCGTCGAAGCTGTTCGTGTGCAGCGACTGCGTGCCACCGAGAACAGCACCGAGAGCCTGGATGGCAACCCTCACTGTGTTCACCTCCGGCTGCTGGGCAGTCAGGGTCGACCCGCCGGTCTGGGTATGGAACCGTAGCCGCATCGAGCGCTCTGCCTTGGCACCGAACCGGTCGCGCATCAGGCGCGCCCAGAGCCTCCTCGCGGCACGGTACTTTGCCACCTCCTCGAAGAGGTTGTTGTGGGCGTTGAAGAAAAAGCTCAGGCGCCCCGCGAAATCGTCCACCTCGAGCCCGGCCGCTATCGCCGCCTCGACATACGCGATGCCGTCGGCAAGGGTGAATGCGAGCTCCTGCACGGCGGTCGAGCCGGCCTCGCGGATGTGATATCCCGAAATCGAGATCGTGTTCCAAGACGGGATGTTCTCGGCACAGTAGGCGAAGGTGTCGGTCACAAGGCGCATCGAGGGCCGTGGAGGGTAGATATAGGTACCCCGGGCCACGTACTCCTTCAAGATGTCGTTCTGCACTGTGCCACCGATGCGGTCAGATGCGACGCCCTGCTCCTCGGCGACAAGCTCGTAGAGAAGCAGGAGTATCGCGGCGGTGGCATTGATCGTCATCGACGTTGTCACCCGATCGAGGGGGATGCCGGCAAAAAGTCGGCGCATATCGTCAAGCGAGTCGATGGCAACGCCCACCTTGCCAACCTCGCCCTCAGCGCGTGGATGGTCCGAGTCGAGTCCCATCTGCGTCGGCAGATCGAACGCACAAGACAGTCCCGTCTGACCGGCATCCAGGAGAAACTTGAACCGCTCATTTGTCGCCTCGGCCGTGCCGAAGCCCGCGTACTGGCGCATCGTCCAAAGGCGTCCGCGGTACATGTCTGCCTGGACGCCTCTCGTGAACGGGAACTCACCCGGCTCACCGAGCTGCCGGTAGGGATCCCAGTCGCGCAGGTCCTCAGCCGCGTAGCGGCGTCGAACCTCGATCCCAGAGTCCGTGCGCAGCTCCGACGCGTTCGTGTCCGGCTGGGTGTCCGGCTGGGTGTGCGGCTGGGTGTGCGGCTGCCTGGGCGACGACATGCCTGAAGACTAAGAGGCACCGGCACCCCTCTTGTCACCCCATGGCCTGGTGCCTATCGCGGGACAATCCCGCGCCCAGTCGCACGCGGTGCCCCACGCGCCGGCCAGGACGGTACATAGGTCTATTGCCCTCGTCAGTTATGGCTGGCGGCGACGGTCTGGGTGGGTCGCCGGGAAGCATGAGCCCGAACCACCCACCCGGAAGGTCCGCCGGAGCCCTGATCACGCGGCTCGCGATCGAGCAAGTGCCATCCTCACGTCCGCGATGACGAGGTGTGGCGACTCACGGACGCTGGCCGGTGTCGTGCGGAGCAACGCCCAGCCCGCGGCAACGATTCGGTTGCCTCGTTCCCGGTCGCTTACAAAGCTCCGCGGATCCGAATGGAACCTGAATCCGTCCAGCTCGAGGGCGACACGGCGGAGGGGCCACGCCAGGTCGACTCGACCGAGGAAGCGGCCGGAGTCCCGGATGACGAACTGCGTCACGGGTCGCTCGATGCCGGCCGCGGCCAGGATCCCGAGAAGCTCGGCTTCGACCAAGCTGTCCAGTGCGCAGAGGTCGTCGAGGAGACGGCGCAGTCGTACGATGCCTCGAACGCCTCTGCCCTGCGACGACAGATAGCGCTCGAGGCTTCGGACTGTGACTAAACGGGACGAGACGCAGTGGGCGAGAAAAGCTCCGAGGTCGCAGTCTGCGATGTCCTGTCCCGAAAGGTCAAGGACCGTTTGCAACGGTACCGTGACGGGGACACCACTTCGCATCGTCGCGAAATTCCTGAGATTGAGACGCGTTGCGTGAATGACGAGCCCTGCCGACTTTTCCGGATGAGATCCGTGACTCACAGTGAGGTGGACGACGTCCTCGACAAACCCCGGGCCGCAGTGACCCCAGATCCGTGCCGCGCTTTGATGCGATACCACGCCCTTCATCCGAATCGTCACCGCCATGACCTGGTCGAGGAAACCGACCTCGCAGCCGGTCACGCGGTAAAGACCGCGGGACTCTCGCCTGAGTAGGCCTCTCGCCACGAGGCGCTGGAGCTCCTTTGGGTCGACGCCGAGCTTGGATGCCTGGGCAGTCGTGACGAAACCCCTGTGCTTAAAGGCAGTCTCCATCATGAGAGCCAACGGGCGAGGTCTGGGACAGTTCACCTGCTGCTGGGGCTGGCCGTGCATGGTTCCGATGATCACGCATGGGTGTGTCACGGAGCTCGTGGGTGGGGTGCCAGGCAGCTCGTGGGTGGCCGGCCGGGACCGATGTAGCCCGACGACCCACCCGCGACTAATGCCGAGGGGCTACCTCGTAGGGGAATCTCCCACGCAGGCCACCAGAACGCGCCTGGCGACCCCGGCCCGCGGCAAGACCGACACCGGGGTCAGACGCACGCCAGGCCGCAAGCTCTCCAGCCTAGACTGCGGCCGGCACGGCGAGCGCATGGGGCATGCACAACTCGTCGTACTCGGCGATCACGATCGCCTCGGCACTCTCGCCGCAAGCGGGGCATGCAGGGTCCCGCCTCACCTTGAAGGTGCGAAACGATGCCTCGAGCGCATCGTAGGCAAGAAGGCGGCCGACCAGAGGCTCACCGAGGTCCAAGAGAAGCTTGATCGTCTCCATGGCTTGCAGCGAGCCGATGATCCCCGGAAGAACACCCAGCACCCCGGCTTCGGCACATGAAGGCGCCAGCTCGGCAGGAGGCGGCTCCGGGATGAGGCACCTGTAGCATGGTCCCTCATAGGGGCTGAACACCGTTACCTGGCCCTCGAAGCGAAAGATCGACCCATGTACCACGGGGATCCGCTTCAGGAGCGAAGCGTCGTTCACGAGATAGCGCGTAGGGAAATTGTCCGTCCCGTCGACTATCACGTCATAGCCGTCGATGATCGACAAGATGTTGTCTGCCCCGAGCCGGGTGTCGTAGGTGACGACGGTCACGTCCGGGTTCATCAAGGTGAGCGTCTTCTTTGCCGAATCGACCTTGCGATCGCCAATGCGGTCAAGGTTGTGCAGTATCTGGCGCTGGAGGTTGGATGCGTCCACGACGTCCATGTCGATGATTCCGAGAGTGCCAACGCCTGCGGCAGCCAGGTAGAGCGCCGCTGGCGACCCGAGCCCGCCTGCTCCAAGAAGCAAGACCCGCGAATCGAGCAGCTGCTGCTGGCCCGCCTCGCCGACCTCGGGTAGGAGCAGGTGCCGCTGGTACCGGTTGCGCTGGTCGGCATCCAGCACACGGGGCGTGCTCCAGGGACGACCTTCGTCCTTCCACTTGTTGAATCCACCCGCCATCGAGACGACATCGACGTAGCCGAGGTCCCCTAGCGCCTTGGCGGCGAGAGCAGACCTGGTGCCCCCCGCGCAGTAGACGACGATCTTGGTCGCTCTATCCGGCACGCGCCCTTCGATCTGCAACTCGACATAGCCACGCGGGATGTGCATGGCGCCTGGAATCACTCCCTGTGCCACTTCGTCTGCTTCTCGCACGTCAAGGAACAGCGCCTCGTCCCGCAGGGCGTCCGCGTCCCCGGGGTCGACCTCCCTGATCGATTGCTTGACCTGACTCAACACGTCCCTGAAACTGACCACCCGTCGAATGCCTCCCCTTTCGAGGGAACTCGTTGCTCCAGTGCCTTAAACCCTACCCCGGCACTCAACATTCCCACGTCACCGGCACACCCCTTGATGCGGCTGAGTTGCCGAGTGGACACATATGAAATATATTGATATCGTATGAAACGCTCCCCTCGACCCCTGGAGGCGACATGACTGTCACGTGTGCCACTACCGGCGTGCATCGCGATCCGATACCGGCGATACTGCGAATCGAGGCCTGGCCAGACCCAGTCGTCGATGAGGTCGGATACGACCCGAGGTCCTCGTACGTCGAGATCTACTGGCTTCCAGTGCTCGGACCTTCGACGACACTGCTGCTCCGGCGGTTCGCCTCCTTCCTCGACGATGCCCCCGATGGCGTCGACCTCGACCTGGAGGAGTTGGCGCGCGCACTCGGGCTCGGCGAGCGTTTCGGCGTCAACGCGCCGTTTGCTCGAACGCTCAAGAGGTGCGTCGACTTCCAGATGGCCGAGTGGCGAGGAGAAGCTCTTGCAGTCAGGCGACATCTCCCTCCTCTCGCACGGCGACACCTCCGCCGTCTGCCAGACACGCTGCAGCGCCGGCACGCCCGGGAGATCGAGGCACCGCCCCAAAGCACGGTCAGCGATCGCCTGCGCCTCCACGGTCGACGGCTTGCCCTGAGCCTGCTCGACTACGGCGAGGACCGTGCTGCGGCGGAGCAGCAGCTGATGCGCTGGGCTTTCCATCCCGCCCTCGCGAGCGAATGCGCGTCCTGGGCGGCCCTAGAACACGGTCGACGGCGATCAGCACAAGCCGCGCACCCCGCTCGGCCAGTCGCTGGCTGAGCGGGAAGAGCCTCGCTGGCCGAACGGGGAGGGAACCGACCAGCCGAGGCAGCTGGCCAGCCGAGGGAGCTGGCCAGCCGGGGCGCCGCTCCTGGAGGAACGCAAAGCCCCGATGTCGAACTAAACTCGACTGGACCGTGCCGCTCCCTAATCCCTATCTCGAGTCAGCGCGCGAGCGCGTCATGATCTTTGATGGCGCGACGGGCACCAACCTGCAGCGACGCGAGCTCGGACCCGACGACTTCGGCGGTGACGCGTACGAGGGTTGCAATGAGTTTCTGTGCATCACTCGTCCCGAGGTCGTGATCGAACTGCACCGATCCTTCCTCGATGTTGGCGTCGACGTCGTAGAGACCAACTCCTTCGGTGCGCTGCCATACGTCCTTGCCGAGTACGGGTTGGCGGACCGGACCGAGGAGATCGCGCGGCGCTCCGCCGAGCTGGCGCTCGAGGCAGCCCGGAGCTACTCGACGCCCGAGTACCCGCGCTTCGTCGCAGGGTCGCTCGGCCCCGGCACCAAGCTGCCAACGCTCGGCCAGATCAGCTTCGCCGATATGCGCGACGCATACGAGACTCCCGCTCGCGGGCTGCTCGCCGGAGGCGCTGACCTCTTGCTCATCGAGACGTGCTACGACACCCTGCAGGCGAAGGCTGCCATCCAGGCGTGCCGGCGCGCAATGGCGAAGGTCGGTCGCGAGGTGCCGCTGCAGGTTCAAGTGACGATCGAGCTGACCGGACGCATGCTCCTCGGAACAGAGATAGGGGCCGCCCTGACGGCACTCGAGGCAATGGACCCGGACGTGATCGGAATGAACTGCGCGACGGGACCGGTCGAGATGCGCGAGTCGCTGCGGTACCTCTCCGAGCACTGCCTCACTCCCATCTCGGCCCTGCCTAACGCCGGTCTGCCTTCGGTGCTCGACGGCAAGATGCACTACGACCTGACTCCAGATGCCCTTGCCAGCCACCTTGCCTCCTTCGTCACAGAGCTCGGAGTCTCTGTTATCGGCGGGTGTTGCGGGACGACACCCGAGCACCTGGCCGCCGTCGTCGAGTCATGCAGGAACCTTCGGCCGGCTCCTCGCAGTCCCGTTCACGAGGCCGGCGCGGCCTCGCTCTACACATCTGTTCCCTTCGAGCAGGACTTGTCGTTTCTCGTCATAGGTGAAAGAACCAATGCCAACGGCTCCAAGCGCTTCCGCGAGGCAATGCTCGCCGGCGACTGGGAGACGACGGTCGCGATGGCCAAAGATCAGGTGCGCGAGGGTGCCCACATGCTCGACGTCTGCGTCGACTTCACGGGCGCCGACGGTGTGGCGGACATGAGGGAGGTCGCCTCACGCCTGGCCGGCCAGTCGACGATCCCGCTCGTGATCGACTCGACAGAGCCCCCGGTGATCGAAGCAGCCCTGCAGTGGATAGGCGGGCGGGCAGTCCTCAATTCGGTCAATCTCGAGGACGGCGACGCCAAAGGGACACGCCTCGACAGGTTCTTCACACTTGCCAAAGAGTACGGCGCCGCGGTCATCTGCACCTGTATCGACACTGAGGGACAGGCTCGCACCGCGCAGTGGAAGCTCCGAGCGGCCAAAGCTATCTGTGAGCTCGCCGTCGGTCGCTACGGGCTCAAACCCGAGGACCTTCTCTTCGACCCGCTCGCCCTGCCGCTGTCGACCGGCATGGAGGAGTCGCGGCGCGACGGAATCGAGACGATCGAGGCCATAAAGGCAATCAAGGCTGAGATACCAGGGGCTCACACAGTCCTCGGCCTATCCAACGTCTCGTTCGGGCTCAGCCCTGCTGCCCGCCAGGTCCTCAACTCGGTCTTCCTGCACGAATGCACCGAGGCCGGCCTTGATGCCGCGATCGTGCACGCAGGCAAAATCCTCCCGCTCAATCGCCTGGGTGAACGCGAGCTTGAGCTGTGTCTAGACCTCGTCTACGACCGGCGCCGCCCTGGTTACGACCCCCTAGCCGAGCTGATCGACCTCTTCGAGCAGGCGGGCGGCAACCTGAGCAGCTCCCGCGAGGACCGGAGTGGCTGGCCCGTGGAACGCCGTCTTGAGCAACGCATCGTCGACGGTGACCGCAATGGTCTCACCGACGAGCTGGACGAAGCACTCAGCTCTGGGCACAAGGCGCTCGCGATCGTGAACGACATGCTGCTCGCAGGGATGCGAACGGTAGGCGACCTCTTCGGGTCAGGACAGATGCAGCTGCCGTTCGTGCTCCAGTCCGCGGAGACGATGAAGGCTGCAGTAGCCCACCTCGAGCCGCATATGGAGAAGACGGACTCCTCCGGGCGCGGTCGCGTCGTCATCGCAACCGTAAAAGGCGACGTCCACGACATCGGCAAGAACCTCGTCGACATCATTCTCACCAACAACGGCTACGAGGTCTTCAATCTCGGCATCAAGGTGCCTATTGCCGAGATGGTCGCGAAGGCGGACGACGTCAGCGCAGATGCAATCGGCATGAGCGGACTGCTGGTCAAGTCCACTCTCGTCATGCGGGAGAACCTCGAGGAGCTGAACCGGCTGGGCAAGACCGCATACACCGTCCTACTCGGTGGCGCCGCCCTGACTCGGACATATGTCGAAAAGGACCTGCGCGATACCTACGACGGTCGCGTGTTCTACGGCAAGGACGCCTTCGAAGGGTTGCACGTGCTCGACAAGGTGATGGAGTTGAAGCGAAGTGGCAGAGACGACCCGACGTTCGGGACAGAGCGCTCCGGCCGGGTGCTGCCAAAGCGCAGGAGCGAGGTGCAAGAGGAGATAGACCCGGCTTCCCTCCCGCTCCGCTCCCCCGCAGTTGAGGTCGACAACGAGATATTCGTCCCGCCATTTCTGGGCAGCCGAGTCGCCAAGGGCATCGCGCTCGACGACGTCGTCTCCTACTTGAACGAGACGGCGCTGTTCCGCAACCAGTGGGGCTACCGTCCTGTGAAGGGCGAGACCGACGCCGAGTTCAAGGAGCGCCTCCGTGCTGAGCTGCGGGCGCGCCTCGACGAAGCCAAGGCCGAGGATGTCCTTATTCCCTCCGTCGCGTGGGGGTATTTCCCTGTCAACGCGGACGGTAACGACCTGATTGTCTACAGCGACGACGACCGCTACACAGAACGGACCCGCTTCCACTTCCCGCGCCAGACCAAGGACCCATACCTCTGCATCGCCGACTTCTTCCGTCCGCCAGCTTCGGGCGAAAAGGACTACGCCGCCTTTCACGTCGTCACAATGGGGCCTGCCGCTTCGCGACGCACCGCTGAGCTCTTCGCAGCCAACCGGTATCTCGACTACGTAAGCCTGCACGGACTTTCGGTCGAGATGGCCGAAGCGCTGGCGGAGCTCTGGCACCGCCGGATACGAGAGGACTGGGGCATCGCCGAGGATGACTCACCGAGCCTGACTGGCCTCTTCCGCCAGCAGTACAGGGGCGGTCGCTACTCCTTCGGCTACCCCGCCTGCCCTGACCTCGAGGACAACGCCAAAGTCGTCGAGCTCCTGGAAGCGGGTCGGATCGGAGTCACGGTGAGCGAGGGTTTCCAACTGCACCCCGAGCAGACAACGCTCGCGATCATCTGCCACCACCCGAGAGCGAAGTACTTCGTCACCTGATCAACGGCGGCTGACCACCGGCGGCTGCTCACCGTCACCTGTTCACCGTCACCTGCAGTCGGTACGGCCGATATCGTGCAAGACCGTGGTAGCGATCGACGTAAATGACATCACGTTTCAGTCAGATGTCCTGGAACGCTCGATGAAGGTGCCGGTGGTCGTCGACCTATGGGCACCATGGTGCGGCCCGTGTCGCACCCTTGGCCCGATACTCGAGCGGGTCGTAGACGCGAGTGAGGGGGCCGTCGCTCTCGCGAAAGTGAACGTCGACGAGAACCCCAAGATCTCCGCGACGTTCCAGGTGCAGTCGATACCTGCCGTCTTCGCGATCGACAAGGGCAAAGTGGTGGACCAGTTCGTGGGAGCCCTGCCCGAGAGAGCAGTGAGAGAGTTCGTCGAGAAGTTGGCGCCCCAGGCGAGTGAAGCCGACGATCTCGTCGCACTGGGGGACGAGGCGTCACTGCGCAAGGCCCTCGAGCTTGAGCCCGCCCACAGCGGCGCGATCGAAGCCTTGGCGACGATGCTCGTCGATGCTGGGCAGAGAGACGAGGCGCTCGCGCTCCTCGAGCGCATCCCTGAGACTGCGGCTACCCGTCGCATTGCAGCCAGGGCCCGCCTCCCCTGGCTCGATGGCGGCGCCGGGACCTGGTCCTCGGACAAGATCTCCGCTCGCATGGCCGAGCTCCTCGACAAAGTGCCGGGTGACGACACAGCGCGCCAGGAAATTCTCGACCTCCTCGAGACGATGGACCCGGACGACCCACTGAGGGCGCAGTACCGCCGGGCGCTCACCTCGAAGCTGTTCTAGCCCTTCCGGTGGTCGCCGCCTCACGGCAGCATATTCCAGTCCCCGAGCGCGCCGAAGCCGCCGAGCGCGCCGAAGCCCCGCAACGCGCGAGGCGCGTGGACATCGGCTCGCGAACTTTCGACATTGCAGCCAGGGCGCTCGTGATGGGGATCTGCAACCGCACGCCCGACTCCTTCTTCGACCAGGGCGCGTACTTCGAGTTCGACAGCTTCTTGGCGCGCGTCGACGCGATAGCCGGTGAGGGTGCGGACATCATCGACGTCGGCGGTGTGAAGGCTGGCCCCGGGCCCGAGGTGGGAGAGCAGGAGGAGCTCGACCGGGTTGTGCCGGCGATCGTGGAAATTCGACGCCGCTTCGACCTCTGCGTGTCGGTCGACACCTGGCGCGCGAGCGTGGCGCGCGAGGCCTTCGCTGCCGGCGCGGTGATCGGCAACGACATAAGTGGCTTCGCGGACAGCGCGTACCTGACGGAGGCGGCTGCGGCCGGCGCCACCGTCGTCGCGACGCACATCAGGCTCCGCCCGCGGGTGCCCGATCCTGAGCCCTTCTACGACGATCTCCTTGGTGAGGTCGGGGGTTTCCTTCTCGATCGCGCCCGCCAGGCCGCTGGGGTGGGGATCCCTCCCGAGCGCGTGATAATCGATGCCGGCCTCGACCTTGGGAAGACCGCGGAGCAATCCCTCGAGCTGCTCAGAGCCTCGGACAGGCTCGCGCAGCTCGGTTACCCGTTGCTACTCTCGGCTTCGAACAAGAGGTTCCTCGGCGACGTTCTCCACCTCGAGATCGGCGAGCGCCGGAACGCCTCCCTCGCGGCGGCTGCCCTCGGGATCACCCGGGGATGCCGGATCGTCCGGGCCCACGACGTCGCCGCGACTGTGAAGGTCCGCGACGCTCTCGAGGCGGTACTCAGCCTCAGGCTCGACGCCGACTCGGATCCAAGAGCTGGGAACCTGGCTGCGAGCCGATGACGGCGACTTCGTACCTCATCATTGGCGACGACGCCAGTCTGTTGTCGCAGGCATTATCCGAGCTGCTCGATCGGCTGTGCGGAGAGAGTTTCGTTCCCGTCGAGGAGCACGGCGCAGGCGGCGACGAGACGCTCGACCTCGGCCCTGTCTTCGAAGCGCTGGCGACGCCGCCGTTTCTGTCCGACCGGCGCGTCGTGGTGATAAGAGGAGCGGAGCGCCTTGACGCAAGCCAGGCGGCACTGCTGGCAGAAAGGGTGAAGGAGCCTGCGCAGTCCACGGTCGTCGTGCTCGTCGCAGCTGGTGCCGGCACGAAAGCAGTGCCTGCAACTCTCCTGCGGGCGATGAAGGCACACGGCGAGATCATCGACAGTTCCCCCGGGCAGGGCCGCCAGCGATCTGACTGGGTAGGGCAGCGCATACGCCACGCCGGTGTTCACCTGGATCCAGACGCGCTCCGAGTGCTGGGCGAGCACCTTGGAGAAGATGTCGCGAGGCTGCAGTCAATCCTCGACATGCTCGAAGCAGCCTATGGCCACGGGAGCAAGGTCACCACCGCGCAGCTTGCGCCGTTTCTCGGCGACAGCGGGAGCGTGCCGCCCTGGGAGCTTACCGACACACTCGACCGGGGAGACACGCGAGAGGCCGTGAAGGCGCTGCACCGGATGATGAACGCAGGAGGGCGCCACCCTCTTCAGATCATGGCCTCGCTCCAGCGGCACTACGGCGCGATGCTCCGCCTTGACGGGGCTGAGGTGACGACGCCCGAAGTCGCGGCGGGCATCCTCAAGATGTCTCCGTACCCCGCAAGAAAGGCACTGGAACAGGGTCGGCGTCTCGGCCACGAGCGAATCGCGAGAGCGATCGACGTCATAGCCCAGGCTGACGCGGACTTTCGGGGGAGGCTCGGATGGCCCGACATGCTCGTGATGGAAGTGCTCGTTGCGCGCCTCGCCCAGCTTGCCCGCTCGCAAGCAGCCCCGACGAGGCGGTCGAGATGAGCGAGCGGGACCAGATTCCCGGCATGAGCGAGCTTGGAGAGCTTTGCGAGCTCGCAGCGGCCGTGGCGACGGAGGCGGGCCGTATCCTGTCCAGTCGTTTCTCCGCGGCTGGGCCGACGCAGGAGGTGACCAACAGCGTCACCGCCAAATCCAGCCTCACCGATCCCGTCAGCGAGGCGGACCGGGCAAGCGAGCAGCTCATCGTGGGAAGGCTTGCGGCAACAAGACCAGACGACGGCGTCCTCGCGGAGGAAAGCGGCGCCAACGAGGGCACGAGCGGGCTCACCTGGGTCGTCGACCCACTCGACGGCACGGTCAACTTCCTCTACGGCTTGCCGCTCTTCGGCGTCTCGATCGCCCTGCGATCCCGGTCGGCGACCCTGGTCGGCGTTGTGCACGACCCATCTCGCGGCGAGACGTTCACGGCCATAAGAGGTGGGGGCGCCTATCGCGACGGCGTCCGCCTGCTCCTTAGGAGCGGACCGAGCCTGGACAAAGCGCTCGTAGCCACCGGCTTCTCCTACGACAGTGGGAGGCGACGGTCGGAGGCAGACCTGCTCTCCAACGTGGTTGCCCACGTGCGCGACATCAGAAGAGCCGGAGCTGCCGCGCTCGACCTGTGCTGGGTGGCTGCAGGTCGCCTCGACGGCTTCTACGAGGCCGGGCTCGCTCCCTGGGACACAGCGGCTGGAGCCTTGATCGTGTCCGAGGCCGGCGGCACCGTCGAGGAGGTTCCCGGGCTGCTGAAGGACTACCCAGAGACACCGACTCTCACCGCTTGCGCACCCGGACTATCCGCCGCACTGCACGAGATCCTCCTGGCGGCCCGTGAAGCCGCGCGCTGAGACGAGCGAGCCGAGCGAGCCGAGCGTCGCAGTAACGTCCCCGGAATGGAATTCGAGGTGGTCGTCGAGATCCCGAAGGGCCAGCGGAACAAGTACGAGATGGACCACACCTCGGGGCGCATCTACCTCGACCGCATGCTGTTCACCTCGACCCGGTACCCGGCCGACTATGGGTTCGTCGACGGCACTCTCGGCCTGGACGGAGATCCGCTCGACGTGCTCGTGTTGGTCGAGGAGCCCACGTTTCCGGGCTGTGTGATCAGGGCACGAACGATCGGGATGTTTCGCATGACCGACGAGAACGGCCCCGACGACAAAGTCATCGCCGTGCCCTCAGCCGACCCGCGTCAGGCCCACCTACAAGACCTGCTGGACATCCCCGAGTTCGACCGACTCGAGATCCAGCACTTCTTCGAGGTCTACAAGGATCTCGAGCCTGGCAAGTCGGTCGAGGGAGCAACCTGGGTAGGGCGAGTCGAGGCCGAGAGGGAGATCGACCGGTCCAGGGAGCGGAGCGCTATGGAGTCACATGAAGGTTGATCCCCCAAGTGCGCTCCATCGGGACTACGAGGGATTTCGCAAGAAGGTCCCAACCGGCTGGGTCGAGGTGGACACCGTCGGTTGATCGCACTGCGACCTCGGATCCGCCGATCTTCAGATAGACCTCGAACTGGCCCTTCGGCCCGGCGAACACCTTCCACGATCCCACGTAGGTGACTCCGTGATGGAGCGCCGCTTGTGTCTGGAAGATGCTGTTCACCGCCTTCACGAAGCGGTTCGTGATGTTTCCCCCGCCCATAGGGGGCAGGCCGACCCAAAGGACGTGCGCGCCGGCCGTCGTCGACTCCGCCATGATCGTGTCGACCCTGGCCGTGTATGCCTTCGTCCACCCGGCTGATCCCGGCGTGTAGACATGGCCGCTCACGTTGAGGTTCTGGTCGTCGTTCGCCCCCATCATCACGATCACGGCTCCGGGGTGGAACCTGTTGAGGTACAGCTGGAGATGACCGGGCCAGTTGTAATAGCCGGATTGGACGAGACCAGTGTCCTCGACGGCCTCCTGCAGGACATGGACATATGGATCTCCGCTGAAGAGATCGCCAAGCCCGAAACCCAGATCCTCGCCGATCGAGTCTCCGATGTCGAGGATCGTGAGCGGGCGCGCCGTCGTCGGCTGGGGCACCGGGGGAAGGGTATAGGGCGTCGGGAGCCTGAGCGGCACGCCGTGGCCGCTCTCTCCGTGAGGCAGGTACCACCGGCCGTTGTCGAGTCTCGTATTTGGGCCTGAAGGAACTGTCGCTATGACAGGCGGAGGCAAGCCCTGACTGTTCCCTGGTCCGCCGTTGCGATTGAGGACCGTATTCCCGAAATTGACAAGACCCGACAGATGCAAGGCATTCGAGATTGCCGCTATGGGCCGGAGCACGGCAATGGCGACGTTGCGGCGGGTGCCGTCGGCGCCTCCGTTGACTGCCTCGTGATACATCTGGTTTGCGTCGAGCAACGTCCACAGGCCAAAGCAGAGCAAGGCAACGCCGAGAATCCGGCCCGCCGAGGCATAGCGCCCGCTCGAACTGATAAGTCGCCGCGTGCTCCCAGCTATCTGGGCCGGAGAAGACCGACCAGCTGGGCGGGTATCGGTGGATGGGCGGGTATCGGTGGATGGGCGGGTATCGGTGGATGGGCGGGTATCGGTGGATGGGCGGGCCATGGCCGCATTGCTTGGGCCGGGCACTTTGGTGGTCGAGCGGGCCTTGGCAGCATTGCTTGGGCCGGGCACTTTGGTGGTCGAGCGGGCCTTGGCAGCATTGCTTGGGCCGGGCACTTTGGTGGTCGAGCGGGCCTTGGCAGCATTGCTTGCCACCTCGTTCCGTGACCGACTGGCAACCCTAGACCGCTTCGTGCTCGCTCCGGGATCGGCAGCGCTTTCGCTATCCTGCTCCGCAGGCTTCGTGCGCGGAGCCTCTCGTGCCGGCTTGCTGCGCCTGGCAGCTGCCGCGGCTTTTGTAGACCGGCCCGCCCTCACGCCGTTGGTGCGGTCCGGCTCCCGACCGGCGCCGTTGGTGCGGTCCGGCTCCCGACCGGCGCCGTTGGTGCGGTCCGGCTCCCGACCGGCGGCGCCCTGCGACCCAGAACCTCTCCACGGACGCGGTCCTTGGCCCTGATCGCCCGGAGTAGGTGGTGGAGGTGGTGGAGCTGGGGCCATGACCGTGGACCTTCGTGGCTGGTCGAATCAGAACTTGAAGTAGATGAACGGAGCGACCCCGGGTGGCCCCATCGTAGTGGTGACGAGGAGCACAGCTGCCAGCACCGCGGCCTGCAAGACGGGCCGGAGGCGGCCGAAGACATCCTGCACACGTGCGGGGAACCGCTCGGGCACATACTGGGTCCCAATACCGACGATGAGCGTCAATATCACGGGAAACGTGACGAGGGGTGACGGCATCGCCCAACCGGACAGGAGTCGGGCGAGCATTTCGAAAGCGTTGTTGAACGACGTTGCCCGGAAGAACACCCAGCCAAGGCTGACATACTGGAACGTGGCGAAGCGCTGCCATGCCACCGCCCAGGGTGCGTCGCTCTGGGCGGGAAGACCCCGCGCCTTGCGACGCTGGCGACGCCAATGGCCAAAGCACTGCCCCACCCCGTGTAAAGCTCCCCACGCGACAAATGTCCACGCCGCCCCGTGCCAGAGACCCCCGAGAAGCATCGTGAGCATGATGTTGCGGTACATGTTGCGGCTGGAGCCCTGGTTACCGCCGAGTGGTATATACAGGTAGTCGCGAAGCCAGAACGACAGGGTCATGTTCCAGCGTCGCCAGAAATCCTGCAGGGATCGGGCAGTATATGGTGCGTTGAAGTTCTCGGGGAAGCGAAACCCGAGAAGCAACGCGCACCCGATCGCGATGTCGGTATACCCGCTGAAGTCGCAGTAGATCTGAACTCCGTATCCCCAGGCGGCGAAGACGACCTCCGGCGCTGAGTGGAGCCGCGGGTTGGCAAAGACCGGATCCACGACGGCCGAGGAGATGTAGCTCGACAGGACGACCTTCTTGAACAGCCCGGCAAAGATCAGGTAGGCAGCGCGGGGAAAGTCGATGTGGCGAGGGTCGCGCTTGTGGGACCGGGCGATCTGTGGGAGCAGGTCGGATCCGCGCACGATCGGCCCCGCTTCCAGGTGCGGGAAGAAGCAGACGAACGTTGCGACGTCGAGCCACGGGGCGGGCTCGAGCTCGCGCCGGTAGATGTCGATTACGTAGGACAGTCCCATGAAGGTGAAGAACGAGATGCCGACTGGGAGCATTACCTCCATAGGAGCCGAAAGCGGCGCGATTCCCAGGTGGTACAACGCGTTGTCGATGCTGTTGTAGAGAAACCCGTAGTACTTGAACCAGCCGAGAAGGCCGAGCTCTACCACGGCCGTGGAGATGACCCACCCCTTGCGACCGCGATCTGTCCCGGACCGGTGCACGAGCTTGCCGCCGGCGATGGTCACGAGAGTCGAGGCGGCCAGCAGGAAGACGAAACGCCAGTCCCACCAAGCGTAGAACACGTAGCTCGCGACGATTATGAACACCTTCCACCGCGTCGGGAAGGGTGCGAGCAGCCAGTTGAGGACGAAGACGATCCCGAAAAAGATCGCAAAGTCGATAGTTGGAAAAAGCATTGCGATCCCCTACGCGCCAGGCGACGATGCCAGCCTCGAGGGCACGCTAGTCAAAGAGCGCCGAGCGTTGGCGGCGGCAAGCCAGCTCTGCCAAGATGTCACGGTCTATTGACGACGCAAGCCAGCTCCGCCTTGCGCCGTATTTCCAGCGGCGTGGACTGCCGCTGGCTCAGGTCCGCCGGACGCGGATCGCCTCTATTAGCTTCGGCAGCACGTTGGCGACGTCGCCTACGACACCGAGGTCGGCGATGGAGAAGATCGGTGCATCTCCATCCTTGTTGATGGCGATGATGTGCTTCGCGCCCTTCATGCCGACCATGTGCTGTGTCGCTCCAGAGATCCCACAAGCGATGTAGACGGTGGGCTTGACGGTCTTGCCCGTCTGGCCCACCTGGCGCGCATATGGCACCCAGCCTGCGTCCACGATCGCCCGCGAGGCGCCGGCAGCGCCATTGAGAAGACCGGCGAGCTCTTCGATCCAGGCATAATTCTCCGGAGCCCCGAGCCCCCTTCCTCCCGACACCACGACCTGCGCGTCATCGAGCTTCGGTCCACTTCTGGCTTCCGCGTGCCGCGCACCGATATTCGCGGTGTCGGTGCCTGGAGCCTTAGGAGGCTCGAGCGGAACTACGGCGGCGGTCCCAGCACCGTCCGCGGGTTCAGCCGCAAACGACTTGGCACGTATGACATAGATACCCGGTCCCTCGCCGGTAAATCGAGCTCTCAGAACCTGGCTCCCCCCGAAGATCGCGTGCTCGGTGACGAGCTCGCCACCCTCGGCGCCTAAGCCGACGACATTTGTGAGCACCGGCTGGTCGATACGCGCCGAGAGCCGGCCGGCAACGTCACGGCCGTCATAGGTGGCAGGGACGAAGATAGCTCGCGGAGCACCGTTGACCTCGATCTGGCGAGCTATGGCCGCAGCTATCAGCGGTCCGGGCAGAGAGCTCCCGAGATCACCAGCGTCGAAGACGGTGCTGGCCCCGTAGGCTCCAAGCACGCCTGCGGCAACATCGGAGTCGCCGCCCCAAGTGAACGCCTCTATCACCCCTGACCCCACAAGAGCGCGGGCTGCGGTCAAGAGCTCGAGGACGATTCCAAGGGGTCCGGCGTCATTCTGTTCGGCGACAACCCAGATGCGGTCCACCATCTCCTCCTAAAGAACCTTGATCTGCTCGAGGAAAGCCACGATCGAGGCATGGGCATCTCCCTCGTCTACGATGATCTCCCCACCGCTGCGCGCCTCGGCCGCCTGCACTGACACGACCTCCTGGCGAGCGCCCAGGAAACCGACCTCGTCAGCGCTCAGCCCCAGGCTCGCTACCGTGTGCTCGGCAACGGGCTTTCCTCGCGCCGCCATGATCCCCTTGAACGATGGGTAGCGGGGCTCGACAACGCCGGCGGTAACTGTGATCACCGCCGGTAGCGGTGAAGTCACATCGTCATATCCCGCCTCGGTCTGGCGCTCCACCTTCACCGTGCCCCCCGAGATCTCGACGTGCTTGGCGAAGCTGACCGATGGCCACCCCAGCAACTCTGCGAGCTGCACTGGCGTCGTCCCGGTATAGCCGTCAGTCGACTCCGTCGCGGCGAGCACGATATCGGGGAGCGGATCGAGGGTCCTCACCGCGGCAGCGAGCACCTTTGCAGTTCCGAGCGCGTCACTACCCTTGAGCAGGGGATCGCTGACGAGCACGGCGCTCGTCGCCCCCATCGCGAGAGCGGTTCGGAGGCCGCCCATCTCGTTGTTCGGCGCCATCGAGAGGAGCACTACCTCACCCCCGCCATTGGCCTCGACTAGCTGAAGTGCCATCTCCACGCCGTAAGAGTCCGAGTCGTCAAGGACTAGCTTTCCCTCACGGACAAGCGAGTGGGTGTTCGAGTCGAGCGCGTACGGCTCGACAGGGTCAGGGATCTGTTTCACGCAGACTGCGACGTTCATGGAGGAGATTCTCCCCGACGCGCGCCCGGTTTGACCAACTGAGCGGTCAGCACCGATACCGAAGCTGCTCAGAGGCCTGCCAAGGCCCGCCGTGCGACCGCGACGTCGTTCGTGATCACCGCGTCGACGCCGAGGCGTGCCAGCTCCGCGATGCGGATAGGGTCGTCGACAGTCCACACTCTCACCGCCAGATTGTCCTGGTGTGCGTGGGCCACAAGGCCGAGGCCAACGAGCGCGTCGCAAGGGTGTACCGCCTGCAGCGAGAGTGCCCCTACGGCGTCTCGCCTCCACGCCTTGGGCGCGGTGAACGGCGGCTCGACCAGCCAGGCCAGCGCGAGCCTGGCGGACACCTTGCGCATCGCAACAAGCGCCGAAAGGGAGAACGACGAAACGACGAGCCCGTCCTTTACAGCGGCCCCAGCGCAAACAATCGCTGCATCGGTCGCGCATCTCTCTGCCGGATCGTACGATGGTCCGTGATCCTCGCTCTTCACCTCGACATTTACGGCGAGGCCAGCGTCAGCGCAGGCGGCAATCGACTCCTCAAGTGACGGTACCCATGCGGGCAGAGCACGCCGATTGCACCTGGAGACCAGACCGACGCCTCCCACCTCTTGGTCGTGATGGACGACGAGAACACCGTCAGCTGTCCGACGGACATCGAGCTCCACCCCATCGGCTCCGAGCTCAGCGGCTCGCTGGAAGGCTGCGATGGTGTTCTCGCGTATCGAGGGCCCCGTGGAGCCCCGATGAGCATAGATCGACGTCATATCGTGGCTACCTCCACGAGCAGGAGATCTTCCGTGTGCTCTCGGACACATGCTTGCAGACGCCGACGATTGGGCCTATCCTTACCGGCGCAGTTCCACGCGCCCGCAGCCTTTGCTCCCGCTAGTTCGCGAAGCCGGTGTTAAGCGGCAGGGTTTGTGACTGTTTTCACGAGACAGGCCGGCGAGTGGACACCGGGATTGGAACAGAGGAGGCGACTTTGGCTCTCACCTGGACCCGCTCTATCGAGTGGGATACCGACGACTGGCGCAAGAGCGCAGCATGCAAGGACACCGACCCCGATCTGTTCTTCCCGATTGGCACCACTGGCCACGCAGTTGATCAGATCGAGGCGGCTAGAGCTGTGTGCATCTCTTGCGACGCAAGAGATGCCTGCCTCGAGTTTGCACTGTCGACCAATCAGGAGTCCGGCGTATGGGGCGGCACCTCCGAGGAGGAGCGTCGCAAGCTGCGCAAAGCGTGGCTTGCCGCTCGACGCAGGCGTAGCGCTTAGGCCGCGGGGTCCTATACGCAGAGCGACGTCGGGACCTTGTTGCGGCTCATCGCTCGCTCTGACAGGCCCTCAGGACCTCGGCCGGTACGTCACCTGCGACCATCCCTGATCCGAGGTTCGAGCAGAAGGTTCCGAGGCTGACCAGCCAAGTGCCCGCGGATCCGAGCTGCGCGCGTCCCGTGACAAGGATCCCGCCGGTGGAGCCGTATACGACGTCCGCGAGAGAAGCGGAAAGGAAGTACACCTGGTGGACTTCCAGCGTGCCGGACCTGCCGGCCGCTATAACGACCGGCGCCGCCGGAGCCACGATCCTCGCCCGGTAGATCGCTGCTCCGCCCTTGCGCTCGACTTGTCTCGGCGCCAGCGCGCCAAGACCCAGTCGATCTCCCCCACTCACGGCTGCGAGATTCGCGGCGAAGCCGAGCAGCGGGTTCGCAGAATCCGCCTGCTCGAACGCGGCGACGATCGAGGCGGCGGCGAGACCTGGGTCCGCCGGCTGGCTCGAGGATGCGGAGGAGGGCTCGCTGGGCAAGCTCACGACAGAGCAACCAGTAGCATCGCCGAGCGCCGGCGACTCCCCGACCGCCTTCGGCCCCGAGCCGAGCAGGAAGCCCAAGGAAGCATCGCCAGCGTCACCCTCGGCAACCGCGCTCATCTCCCCGGTTCCGGCCTCGGGACCGGACATCCGACCGGCGATCACCGCTATGCCAGCAGACGGTGCAACGGTTACCGGGCTGCCCCCGACGTTCTCGGCAGCGACGCGAGCCACGGCCGATCCTACCGTTACGGTCACCCACCACTCCTGGGCACCGCCGGCGACTTGGAGGACACCGGAGGAGAGGACGGCGATACCGACCGGCCGGAGGGCCGGCAGCTGTGCTACCGAGATGCCGCCACCGAAAGATCCACCCTCGCCTATCGTGGTCGTGAGGATCTCTCCTGTGGTACAGGTCGAAGCCGTGCTCCAGGCACTCGTGATCGCGACCGGCGCCGGCAGGTTCTGCAAAGTGGCCATTATGTCCAGCCCGCTTGCGAGCTGGCGGTTGATCACGACCCGGGGACTTTGCGTTAGCGGCGATGCGGCCGGCGTTGTGGTCGGGGACAGATGTCGGGACAAGCGAGGCTTGAGCGCAGCTCCGGGCGTGTAGCGCGACTGGAGTGCATCGGTCTGCCTCGCCACCGGAGCGCTCACGATCACCCCCACGAGCCCGCCGAGCGAAGCCACGAGCACGATCACTGCTGCGACCAGGGCCGTACGCTCGTGCCGCCTGGCCCGTAGCTCACGAGCACTGATACGCCTCGACAGGTCGTCGAGATCTGGAGTCGGGCGTACGGTCGCGGCCTTGGCGTGCAACTGCCGGTTGAGATCCTCCTCGAGGCTCACCGGTCGATCTCCTTGCGCATGCGGCCGAGGGCCCTGTGTATCAAGGAGCCAACGGTCCCCGGGCGGCATCCCAGCACTTCGGCGATCTCGTCTTCGGACAGATCAGAGTAGAAGCGGAGAACGACCGCCGCCCGTTGGCGGTAGGGCAAGCCGAGGAGCACATCATTGAGCTCGCCGCTCGCGCCTGGAACCCCGCCTCCACCTGGGAGTACGTACAAGAAGGGCTGCTTGTCCCGCTCCCGACCGGAACTGCGGTAGTGGGACCTGGCGGCGTTGACGATGCTTCGGCGCATGTAGCGCTCTGGTTGCTCCACCTCACCGAAGCGCTGGTGCATACGCACGAAGCAGTCCTGGACTAGGTCTTCTGCTAGCTCTCGCGAGCTGGTGAGAACGTAGGCCAACCTGACAAGGCCCTCATAGGACGCGAGGTAGAAGGTCTCGAACGAGACCTTGGCACACTCATCGTCGACCTCTGGGTCGGCCGTCGTCTTCTCCCTCGTCCGTATCCGGCTTGGCCTTCGTGACCGGTGTGGCGGGCGCGACCTGCTTAGCGTCCGTGACCATCGCGGCTGCGGCCACCACTGGTCCGGCGTCTTACAGCTGGCCCAACTCTCGTCAGACTCTTCTGCCGTGCCCTCTGTCGGCAACGACTCTACGGCCTCCATCACACTTGAGACGCCCGGCGGCGGTGGCACCTTGCGCTGCAAGGCGCCACGACTCAGCTCTCGCGCGAGGTGATCCTTGGACCCCGGGCTTCGCTGTGACGTACGGGTATGTCGACACGGGCCGTCGTACCCCTGCTGCTCGCCATCGCGATCGTCCCCGCAAGCTGAGTTCTCACGAGATCTCGCACGATTGACAGACCAAGGCTCCTCGTCTTGTCAAGGTCGAAACCCGCCGGCAGTCCGACACCGTTGTCCGTGACCGAGACCGCGTAGTGATCGGACGTGTGCTCGAACACAAGATCTATGTGGGCCCCCTCCTCGGTCGAGAGGGGACGGGTGTCGGAGACGTCGATGAACCCGTGCTCTATGGCGTTTTGCACCAGCTCGCTCAGCACGACCGCCAGTGGCGTTGCCATCTCCGCCGGAATATCGCCCAGCTGCCCCTCGACGCGCACTGCGACGGACCGGGCACCGTCACTCGACTCCTGTGCCATCCGCACAAGCGCGTGGATTATCTCGTCGAACGGCACTTGATCGCTGGCGTCGCGAGAGAGGATCTCGTGCACCACGGCTATCGCGCGGATGCGGCGCTCGGCCTCCGCGAGAGCTGACTTGCCCTCGGGCTCCTCGATCCGGCGCGCCTGCAGACGAAGGAGCGAGGAGATCGTCTGCAGGTTGTTCTTGACGCGGTGATGGACCTCGCGGATAGTCGCGTCCTTGGTGAGCAACAACCGGTCACGGCGCCGCACGTCAGTCACGTCGCGCACAAGGACAAGGGCACCGGTCAGCTCGCCACGTGCCAGAAGGGGGATGCTCCGCAGCAGCAGAGTCGTATCTGATCGCCGCTCGATCTCCTCCACGACGGGCAGCCTCGTGGCGAAGGAGGCGTGCACGACGGAAGTCTCGAGGCCGAGGGCTCCGAGCGTGGTGCCTTGGATGGCACTTACAATCCCAATTCGATGCAGGGCGCTCACGGCATTGGGCGACGCAAAGCTGATCCGCGCCCTCTCGTCGACGACTATGACGCCGTCACCGACTCTCGGCGCTGTCTCAACCGGTAGGTCGTCGTCGGCAAAGGGGAAGATCCCCTCCGCCACCATGACCGACAGCCGCTCGAACAGGTTGAGGTAGACGCGCTCCAGCGCGCCCCGGCGCCGCGCCACCTGCGGCGACCACACCCGGCACATGAGCGCCACGACGTCGCCGCAATGGCGCACGGGTATGCACTCCATTCGCTGGTGACCGTCGCCGACATCGCTTCTCTGCTCGCCGACTGAGATGGTGCCCGTTTGCAGGGCCTCGAGCGCCAGCGGGAGCTGGCGCTGGGACACGACCTGACCGACGAGATCTATCTCGAACAGAGTCGGGTTGGTAGTGGGCCTTACCTGTCCGATTGCGACAAAGTGGGTATTGGCCTGGCGGGGCTCGCCGCCAGCCAGGCGGTCCGTCGGAACATAGAGGAGGAGATCGGAAAAGCACAGATCGGCGAGGAGGTTCCAAGAAGCCATCAGGCGCTCCAGATGCTGCCGAGCCTGCGGATCGAGGCCAGCGTTACGGTAAGCGAGCTCCAGGGGCGTGTTCATTCGATGCTCTTCG
>JAKACA010000132.1 GCA_021796455.1 Actinomycetes bacterium
TGACGCTCAGGCAATCAAAGGATGAATTCTCGGTGACGGGCCCTCGCAGTGGAGAGGAGCGCCGCTAACGGAAGTTTCCTGGCTATCCCGCGTCCGAGCTGTGTTTGGCCAGGTGGATGCCGGTTTTCGTGGTGCCAGTCTGTATGACCTAACTCTCGGTCCGCCTCAGCGCTTCGGGGCGTAGGAATCGAGCCCGAAGAGGTCGTAGAGGCGGTGCTGGCCTGCTCGACGGCCTTGCCGATGATCGAAGACATGTATCAGGCCATACACCCTCCAGCGACAAATCGCGAGCCTCTGAACAGGGTAAACGCGCTGGTCAGAGCACTGTGTTGAAAACACTCTCCAATCGGGACAAGACCGGCTCAAAGTGCCAGCCCGGACACTTTCGCTAACGCACGCAGCAGCCGCCGGGGCCGCTTACGCCCTGGTACTGGCCTTCGGCCCAGTGACCGTCGCTCCCGTGCAGGCGTGGTGCGGGGTCTTCGGCACCGCCGGGGTAGCGGGCGCGATCGTTCTCGGCCTCGTGAGCGTGCTGCGATCGGCTGCGGGGGACGACCCGCTCACCGGGTGCGCCAACCGGCGCTCTTGGGACGAGCGCCTCGAGGAGGAGCTGGAACGGTCACGGCGAACCGGTCAGCCGCTCTCGGTCGCGATGGTCGACCTGGACGCCTTCAAGGCGGTGAACGACCGGGGAGGGCACCGCGCCGGCGACATCATGCTCCAAGATGTCGCTCAGCGCTGGCAAGAGACCAGCCGGGACGGCGGGGACTTCCTTGCTCGCCTCGGCGGCGACGATTTCGGCATCCTCGCGCCGGGGTCGGACGAGGCAGGCATCCGACGGCGCGCGAAACGCCTCGCCGAGGCACTTCCGGAAGGCGCTTCGGCCTCTATCGGCGTCGCCACCTGGGACAGGATCGAGAGCGCCGGCGCGCTCTTGCGCCGGGCCGACCAGGCCTTGTACAAGACAAAGCAGCGCCGCGGCCACGAGGGCTCCCATTTCGCCTGACCGAAGCGATCGGCCGCTCGGTCATGTCGTCAGCCGATCGACCACCTGAAGGAACGTCTCCATGTCGAGCGGTTTAGTCAGGTACTCGCGGGCGCCTGCCGCGAGCAGGCGGTTCACCGAGCTCGGTGTCGCATCCGCGGACATGACGACGACGGGTATGTCCTCGGTCCGCGGATCCTGGCCGAGCTCCCGGAGGACTTCCTCACCTGGTATGTCGGGCAGATGCAGGTCGAGCAGGATGAGTCGCGGGCGGTGCTCACGCGCGAGGTCTATGCCCATCCGACCCTGCATCGCCGATATCAGCTCCACGGTGTCACGCGAGCCAAGTATCTTCTGGATGAGGAGGAGGTTCGAGAGGTTGTCCTCGATGTAGAGCAGCCGACAACGCTCTCCCCGCGTCCCTGACTCGACTTGAGCTCGCGCCTCGCGCTCGTAACGCAGGACCTCCGGCTCGGCGAGACCGATCTCGAGGGTAAAGACGCTCCCCTCCCCGGGAGTGCTCTCGGCTGTGAGGGATCCTGCCATCGCCTCGGCCAGGCTCCTCGACAACGCCAAGCCGAGACCGGTGCCTTCGACCTCGCTCTGTTCCGCGCCGAGGCGGTCGAACGGCTCGAAGAGGCGGCTCATTTGCTCGGGAGCCATCCCGGCACCGGTGTCTGACACCTTGAGGAGGAGCCGGCCCGGGGCGCCCTTCTCCCAGCTGACAGAGACCGCGCCGTCCCGGCGGTTGTACTTGACGGCATTGCTCAACAAGTTGAGCAGCACCTGCTTGAGCCGTTGCCTGTCGGCTTGCACGTGCAGGCCGTACGCGTCCTCCGCGGTGATGCTGACGGCGTTTGACGAAGCGAGCGGAGTGATCAGCGCCACCGCTTCGGCGACGGCTTCTTGCAGGGCGACCGGCTCTGACGACAGCGACAGCTGCCCGCTCGAGATGCGAGAGATGTCGAGGACCTCATTGATGAGGTCGAGCAGGAGCCGTCCGGCCTTCAAGATCTGCGAGACGCTCTGGCGCTGATCGTGGCTCAGGTCCTCGCGCTCGAGCAGTTGGCCGAACCCGATGACGGCATTGAGGGGCGTTCGTAGCTCGTGGCTCATGCGCGACAGGAATTGGTCCTTTGCTCCGGCGGCCTCGCGCAGCTTGGCATTTGCCTCTTGCAGCTCCTGTGATCGCCGCAGGATATCGGCCTCCATCTGGGCTGTTCGTTTGGTCAGCTCGATCGCTTCGAGTGCCTGCTGCTCCTCGGCGGCCTTCAGCCGGACGAACTCGGTGACGTCCTCGACCCGGTGCACGATAAGGCACAGCTCGCCGCTCTTGGTCAGCACGGGGGAGTTGACGGGGCTCCAGTAGCGTTCCTCGAAACCGCCGCCTTGGGCAGCAGGGCGGCGGATGTCGTACTTTTGCACAGCCATCGTGTCAGAGACGAGGTGGCGGCGGACGCGATCTAGCGACGCTCGCAGGTTGTCGACACCGGTCGCCCGAGGATCATCGGGATTGTCAGGGAAGACATCGAACAGGCCGCGGCCGACGATATCTTCTCGGGTGGTCATCGTCGCCGCGGCATATGCATCTGTCACCGCGACGATCGTCAGGTCCGGGTCGAGGACGAGATACAGAGCGGGCAGCGACTCCAGCAGCAGTTGCAGGTCGAGTTCTGAGCTCCTGGCCGGCATGGGCAACTCTCCGTCAGATCCTGGCGCGTGGGACCGCGCGGCTCCGATAAGTGTGCCAGCACTGACCGGTCGAGCGGAGGAACGACGGGCCAGGGCTCAAGTTCCGGGCTCGACATGCCGAAACTTATTTGAGAGAGCTGCAGGAGAGAGACAGGCACGCACGGAACTGCCATGGAGACGGCGATGCGCGACTCGGTGCTTGCACAGTGCTGCATCCTTGTAGTTGATGACGACGAGGCCAACGTCCTGCTCATGAAGCGGGTCTTGGAGTCAGCCGGCTACGGACGTGTCGAGGGAGTAACTGACGCCCGCAACGTGCAGCGCACCATAGAGTCGCTGGCACCCGATCTGGTGTTGCTCGACATGCACATGCCCCACATCGGCGGGCTTTCGCTGCTGCGTGAGCTTCACGAGCAGACTCCGTCGTCGGAGTTCCTGCCCGTTCTCGTGCTGACGGCAGACGCCAGGCGAGAGACCCTGAAGGAGGCGTTGGCGGCGGGCGCCAACGACTACCTGACGAAACCCGTCGACTTGGACGAGGTCCTGCTGCGGGTCCGGAACCTGCTCGCCATCCGGCTCTCTCATGAGAGCCTGAAGAGCAGCAACGCCGCACTCGCGTCGATGCTGCGACAGCGAAACCGGTCCGAGAGTCGCCAGGCAGAGCACCGCCGGGACAGAGTCAGTGCGATACGGGCCGTAGCCGAGCATGGGCTGACCATGGTGTTCCAGCCGATCGTCGAGCTTGCCCTGGAAGAGGTGGTGGGTTTCGAGGCACTCGCCCGTTTCGAGGCGAACGCCTCTCCCGAGGCGTGGTTCGCCGAAGCTGAGTCCTTCGGGCTTGGTGTCGAGCTTGAAATGGCGGCAATCGAGGCTGCCCTCGACCAGCTCGACCACATCGGCTCCGGGCTGTTCATGGCGGTGAACCTGTCACCCGCGGTCATGTTGGATCACCGGGTGCACGAGCTGCTGTGCAGCCGCGGCCAGCGTCGGCTCGTGGTCGAGCTGACCGAGCACAAGCCGGTGGAGAACTATGAAGAGCTGCAAGCTGCCTGTGCGAAGTTGCGTGGCGAGGGTCTGCGGATTGCCGTCGACGACGCCGGTGCCGGCTATTCGAGCTTGCACCACATATTGAAGCTGTCACCTGACATCATCAAGCTGGACATCAAGCTGACCCGCGACATCGACCGCGACCCGGTCAAGCGGGCGCTCGCCACCGCTCTCGTGCAGTTCGCCGAGGAGAGTCACGCTACGGTCAGCGCGGAAGGCATCGAGACCATGGCAGAACTCGAGACGCTCCGGGCGCTTTCTGTACCGTGGGGGCAGGGCTATCACATCGGGCGGCCGGCGCCACTTGCGCTCAGAGCCGCACCTGTGTTCTGAGCTGGCCAATGCCGATCGCTTCCCAATGACTTCAGCCAGGTTTGCCGACTGAGCAGTCACGGCCGCTTGGAGCTATCCGCCGCCCGCCCCGGCACCCAGACTCGCCCGTCGAACAGCCGCCGGGCCGTCCGGTAGAAGCTCCCGGCGCTCGCGATCCACTGCCCGTTGTCCCATCGCACTCGAGCTTCGACATCCAGGACGCCTGAGGGCATAGCGACCCTGAGGCTCCCCTCGCGCCGGGCTGAAGCGGCTGCCTCAGAGACAACCGTGCCATCGATCTCGGCCGCCACGGCCGTGCAGAGCGATACGGTCACGGGCAGGGCGCGATGGGGCTGGCCGTTGGAGATCACTCGGACGACGAGGTCTACCTCTTCGCCAGGGACCATCTGCCCCGAGACGGTCGGACTGTCGAGCGCGGGCCGGACGAGACAGAGGAACGGCACGGTCGTGATGCGGCCCGCACGCGCAGCGTCCGCGGCGATGCCCATCTCGACCGAAGCCTCGCGCCGGATCATCTCGAGGAGCGCCAACACGCCGCGCCGCCGCTCGAGCTCCTCAGGCAGCTCCAGCCCCGTCAGGCCCACGTCGTTCGCCCGGACGAACACGGTGGCGTTCGCGGCGTCGACCATCGACGCCTCGACCGCTGCCATTCCGGGCACGTCGAGGCGGTCCAGGGCGCGACCGGTCGGCAGCAACCTGCCGGTTGTCGCGCCACCCGGATCGAGGAAGTCCAGCCGGATGGGTGCGCCCGACCCGCTCACGCCCGGGATGACGAGGTCGCCATCGTAGCGGGTCCTCCCGCCCTCGACCGGGAACATTGCACGGATCATCTTCCCGGTGTTGGTGTTGAGGATATTGACAGATGCGGTGTCACCGCGAGGAGCGACGATGCCCTCGTCGACGGCGAAGGGACCGACGGCCGAGCTCATGTTGCCGCAGTTGCCACTGAGATCGAGGCGCGCCTCCTTGATCATCACCTGGACGAAGGTGTAGTCGACGTCGACGCCCGGACGCTGCGAAGGCGCGAGAACACAGACCTTCGACAGGGATGATACGCCGCCGCCCATGCCGTCTAGCTGGCGTCCGTACGGGTCGGGTGTGCCCATTGCCGCCGTCAGCAGTGGTGTCCACTCGGCCTGGTCGGGAGGCAGGTCCCGAGCGTGCAGCATGAGCGCCTTGCTCGTCCCTCCGCGCATGAACACCGCTGGAAGAGAGCGCTGGATCAACGCCTCACCTCATCGCGCTCCACCCCGGGGCCCCGCTCACGAGGCAGGCTCGTCGTTGCTCGGGCGCTCGAAGATGCCCCGCGTCTTGACTGCTGCGTCGAGCGTGCCGGCGGCGGCCACGACGTTCAGGTCCCTCAGACGGCCAGGATCGAGCGACGGCGCCGCCTGCGCCGCCGAGAGGAAGCGATCTTGCTCGGTGCCCGCTACGTGCTCGTCGGCAAGTTGGCGGAATTTGCGCACGTAATCCAGGCGCCCGAATGGCTTCGCGCCGCGCGGGTGTGCGTCCGCAACTTCGATCTCCTCGCTCAGCACGCGGCCTTCCCGCAGGAAGATGTCGACTCGCCCACCGAATGCTCGCTTGTCGGGGTCGACCTCGTGGTATCTCCGATCCCATTCGGCGTCCTCCTCGGTGCGGATCTTGCGCCAGAGCGCCACCGTCTCCGGCCGCGCCGCCCGCTCTGGCCGGTAGCTCGCCTCGTGGTGCCAGCGGCCGTCCTCGAGCGCTACGGCGAAGATGTACATGAGGCTGTGGTCGAGCGTCTCACGAGTCGCGTCCGGATCGTACTTCTGCGGATCTTGCGCGCCACTACCAATGATCCGATGAGTGTGATGACTCGTCCGTATGACGATGTCGGAGATATCGGAGAGGTGGTCCAGGCGGGTCCGCAGGCGAAACGCGAGGTCGATCCAAGGCTGCGCCTGCGCCTCCGCCGAGTGCGCCTTCGTGTACGTCTCCAGGATGGCGCGCTTGGGCTCGCCGGGCTCGGGGAGCACGACCCGATACGTGCTGTCCGGCCCGTCGAGCATCCACGCAATGATGCCGTCGTCGCCCTCGTAGATCGGAGCCGGAGAGGTCTCGCCTCGCATCGCGCGGTCGACGGCCTCGACTGCGAGCTTGCCGGCGTGGCCCGGGGCGTAGGCCTTCCAGGTCGAGATCTCACCCTTGCGGGACTGGCGCGTGGTCGTCGTCACGTGCACCACGTGGTTGACAGCCTGGTAGATAGTTTCAACCGGTAGCCGCAGCATCGCCCCGATGCCGCACACCATGCCGGCCGCGATGTGCGGGAGGTGGTCGATGCGGTGGGGGTGGAGAGCGATACCTTTCGTCAGGGCAACCGCGATCTCATAGGCTGCCGCGATACCTCGGACGAGGTCGCCACCTCCTGCCGAGCACTGCTGTCCGACGGCGACGATCGGGGGGATCATGTCGCCGGGATGGTTCATGTCCGCGGCGAGAAAGATGTCATGAAAGTCCAGCTCACGAACGGCAGTACCGTTGGCCAACGCCGCCCACTCGCAGTCGGCGAGGGTGGTTCGGGGCAGACCGAAGATGGTCGCGCCACCTGCTCTCAGGTGCGCGAGAGCCTGCGCTCGAGCTGCGGCCACCGGGCGATGCAACAGGCCCGCGACGGCCACCCCGGCGTTGTCGATCAGCCGGTTGACAATCATCTCCTGCACGTCGGTGTCGAGCGGTACATCGTCGGCGGCAACAGCAGCCAGCTTCCATGCGAGCAGCGCGGTGCGCTCCTGCAGATCGGCGCTCCTGTGCACGCAGACCAGGTGCTCTTGCACGGGACTCTCTACGTCTCGCGGTGCAGTGACGCTGAGGCGCCAGCCCCCGCTCTCCTCGTCGAGCGCTGCGCCGGGTCGCGGTCGCCGCGCACGTAGCGGCCTTCGAGGGACAGGAGCTCGTCGAAGCGGACCGATGCCTGCCGTTCCTGCCAGGTGACCATCCGGGTAAGCGCACGCTCAGACGATCCGTCCTCGGAGAGGATCGCGATCGCGTCTCGGACCGCAGCCATGCTCGCTCGCAGGGCGGTGTTGGCGAACAGCGCCACCTTGTAACCCGCGGCTTGCAGGTCGAGAGCGGAGGCCGGTGGCGTCTTTCCTCCCTCCACCACGTTGGCCATAGCGGGCACGCCGAGCCGGGCAGGCAACGCGAGCAGCTCATCACGAGAGAGCGGTGCCTCGACGAAAACGAGATCTGCACCTGCCTGGGCATAGGCCTGGGCACGCGCCACGGCGGCGTCGATCCCTTCGGCATTGCGGGCATCGGTCCTGGCGATGACGACCAGCTCCTCGTTGCGCCGGGAGTCCAACGCGATCGCGACCTTGCGCACCATCTCCTCGACCGGGATCACCTGCTGGCCGTCGAAGTGCCCACAGCGCTTCGGCGCCACCTGGTCCTCCAGCTGGATGCCCGCCGCACCCGCTCGCTCGAGCACACGAACCGTGCGCCGGGTCTGTAACAGGTCCCCAAAGCCGGTGTCCGCGTCTACCACCACGGGGATGTCGACGGCCTCTGCCATTGCGCCGACGTGCCCCGCCAGCTCGGCCAGGCCGACGAAGCCGAGGTCCGGCAGACCAAAGGCGGCGTTTGCGTACCCGGCTCCGGTGGCATACACGGCCCGAAACCCGACGTCCTCGATGATCCGAGCGCTGAGAGCGTCGAACGCGCCGGGCAGCACAAGGATCTCGTCTCGCGCCAAGAGCGACCGGAGAGCTCGTCCCGTACTCATCACGAACACAGAGCCTAACTGGTTGAGCTCCGCTGCTCAGGCCGAGGCCTTCGCCGAGCTCGTGATGGGTGCCGTGGAGCTGTCGAGTCGCGGCTGTGGCTCAGCCGGCCAGCCGGGAGCGCATCGCCTTTGAACGGAGGTCAGGAGCAGGACGTGATCGAGACGACCGTTCCAGTGCCCGCATGACCTGGGTCCGCCGCGTAGCCGGGATTAGGAGTGACCGTGGCAACCCCGACGACGTCGCCGGAGATCACCGAGCCCGACTGGGTGACCTCGCTCGCCACGATCACGGTGATCGGGGTGGATATCGAAGCCGGCGGCTCCGAGCTGTTGCCCGTGTTGGCCGTCCACGTGCCCGAGGTGCCCGATGAGCTGACTGTATCGGCGTAGCCCTTGAAGGCGTCGGGCGCAGGCCCGCCGCTGAGCGAGTTGTCCTTCGCCCACTGTGCTCCCCAGAACTCGACGGTGGCCCCGGTGCTTGCACTGAGGTCGCCGACAACGAACCCGCTCGTAAGCGAAGCGCAGCTTGGGGAGCCTCCACCGCCTCCTGTCGCCACGGCTCGTATTGCTGCCTGCGAGGCTTGCGCAGGGGCCAAGACCGCGCCGAGCGCGATACAACTGGCGGCGACAAACGCGCGACGAAGAAAGCGTG
>JAKACA010000133.1 GCA_021796455.1 Actinomycetes bacterium
GCGGCGCTCTTCGAGGATCTCCGGGACCTCGGGAAGCCCTCGATCGCCCGCGTGAGAGGCTATTGTCTCGCCGGCGGAATGGGGCTGGCGCTCGCTTGCGACATCGTCATAGCCGCTGACGACGCCGTGTTCGGCACCCCCGAGATCGACATCGGAATCTGGCCCTACATGGTGACCGTGGCGCTGCTCCAGTCGACGTCTCCTCGCCACGCGCTCGAGCTCATGATGACCGGGCGCAGGCTCGGGGCGAACGAGGCCGATCGGCTGGGCCTCCTGAACCGGGTGGTCCCCGTCGATGAGCTTGACCGCGCCGTCGACGAGCTGGCGGAGCTGCTCGCAAACAAACCGCCCCGCGCGCTCTCAGCAGGCCGCTCGTCGTTCTACCGCGTGCTGCATCTCTCGGCTGGCGACGCCCTTGCATACCTGCACCCGCTGCTCAGCCTCGCCACGGAGACACCTGAGGCAGCGGAGGGCCGCGCTGCCTTCGCTGCGCGGAGGCCGCCGAGCTGGGAATGACGCGGCGACGGTAGTAGAAAAGCCACATGACGCGGCGTGCCCTGATCACCGGAATCACTGGACAGGATGGCTCCTACCTGGCAGAGCTTCTCCTGTCGGAGGGCTATGAGGTGATAGGGATGCTCCGGCGCTCGAGCACGGTCAACTTCGAGCGCATCGCCCACATCCAGGACGATCTCACTCTCGTGGCGGGCGACGTGCTCGACGAGGTCTCGATGGTGGAGGTGCTCCGCCGGCACCGGCCGACCGAGGTCTACAACCTCGCCGCGCAGTCCTTCGTGCCGACCTCTTGGAGCCAGCCGGTACTGACAGGGGAGGTCACGGCTCTCGGCGTCACGCGTATCCTCGACGCGATCCGCCTCACCGACAAGGACATCCGCTTCTACCAGGCGAGCTCGTCTGAGATGTTCGGCAAGGTGCGCGAGGTGCCCCAGAGCGAGCTCACGCCGTTCTACCCGCGAAGCCCCTATGGCGTCGCGAAGGTCTATGGCCACTGGATAACGGTCAACTACCGCGAGAGCTATGGTCTGCATGCGTCCTCGGGCATACTTTTCAACCATGAGAGCCCCCGGCGCGGGATGGAGTTCCTCCCTCGCAAGGTGAGCCACGGTGTCGCCCGGATCAAGCTCGGCCTCGATCGTGAGCTTCGGCTTGGCAACCTCGAGGGCAAGCGCGACTGGGGGTACGCGGGTGACTACGTGCGAGCGATGTGGCAGATGCTCAGCCAGGACTCCCCCGGCGACTACGTGATCGCGACCGGCCAGACGCACTCCGTGCGTGAGCTGTGCGAGGTGGCTTTCGACAGAGCCGGGCTCAAATGGGAGGACCACGTCGTCGTCGACGAGGCATTCCTCCGACCGGCCGAGGTGGATCTGCTGGTCGGTGATCCTGCCAGGGCACGGGAGGTGCTTGGATGGAAGACCGAGGTCAGCTTCGTCGATCTGGTCTCTAACATGGTGGACAGCGACATCGACAGGTTGCGGTCGCACGGTCACTGAGATGCCCGCTTGGTAAAGGGCAGCGTTTCCATCCTACGATTGCACGATTCCAATGGCACCGGCCGTAAGCCTTCGTGATGCAGTCGCCCTCGCCGGGTCGTTCCCGCTCCTTGCGGGAGTGACGCTCGACGTCGACGAGGGAGAGATCGTCCATATCTCCGGACCTAACGGCGCCGGGAAGAGCAGCCTGCTGCGGCTCTGCTGTGGTCTGGTGGCCCTGCGCTCGGGAACCGCCATCGTGCTCGGGCATGACCTCGCCCTCGATCGCCGGACCGTGCGACTTCTCGTCGGCTACCTGGGTCATGAGACGTTTCTCTACGAGGAGCTGACGGTAGAGGAGAACCTCCTCTTTGCCCTGCGTGCGTCGGGATCGTCCACGTCGGAGGCCAAAGCCGATGCGAAAAGCGCGATGGCGAGATTGGAGCTGACCGGGCGGCTACCTGGGACTCAAGTCGGAAAGCTCTCGGCCGGCCAGCGGCGCCGGACTGCGATAGCCGTGGTCGTCGGCAGGCGACCGAGGCTCTGGCTGCTGGACGAGCCGCATGCCGGACTTGACCATGACGCCAGGGTCCTGCTCGATGAGATCGTCGCCGAGGCGCGTTCGGGCGGTGCCACGGTCCTGCTCTCCTCCCACGAGCTCGGCGAGCCGGGAGCCCAGCAGCTCGCCGACCGCGTCGTGCACCTCGCGGGCGGGCGAGTTGTCGGCGCGCCGGCAGCGCTCGAGAGCGAGACGGCCCATGTTGCATGACGCCGTCCTTGTGTGCCGGAAGGATCTTCGCATCGAGCTTCGCGCGAAGATCGGTCTCAACCAGGTGGCCCCCTTTGCCGGCGCCGTGCTCCTGCTGTTCGGGCTGGCACTCGGTCCGAGCCGCCAGGCGCTCGAACCGGCGGCGGCCGGGCTCTTTTGGGTCGCGGTTCTCCTCTCGGCGGTGCTGGCCGTGCAGCGAAGCTTCGCCGTCGAGTCGGCTCACGCCGCCCGTGACGGCCTCCGCCTGTCGGGTCTCGACCCAGCGGGCATCTTTCTCGGCAAGGGCGCTGCCATCGCTGCCCAGCTGCTTGTTCTCGAGGCTCTTCTCACTGCCGGCGTGGCCCTGCTGTTCGGGGCGCGACTGGCGGGAGGCATCGTGCTCGTGTCATCGTGCCTGGCAGCGTCGATCGGGCTCGCTGCTGTCGGGGTGATCTACGGCGTGCTCTCCTCCGCAGCTCGGGTGAAGGAGACTCTGCTCCCGCTCCTGTTCCTCCCCGTCGCGGCCCCGGTGCTGCTCGGCGCGACCAAGGCTTGGGACGACGCGCTCGCCGGCAGGGCCGGCAGCTCGGGCGTCTGGATGTCGCTGCTGGCGGTGTTCGCCGTTCTCTATGTGGCCGTCGGAACGGTCGCCTTTGGCCCATTGTTGGAGGACACATGATGTTGCGCAGGATCAACTCTGACGGCGCTCTTCGAGTGCTTGGCACCCTTGCACTCCTCGGGATGATCGCGACTGTGTGGCTCGGGCTCTTTGTCACGCCGAACGCGGTCGGCTACGCGGATGGCACCGTGCGCCTCCTTTATATCCACCCTCCCCTCGCATGGGTCATGTTCGTCGCGTACGGCATGGCGACTCTCTCGAGCCTGCTCTACCTCTGGCCAAGGACGCGCCATCCGCGTTTCGACCACCTGGCCGGCGCCTCAGCCGAGGTCGGCGTCGTCTTCACGGGACTGACGCTCGTGTCGGGATCCATATGGGGGCGTACGACGTGGGGCGTATGGTGGGCCTGGGATCCTCTTCTCACCACGACTGCGCTGCTCTTCGTTCTCTACCTCGGCTACCTGGCTATTCGTAATGTCCCAGGGGATCCCGAGACGGTTGCGCGCCGTTCCGCGGTCGCGGGACTGGTCGCCTTTTTGGACGTGCCGGTCGTCTTCTTCGCGGTCTCGTGGTGGCGGAGCCTCCACCAGGGCCCTACGGTCAATCTCGCTACCGGGAAGAGCTACGTCCATGGCTCCATGGCATGGACGCTGATGCTCGGCTTCGTGTCGTTCACCCTGACCTACATCTGGCTCATGGCACACCGCTACCGCCTGGCTGTGCTGCGGGACCGCGAGGGTGACGAGGGGCTCGAGGCCGCTCTGGCCGAGCGTTGGGCGGAGGCCGTCCGGTGAGCGGCTACACCGAAGCAGGCTATGCGATCGTTCTTTGCACGCTCGTGAGCTATGCCGTGAGTCTCGTGACACGAGAGCGGGCGACCAGGCGACGGCTGCCCCCGCCCGGCTCGACGGGGATCGATCTGCAACCGCCTCGGGGCCACTCGAACCTGGAGCGGCCGTGACTCTCGACACCAGGCGCGACCTGCCCTTGGAGGACTTCGACGACGAGTCACCCGACGCGCTCACCTTGAGCCAGGCCGTCTCGCCGCGCCCGCCGCGTCGCCGAGCGCGAGGCAGTCGCTCCAAGAGCCGGCGACTGGCTGTCGTCGGTGCCGTCATCCTTGCCGCCATCGGCTTCCTCGTCTTCAAGGGGCTCACCTCCGCGATCGTCTTCTTCAAGACCGCGAACGAGGCAGTCGCCGAGCGCGCACAGCTGGGCAACGCTGACTTCCAGATCGAGGGAACCGTAGTTCACGGGAGCGTCCGCCACCTGCGGACCGACGTCTACCGTTTTGCGATCGCGTCGTCGGGCGTCACCGTCAAGATCGAGAACACGGGCAATCCACCCCAGATGTTCAGGCCGGGGATCCCCGTCGTGCTCGTAGGGCACTTCGTCGGCTCGAGCAACCTGTTCGCCTCCAACGAGATCATGGTGAAGCACTCTGCCGCCTACATCGCGGCGCACCCCGGGCGCGTGAGAGCCTCGCCGGCCAAGAGCTCGTGAACGCGATTCTCGGGCAGGTCGGCGTGGCCCTGGGCCTCGTGTCGGCAGTCTGCGGTGTCATGGTCGTCGCCGTAGGCATCTTCACGCGCCGCCCCACCTGGCTTGCGACCGCCCCGCGGGCGGCTTGGGGGGTGCTCGGCGGGGCGGTGTTGGCGACCGCGGCGATGGAGCATGCCCTCCTAAGCCATGACTTCTCGCTTGCATATGTCGCAGACAACAATGCCCGCGTCACGCCCGTGCTCTACTCGATCACGGGCATGTGGTCCGCGCTGCAGGGCTCGATCCTTCTGTGGGCGCTCGTGCTGGCGGGTTACATTGCCGTAGTAGCTCGGAGGTTCCGGAGCCGCGCGACAGATCCGCTGGTCGCCTGGGCGCTTCTTGTCTGCCTTGTGGTGGCCGCTTTCTTCTTCGGGCTCATGGCGGGACCGGCCAACCCGTTCGTACAGGTCTCAGGAGCGGCACCGCTTCACGGGCAGGGGCCGAATGCGCTGCTGCAGGACAACGTCCTCGTCGCCTTTCACCCCGTGTTCCTCTATCTCGGCTTCGTCGGCTTCACGGTCCCGTTCGCCTTCGCCGTCGGGGCTCTCATCACGGGCCGTCTCGGTGAGGGCTGGCTCGTCGCGACGCGACGCTACACGCTCTTTGCCTGGGCTTTCCTCACGGTCGGCGTCGTTCTTGGCGCATGGTGGTCGTACCAGGTGCTCGGCTGGGGCGGCTTTTGGGCATGGGATCCGGTCGAGAACGCCGCCCTGCTGCCATGGCTGTGTGGCACCGCATACCTCCACTCCGTCATGGTGCAGGAACGCCGCGGGCTGCTTCGCGTGTGGAACCTTTCTCTGCTGATTGCAGCCTTCTCGCTCACCATCCTCGGCACTTTCCTCACGCGTTCGGGCGTGCTCGTCTCGGTGCATGCCTTTACCGACTCGGCTTCTATCGGCCCGGCGCTGCTGGGTTTCTTCGGTGCCGTCGTGGCGACCGGGGTGGGTCTCATCTTCTGGCGGGGCGACCGGCTCCGCGCAAAGGGCTCCATCGACTCACCTGTGTCGCGCGAGGGCGCTTTTCTTGTCAACAACCTGCTTTTTGCGGCCTTCACGCTCGTGGTTCTCATCGGCACGGTGTTCCCACTGTTCGTTCAGGCGATCAACCAGCAGGAGCTGACCATCGGCACCCCCTACTACGACTCGATGGTCGTTCCGATCGGCTTTGCCCTGCTCTTCTTCATGGCGGTCGGCCCGGTCCTGCCCTGGCGCAAGGCCGCGTCGGGAGTCCTGCGATCTCGTCTCGCCATCCCGGCGTGGACAGGAGTCGCGGTCGTGGCGCTCTGCGTAGCCTTCGGTGTCCGTGGACTGACCCCACTTGCTGCTTTCGGCATGGCGGCTGTGGCCGGAGCATCGGCCCTGCGCCAGCTGATCCTCGCCTCGCGTGCAGCCCATCGGGGCGGAACGCCCTGGTGGCGGGCGTTTGTCGGTCGTTCCAACGGAGGCATGATCGTCCACCTCGGCGTCGTGATCGTTGCCGTCGGCATGGCGGCTGCGACGAGCTACGGTCATCGGGCTACGTTCCAGATGGCGGTCGGCCAGAGTGTCGCCTATGAGGGCCAGAAGATCACCTACGGGGGGGCAAAGCGCTTCAGCCAGCCGAACCGGAGCGGCCTTGTAGGACTCGTCTATGTTGACGGCGCAGCGTTCCATCCGGCGATCAGCGACTACACCGGCTATGACGGAGTCGCGACTCCGGCGATCGACTCGTCCTGGCGCCGCGACATCTACCTCACCATCAGTGCCGTGTCGGCCTCGGGCAAGGGCCCAGCCTCGATCGGAGTCATCGATCAGCCGATGGTCATGTGGCTCTGGATCGGCGGAGTGACGACGGGCTTCGGTGCGCTCCTGGCTGCCGTGCCGTCGGGCAGGCGCCGCCGCGCAGGCGCCGGGGCCAAGTCCCCTGAAGTGCCTGGCAGAGACAGCGCGGCCGGCGACAGCGCCACCGGCCACAGCGCCACCGGCCACAGCGCCACCGGCCACAGCGCGGCAAAAGAGGCTCCCTTTGCAGGTGGGGCTGGCTCGGGAGCGCAAGGGTCCGTCGAGCGCGATCCGGCAAAGCCACCTAGTCAGCTGCCGGTCGGGGTGCGGGAGTGAGGAGCCAACGTTTCAAGGTGGCGCGGTGGTCGGCGGCCGGAGTCGCTGTAGCCTCCCTCGCTCTCGTGGCCGTGCTCGCGACCCGCCCGCCCGCCACGATGGTGATGGCCGACAGCCCGCTTGTGGGCAAGACGGCACCTCCGATCGTCGCGAAGAGCTTCTCGGGATCTGTGATCTCGCTCGACTCCATGCGTGGACGCTGGGTAATCGTCAACTTCTTCGCCTCCTGGTGCACCGTATGCGCGCAGGAAGACCCTCAACTCGAGCAGTTTCTCTATGCGCGCCCAGGCGGAGCTCGCACGGGCGTGCTCGGCGTGCTTTACGGTGACAGTGAGGGAAACGGAAGGGCCTTTCAAGCCGCCGAGGGTGCGACCTGGCCATCTGTGGTGGACGGTAGCGGCCTCATCGCGGAGGCCTACGGAGTCGGGTCGCTGCCAAGATCCTATCTGGTCGACCCTTCGGGGAGAGTGGTCGCCTCGATAGAGGGGGCAGTGACCTCGAGCGAAGTCGTGACCTGGATAGAGCAGGAGCAGGCGAGAGGGCTGTGACGAAGGTGCTGGGCTCCCGGATCTCATGGGGAGTGCTGTTCGTGGTCGCCGCCGGCCTGCTCGTGGTCGGCAGCATCAACCCACCCGTCAGCTCAGCGGCCGCGCGCATCTCCCGCCTCGACAGCATCATCAAGTGCCCTGCATGCGAGGATCTGTCAATCGCCCAGTCGGCGGCGCCATCGGCGGTGACGTTGCGCAACCAGGTCGCCGGCTGGGTCCACCAAGGGTGGAGCAACGCACGAGTCGAGCAGGCAGTTGTGGCTGACTACGGGCCAGGTGGCCTCTTGTTGCCGCCGGCGGCCGGCATCGACCGTGCCCTGTACCTCGTCCCTCTCGGAGCCATTGGTGCAGCTGCAGCAGCCCTCGGATGGTTCCTCTGGCGCCGGCAGCGCCGAGACGCCTTCGCACAGCCGAGCGCGCGCCGGTGAGGACGCGATCGGCAGTGCTGGCTAGAAGGCGCGAGGAGCTGGAGGACGAGGCTGTCCATGTACGGCAGTCTCTCGACGATCTCGACGGTGAGCTCGCCGCGGGCGAGCTCGATGGCACTGACTACGCAAGCTTGCGAACCCGCTACGAGGAGAGGGCAGCCGTCATCGGGATTGCTCTCGAAAAGGTCGCCGCCGCGCTGGGCGACGGTCGCGGAGATGAGGCTCCGCCGGCAGTAAAGGGGCCAGCTCGCGCGCGAAGATTCCTCGCTCGCCGCAGGCACCGCCTGGTTCTCGGATGGTCGGCGGTCGCCTGCTTCGCAGTAGCGGGGGCGCTCGTGGCTCTGGCCCTTGCCGGGGTGGCGCCGTTTGCCGGCAGTCGCCCCAGCACGCTTCAGCGCTCGACCGAGATAAGAGTCGAGCTCGCGGAGGCCGGCGTGCTCGCGTCCAACAAGGATCTTCTGCAAGCCGTGGCCGTCTACGATCGGGTGCTCGAGCTCGCGCCGGAGCAGCCGCAAGCTCTGGCTGATGCCGGCTGGCTTGTCCGCTTGGCCGGGCTCGCGTCGCATAACCGGCGAGTCGTGGCCGGAGGTGATGCGGAGATCCTGGCCGCGGTGAAAGCGGCACCCGGGTACGCGCTCGCGCGTGCATATGACGGAGTAGCTCTGTACCAGGACGACCACTCCGCTCGTTCCGCGGTGGCCGAATTCCGCTCTATGCTGGCCGACCGGGCCTCGCCCGCGTTGTTGGCATCTGTGAGACCGGTGGCCGTGGAGGCATATCGCGCGGCCGGTGACCCTGTCCCGGTCGCGTTGAGGCCACCAGCAGCCCCGCGAGCGGGCTCGCGAGCAGCTTCTGTGCCGCCCCGAAGCTGAATCGCGGACCTCTACGGGCGAAGTGGAGAATCGGCCCGAGCAGCAGCAGCCCGTGGGGGGCCCGCGAGCGA
>JAKACA010000134.1 GCA_021796455.1 Actinomycetes bacterium
CACCGTCAGGTCCTGGGCCAGACCAGGTGGCTGACCTGGACTCTCGCGGCCCAGGACATCGCGGCCCGGACTCTGGCGGCCCGGACTCTGGCGGCCCGGACTCTGGCGGCCCGGACTCTGGCGGCCAGGAATGACGACGGAGTCGTTTGTGGTGCCCGGTGCACTATCTGGCGAGCGACTCGACCGGGCGCTCGCCCTGCTCACCGGTCGACCTCGCTCCGAGATCGGACGGGTCATCGCGGCTGGCGGGGTCACGGTAGCGGGCGCGCAGACGCCCCAGCAGAGCAGGCACCTCAAAGCAGGGGATCTGATCACCGTGGAGATGGAGGCGCTGGAGGTCGAGGTGCGGGCAGTGATCCCGGCGTCTTCGGGTGAGGTCGCCTTCGAGGTGGTCTACGCCGACGACGATGTCATCGTCGTCGACAAGCCGGTCGGGCTCGTCACGCACCCCGGGGCCGGTAGTCATGCGACGACGCTCGTCGCGGGCCTGCTCAGCGTTTATCCCGAGTTGGCGGGGCTTCCAGAGCAGGGTTTTGGATCGTCGCTGCGGCCCGGCATCGTTCACAGGTTGGATAAGGAGACGTCCGGTCTCCTCGTGGTGGCCCGCTCCCCTCGCGCCTTCGTGAGCCTCACTGGACAGCTGGCGGCCCGCACGGCAAAGCGTACCTACCTCGCTCTCGCCCTCGGGAGCCTGCAGGCGGCTTCCGGCCTCATCGACGCACCCATCGGTCGCTCGCCAAGGGATCCGACGAAAATGGCGGTCGTGAGAGATGGCCGACAGGCTCGAACCTCATATGCAGTACTTCGGCGGTACTCGAAGCCGCTTGTTGCCACAGAGCTCGAGCTCCGACTCGAAACGGGTCGCACACACCAGATACGTGTCCATCTTGCAGCCATCGACCATCCGGTGCTCGGTGACACCCGATACGGAGGAGCGCGGCGGTCATCGGGAGTGGACCGGCTGATGCTCCATGCCTCGAGGCTGGGATTCATCCACCCTGGCAGCGGCGAGCCGCTCGAGTTCCAGGCCACTCCACCAGACGACTATGGCAATGCCCTGGAGCGGTTCTCCTGAGCAAGCGCTCCTCGCCCCAGTAGGACTCAGGGACTCAGGGACTCAGGGACTCAGGGACTCAGGGACTCAGGGACTCAGGCGGCGTCGTTGACGCCCTCAACCTCGGGCTGCTGTGCCAGAAACGCGAGTGCGGAGGCTTCTATCCTTCTGACTCGCCTAACCCCTATGCCAAGCGATCTTGCGGTTGCTTCGAGAGAGGCTGGAGGCGTTCCGTCGAGCCCAAAGCGCAGTCGAACTACAGACTGCTCCAGCTCCGGCAGGCGGTCGATGGCAGCCTCGAGCCGGCTCAAGCTGATCGAGTGAACGAGGTCGTCCTCGAAAGGCACCTCGTCAGCGGCAACCACATCGCCGAGAGTTGCCGTTGCCTCGCTCGTGAGCGGCTGGTCGAGGCTGGCGACGACGCGCGGGAGCCGTGCCTGGTCCGGATCCCCCTCAAGCTCAGCCGCCAGGGCATCCTCGGGTAGTCGGATCGCCCTTCCCTTCGACTGCACCGCGCGCTGCAGTGACTGGCGAATCCACCAGGTGGCATAAGTCGAGAAACGGAAGCCCTTCCGCCAGTCGAACTTCTCCACGGCTCGCATCAGGCCGAATGTTCCCTCCTGCACGAGGTCGACCAGATCGACGCCGCGCCCCTGGTACCGCCGGGCCCAGTGGACTACCAGGCGGAGGTTGGAGCCGATCATCTGCTGGCGAGCCTCTTCGTCCCCGAGCTCCACCCGCTTGGCCAGCTCTACCTGCGCATCGGCGCTGAGCAGGGGATACTTGCCCAGGTCGTCGAGGAACAGGCGCATCAGATCGGGCGCGTTCGAACCACTTCCACCCACCCCTCTTTCAGGCGAGGTCACCTCTCCTGCGGAGTACTCAGTGGTGGCATTGGCAGAAATTTCCGTGTCTCCTCTTCATCGCGTCCACGTCTTTCTCACGAAACAACACTTCGAGGGCTCCGCTCATTCCGCGGCGCTTTGCCGCTAACCTGCGCGCCCAGTGTCCATCCAGGCCTTCCCGCACGATGCATCCTCCCAGACCGGTGTGTCAAGAGCGGTGTACTCGGACAAGTCCCGCGCGCCGGGCCGAGTGGTCGTGGCCCGTCACGCCGAGACGAGCTGGAGCATCGCAGGGCGCCATACAGGTCTTACGGACCTGCCGCTGCTCCCGGATGGCGAGAAGGCTGCTCGGTCGCTCGGACGGCGCCTGCGCGGGCTCAAGCCGGCCCTCGTGCTCTCGAGTCCTCTCGAGCGGGCCCTCGATACCTGCAGGCTCGCTGGCTACGGAGAGATTGCAGAGACGACCAGCCTGCTCCTCGAAATGGACTACGGCGACTACGAGGGGCTTACCACCGCAGAAATTCGCTCTCGCCGACCAGGGTGGGATCTCTTCATCGACGGCTGTCCCGGCGGGGAGACGATCGAGGATGTCGGCAACAGGGTCGACTCTGTGATCGAGCGCCTTCGCGGCGATCCGATCCTTAGAGGCGAGGACGTGATCCTGTTCGCCCATGGCCATGTGCTGCGGGTGCTCACCTCGCGCTGGCTCGGGCTCGGGGCTGCTGAGGCCAGGTGCTTTGCCCTGCGCCCGGCAATGGTTGGCATCCTCGGCTGGGAGCACGAGTGGCCGGTGCTTGCCGCCTGGAACAGCTGAGAGGCGCTCGGCCGTCAGTCGAGGGGCCCGACCGGAGCAAGCCCGCCACGTGCCCGCGCGACTATGTCCGCCAGGGTGAAGGAGTCGAGATGATGGCGCATGTGATCGCCGACCTCCGCCCAGACCGTGAGAAGCACGCACTGGCCCTCGTGGTCGCAGGCACCGTTCTCGTGCGGCTGGCCGAAGTCGCCTGCCATGATCGGGCCATCGACGGCGCTCACGATCTGTCCAAGGGTGATCTCCTCGGGGGCCCGCGCCAGCACGTAACCGCCTCCGACGCCCCTCTTGGACCGGACGAGGCCCGCGCCCTTCAAGGCGAGGAGGATCTGCTCGAGGTATGGCTGGGGGAGGCCCGTCCGTTCCGCGATGTCCCGAACCGACGTCGGGGGTGCCTCGCCTGAGCGGAGCGCGAGTGAGAGAAGTGCCCGGCTCGCGTAGTCGCCTCGCGTCGATACCTTCACATCTCCATCGTAGGGCGCAAGCCCGCCCTTGGTCTCCTCCTCGGGCCAGCTCCCACTCTCCCAGCGGGGCCGCCGGCGCCCTAGAGCGGTGTGCCGAGCGCGGTGCTCGGCACACCCGCCAGTCCTACTGCCACGTCGTTGTCGATCGCGATCAAGCCCTCGCCTCGAGGATGGGGAGCCGTCGAGCTCGGTTCACCCTCCTCGCTGCCTAGCAGTGCCGAGGACGACAATGCGAGGATCCCCGCGACCACGAGCCCGAGGCCTATCACCGAGCCTGCGATGGCAAAAGTCCCCGAGCGGACCCTCTCGCCCAGCAGGGTCGCGCCCAGAAGAACGCTTGCGATCGGATTGGCCGCCGTGAGGGCCGGGAGGGACCAGCGGATGGGGCCGCTTTGAAATGCGCTCTGGACCAGCAGGACTGCCAGGAGCAGGCTCGCGCAGAAGGCATAGGTCTCCCAGTTGCTCAAGGTGGCGGCGATCACGGCAGGTAGACCGCGATGCCAGCTGGAGCCCATCTCGCGCGCCATGCCGGTGATGAACGCGGCAGACAGGCCGTTTACGAGCCCGCCGGCTACTGCAAGCAGACCCGCTCGCCAAATAGATCGCCTCGCCGAGCGAGAGAGCCCGACGAGCAGGGCCACAGCGGCGGCCAGCGAGCCAAGAGCAATTGCCCAACCCCAGGGGGCGCCTGACCCGCTGCCGCGACGCGGGTCTGTAGCTATGAGGAGGAGGACGAGCCCGGCGCAGACGGTGCCTGCGGCGACTATCTCCAACGCTCCAGGGTGCTTGCGCCGGTGCCACAGCGCGTTCATAGGAAGGGCAAACAGCAGTCCGCAGACGAGCAGCGGCTGCACGGTGACAAGCGAGCCGTGCCAGAGTGCTACGAGTTGGAGACTAGTTCCGACGGCACTTGCGGCGATCCCCGCGAGCCACAGCGGGCGCCGAGCGAGCCTCAGCACCAGTGCCGGCTTCAAGTTGTACCTGGGGGGCTGGGCTGCCGCTGCGTGCTGCTGAAGGACCACGGCGAGGGCAAAGGCCATGGCAGCTGCGAGACTGACCAGGATCACCAGCACGCGCCAAGATTACGCGAGCCAGCGCGCCATGCGCGGCTCGCATGGCCGGACCGGCAAGAATGTGGACAATGCGACAACGCCTTGTTGTGTCTTGCCTCGTGGTGCTCGCTCTCGTCGCGGCCGGATGCGGCAACGCCAAGGCAGTGGTCAGCAAGGGGGGCAACACCGATGGTGTCACCGCCCACAGCATCCTCGTCGGAGGGATCGCCTCTGTCACCGGGCCACTTCCAGGAGCCTTCGCTCCAGTGTTTCAGGGCGTGAGCGCGTACTTCGACATGGTCAACGCCGCTGGGGGGATCGATGGACGCAGGATCGACTACCCCAGCAGCGATCAGCTGGACGACGAGTCAGATCCTTCGATCGATGTCCTGCAGGCACGCGCGCTCGTCCAGGCAGATCACGTCTTTGCCGTCGTAGGCGTTGCGACTCCGAGCTTCAGCGGTGCGGCCTACCTGGCTGAGAACGATGTCCCGACGTTTGGTTACAACGTGAATCCACAGTGGTCGGACGGTCCGAGCCTGTTCGGCTACGACGGGTCTTTCACCGACTTCGAGCATCCGGGGTACGAGTCGGCCTTCGTCGCCGAGCAGGTGCACGCGAAACGAGTCGGGATAATCGCCTACAACCTCAGCCAGTCGAGGCAGGCATGCCAGGGGATCGAGAACACGATGGCGAAGTTCCACGTCCCCGTTAAGTTCACCGACTTCTCCGTTACACCGCCTGCGTCGGTCGCCGGGCTCAGCGCCGACGTCGAGCGGATGCGCACCGCCGGCGTCGATTTTGTCGCCAGCTGCCTCGACCTCGCGGGCAACCTCGTGCTCTCGAGCTCCCTCAAGGCAGCTGGAATGACGTCGGCCACCCAGTACTGGCTTGACGGCTACGACGAATCGGCCCTTCAGCGCAGCGCGGCGCTCATGGTCGGCGTTTACCTGCTTGTCAGCCACGTGCCTTTCGAGTCGGGCATATCGCAGCCTTCGCGGTACCCGGAGATGGCGTTGTACCTGAAGGAGATGCACCGGTACTTCCCCACTGAGCAGCCGAGCGAGCCGTCCCTTGCGGGCTGGGTGAGCGCCGAGATGTTCGTGACGGGGCTCAGAATGGTCGGGCGCGATCTCACGCGCTCTCGTCTTGTCGCGGCCATCAACTCTCTCACCTCCTTCACCGGGGGCCTGATGGCGCCGATCGACTGGCGGCTCGAGCACACCTCGGTCGGACCGCTGGACTGCAACGTCTTCGTCCGCGTCGAAGGCTCCCGGTTTGTCCCGGTCTTCGGCTCGCCCCCCACCGTGTTCAAGTGCTTGGCCTATCCCCAGCCATCGTCGTACAAAGTGGTTGTCGTCAAGCCGCCCGCAGCCATCCCGGGGGGCTGACCAGCCGCGGTGAGCCAGGCGCTCTCCTACGCCATCCCGGGACTGCCCTATGGATGTGTATTCGCCCTCCTCGGGATGGGTCTCGTCCTCACCTACCAGACCTCGGACGTGTTCAACCTCGCCTTTGGGGCGCAGGCATATGCCTCTGCGGTCGTCTTCTTCATCGTGGTCCGAGATGGCTGGCCGGTGTGGGCAGGTTTCCTCGTCGCCGTCGTGTTCGGCGCACCCCTGCTCGGAGCCTTGCTGCAGGCGGTGCTCTACCGGCACGTCCGGACTCAACCTCCCTTGGTCAAGCTCGTCGCTTCCCTCGGCATGTTGATAGCGATCCCCGCCGTCCTTGAGGTGGCCTTCGGCGCGGACCAGCTCATCAACCCCCCATCGCTTTGGCTGTCGCCCTCGGCCATCTACCTGCACGCCGCCGGCGCCACAATCGATGGCACCGAGCTGTCCACGGTCGTCGTCACCGCGGCAGTCGCTCTCCTGCTGTCCCTCATGTTCCACTTCACCCAGATCGGGCTTCGCATGCAGGCGATGGCGGAGAGCCCTCGAATGGTGTCGCTCGCCGGTGTCAACGCGGAGGGCGTCGGTCTGGCGAGCTGGATGCTCTCGAGCTTTCTCGCAGGTCTGGCTGGAGTCATGCTCGCCCCGGCATTTGGGGGTCTGCAGTCAATCAGCTTCACCGACCTTCTCGTGGCCGCGGTGGCCGCGGCCGCGGCGGGTAGCTTGAAGAGCCTGCCGTGGACGTTCTTCGGCGGGATACTGCTCGGAGTTGCAGAGGAGCTCCTGAGCGGCTACCTGCCGTCCGGTGAGATTCTCTCGTCCGGGCTTCGCCCGGCATTCCCCTTCGTGGTCCTCTTGGGCCTCCTCGTATTCCTGCCGAGGCTCCGTAAGCGGTGGGCACGCTCCGACGACCCTTTGGCTGGCTGCGACCCTCCTCCCGCTCCGCTGTCCTCGTCAACCGGTGGCCCGCTGTTCCGGCGGGCATCTCGCGGGACGATCGTGCTTCTCGCCGGAGCTTTCGTCGCGTCGACGATGACTTGGATCTCGGGCAGCTGGGTGTTCACCATCACCGAGATGCTCGTGTTCGCGATCGTGTTCCTCTCGATCGTCCTCCTCACCGGGATGAGCGGCCAGATATCACTGTGCCAGGCAGCATTCGTAGGAGTGGGCGCCTTCACTGCAGGACAGCTGGCAGACCACTTCGGGCTCTCGATCATTGTCGGGATGTTCCTGGCCGGCGCCGCCAGCGCAGCGGTCGGCGTGGTCGTCGCCCTGCCGTCGCTTCGGCTCGGCGGCCTCGCGCTTGCTCTCGCGACGCTGGCCTTCGGTCTCCTGGCGGACAACATCGGCTTCCAGTACTCATGGTCGGGAAACGGCCAGAGCGGCATCAACGTGCCTCGTCCTCAGCTCGCTTCGATCAACTTCACGAGCAACCGGGCCTACTTTCTTCTCGTGTTCGTGGTCCTTTGTGTATGTATCGCCGTAGTGAGGGCAGTCGCGCGAGGTACGACCGGGCGGCAGCTCGCGGCGCTCGGGGGAAGCGAGTTGGCGGCGGCGTCCATCGGTATCAACCCGGCGCGGCTCAAGATCATCGTGTTCGCGCTGAGCGCCGGGATCGCGGGCGTCGGGGGTGCGCTTTACGCGTCGCTCGACGGGAGCGTCTCCTCCAGCGATTTCAACACTCTCATATCGCTGGTGCTCGTCGTCGTCATCGCTATCGTCGGAGTCTCGAGCATCGAAGGGGCCATCGAGGCCGGCGTCGCCTACGTCCTGTTGAACACGGTGCTCACCAACGATCTCCCGACGCAGTACTCGAGCCTTCTCGAGCTGGCGTTCGGGGCTGGTGTCATCGTCTATGTGCTGCACCCAGAAGGCGTCGTAGAGGTCTCCAAGCGGTTCGTGCTGGACCACCTGAGGCGGCAGCCGGACGGGAACGGCCTTGCCACATGACGGCGTTGCTGGAGGTCCGCAACCTGCGCAAGCGCTTCGGCGGGATCCGTGCGCTCGATGACGTGTCGCTCGAGGTGCGCGCGAACGAGGCGGTCGGCCTCATCGGACCGAACGGTGCCGGTAAGACGACGCTGTTCGACTGCATCAGCGGGGTCCAGCGTGCCGACAGGGGCCGAGTCGACCTCGCCGGAGAGCGCATCGACGACCTCGGCGTCTACCGCCGTGCCCGCCTTGGGATCGGCCGAACTTTTCAGCGCCTGGAGCTGTTCTCGGCTATGACGGCACGCGAGCACATGCTCGTGGCCGAGCGCGAGCGCCGCGGCGACGGGTCTCTCCTCAAGGATCTCCTCTGGAAGGGCGCTCCGCGGCGAGACGAGATCGCTCGGGTTGACGAGCTCCTCGACGAGCTCGGACTGGAGGAGCTGGCCGACGCACCGATCGAGTCGCTCAGCCTCGGCCAGGGGCGGCTCGTGGAGCTGGGCAGGGCACTCATGAGAGGTCCGAGGCTCCTCCTCCTGGACGAGCCGTCCTCCGGGCTGGATTCGCTCGAAAGTGCCAGGCTCGCTGCCCTTCTTAGGGACATCTGCGAACGGCGCCAGATTGCCACACTTGTCGTGGAGCACGATCTCGAGCTCGTCCATAGTCTTGCCCAGCGGGTCTATGTGATGGACTTCGGCAGCATCATCGGGGCAGGAACCCTTGAGGACGTCCTTGGCGAATCCTCAGTGCGCCGAGCCTACCTGGGGGACGAGGTATGACGGGTGATGCCGCCCCGGTCGGGACCGTCTCAGCCGCGGTGATCCCGCCTGTCTTGGA